>CAJKAR010000025.1 GCA_905197955.1 uncultured Lentisphaeria bacterium | reverse complement strand
GACAGTGTCCTTGTCGCGGTCCAGCGGCGAGACGCTGGTCGTGCGGAGCACGAAATCTTCAGCAAGAGGAAAGATGAATGGCTAGACGTTCGGCCATCTGTTCATAACCGGCATCGACAGGATGAACAGGGACCTGATCGTAAAAACGAATGTCATGATCAATCAGTTCCAATCCATCAACGATATGCAGGTTCGGATCATTTCTTTTCTCCACCACATCCCGTTGAATGTTCCGATAGAGATCCAGTTCGTATCGCATGGTTTTGACCTTCCATTTCGGAGAGATCCAGGGCGGTGTGATCCACCAGATGGGCGTCTCCGGCTGGAAGGACCGGAAATCATGAAGAAACTTTTCCATATTTTTGCGAAACTCCTCCGGAAGCATCCCGTCTTTCCAGTCATTTGCTCCGATTTCCACAACCATTCGGTCCATTGGGATCCCCCCGAGAATTTTTGCGGTTCCCGGATTCAGACCAATTCCGGCAATGCCCATGTTGATGACTTCATAATCCAGAAGTTCCCCGATCAGAAAAGGAAAGGTCCTGTCAATACGGCTCGCACAGAATCCCTGCGTGATGGAATCTCCGAAAAAGACACATCGGACAGGGGGCCGGGGCGGGGGCGTTTCAAATTCGGCATCCGGATTCACTGTCGCGGAATGAAGCTCCACGATATCGCCATACGGCAGAATCAATTCGTAGGTATGCATTCTGCCGTCGGCAGGCAGACGGACCGCAATACGCTCATTTCCACACCCATCACGTTTCGAGCGCTCAAAATTCCAGTGTTCGCTGCTTTTCCCATCCACGAACCACGTTCCGATGGAGTTCTGTGAACGCTGCGGATGGATGCGTTCCTTGTAAAGAAGTTCAACGACAATCGTTTCCGCATTGCAGCGGAATCGCATCCGCGCTCCCGGAGAATCCAGATTGTACTTCCGGTCATTCGGAATCGTCCTCGTGAAGCCGACACGCTGTCCGTTCCTCTGGAGAATTTGATAATCCGAGTAGGAAAAACGCGGATCTGAAGCGGGAATAAGCAACCCGGACATATTGAGCAAATCCGTTGTCAGTTGATCGCGTCTTTCGCCACTTCGCGCTCATGGAAGAGCGCCATCGCCCAGACGGACCAGAACCCGCAGTACAGAATCGTATATACCAGAGACCATCCCAGATATTTCACAGGAATCTGTGTATGGGATGCCAAAGCATCCGCCATCCAGAAATACTGCCAGTTCGGCAGCAGAGCGGAAATCAGATCTCCGGCGGTTCCGCCTCCCAGCCACTTCATCGCAACATATTTGGAGACAAGACCAAGGAAAAACAGAATCGAACATGCGGTCAGATTCGCAACAATTCCAAACCGGGTCGCCAGCGCAGCCGAGATCGCTCCCATGATCCAGATCGCCGGAAACAGCAGAACCAGCGCCGAAACAAACTGAAGCGGCGGAATGAATCCTTCATCATCGGGCGCTCCGCGGACCGCAAACAGAATGATCGCAAAAATCGGCAGAGCCACCGCAAGAATGAATGTCGAGGCAGAGGTGAACGGAACGTTTTTCAAGTAATTCAGCGCTCCGGCCAATGCCATGCAGACCAGAAGCAGTCCGTAATAAAACGCCATCGCCGTAAAGTCCAGCTGAAACTGGTCACGCGCAATCATAACCGCAACAAAGGAGGCGGCAATCAGAGCAAACGTGAATACCGTCAGCGCCATGGTGACTCCAATGAGCTTCGCTACAATAAACGTGTAACGCGGCACCGGTTTCGAAAGCAGAAGAAGCACGGTCCCGTTGCGCATCTCCCGTGTGATCGTATGACTGGAACAGAGCGCGGCGGCAATCAGGCCAAGAACCATTGTGGTTGCCATGGAACTGTCAACTACAAGTTTAATCTGCTCGCGGAAGACAAACATCGAGAACATCGGAAGAATCCCGATCAGAACAAGCCCTACAAGCTGAAGAAGATAGAAAACCGGTTCCCGGACGCATTCCCGGAACGTATTCTGGGTGAGACGGTAAAGAATATTCATTTTTTCTCCGCGGTTGACTGTTCCGTTGAGGAGTCGGATTTCTCAGATTTTTCAGATTCGCCGGATTTTTTATCAGCAGGTGCTTCCGCTGTCTGCTTTGCGGCGGTACGGTTCTTCTCGAACTGTTTTTCGATCTTGTTCGTGTTGAAAAGATTGGAGGCCGTGATTGCATTCAGCACCCAGCTCTGGCTGTCAATATTGATGACCTCATACTTCTTGTTGATTGCCAGGCGGTATTCATCGGGAACGACCGCAGAGTTGCCGATGACAATGATCCGTTTCGGATTCAGTCCGGAGATAAACGCGGAAAGCTGATCCGGATCCACTTTGGCGGGAGCCTTGCCATCCGGCAGGATCAGGAAGATCGACGGCTCCGCCGCATTGGCCGCCGGAAGCAGAAGAATCGGATTGCGCGTCACATCCTGAATCGCCATTGCCAGCGCGCGGGGACTCTCGTAGTTCGCTGTGATAACAAGATAGTCAATGACCCGGCCTTCCACCTGTTTCGGCCAGTCTCCGCCATCCCATGCTCCCGCATGGACGATGACCGGAGTCGCCAGTCCCGTCGAGATCAGAAGTGCTGTGAGCACCTTTCCAAATATGTTTTTCAGCATCTGTATTTTCTCCGTATTGAAATTTCTTCTTTTATTTTTGATGAAAAAAACTTGTCTAAATGCAAACACTATGTATTTTATACATCAAATCAGGAAATTTCAAATCGGAGAATCGATGGATCGCAAAGTTTTTATAAAAAGTTCGCTTCCGCGGGCGGTTATTTTTCTCAGCGGCAGCGGCAGCAATGCGGAAAAATTGCTGGAATCGCCTTCCTGCGGGGTGGCCTGGAGTTGCTGTGCGGTGGTGACGGATCGTCCCGGAACTAGCAATGCCCGCCAGATTGCAGAAAAATATGGACTCGAACTGATCGAGGAGGATATCTTCCGTTTTTACGAGAAGCACGGACTTCAGAAAATTTCCATTGCGACGGAAAAAGGATTTGCCGTCCGTCAGCTCTGGACCGAGGCCCTTCGACGGAAACTCGCTCATCTGCGCCCGGATTTCGGAATCCTTGCCGGATTCATTCCTCTGACGAATCTCGTGGCAGATTTCCCCTGTCTGAATATTCATCCGGGCGATCTGACCGTGGAAAAGGATGGATGCCGTCTGCTGGTCGGCCTGCATAACGTGCCCGTCCGAACAGCTCTGCTTGCCGGACATCGCTTCCTCAGAAGCAGCGTCATTATTGCCACTCCGTTCACCCCCGGTGCAAAGGAGATGGATAACGGACATGTGCTGGGAATCTCCCGTCGTGTGCCGGTTCTGCTTCCACCGGGCGCGACTCCGGACTCCCTTGCCGCTTCCGAGTCCCTGCTGGCAGAGACGGCAGAACGAAATCTGGAAAATTTGAAGGTCAACGGCGACTGGACCCTCTTTCCCGAGGTCGTCGCGGATTTCGCCGCCGGCCGGTTCGCCGAGTCCGATACCGGCAGACTCCTTTACCGCGGTGATGACTCCAAATGGCAGATCGTGAAAACCGTGGAGTACAATGACACTGGAAAGAATCCGATTCCGGTGTAAATTACCATTGTGCGGAAATGGAAGTTTTTATGGATAAGATCGAAACAAACAGGAAAAAACGCAGATTCTCCAGAGCTGGATTCTTTCTGATTCTGAGTATTCTGCTTGCCCTTGCCCTTGCAGTAGTGCTGCTTCTGCCCTCGATGGTGGAGCTTGCCGTCAACCGGATCCTGAAGCATTCGGCCGCCGGGGGATATATTGTCTGCAATATTTCGCAGATTACGCCCTTTTCCGCAAATGCCGCAGTGAATGCGCGTCAGAAAATGCCGAATGGAAGATTCCGTTCCGTATTGTCTCTGCCGCACTGCCGGATTTCCTATACGCCGTTTGCGCTTCTGCGGGGGAGAATCGAGGGGATTACGATCACGGGGGCTACGATTCCCGCTTCGGTGGAAAACGGAAACGTCGTGTTCCCTCTGACAGAAATTTTTGAATCGGTTCAGCAGGAAAAAGAGGAACAGCAGAAAAAAAATGCCGCATCTCCTGCCGCAAATGTGCCGGATCTCGGATTTATCCGGATCGAAAACGGGGCGCTGAATCTGCGCTACGGACGGAAATCTCTGTATGTGCCGGTTACCATGACAATCCGTCAGGAGGGATCCGGATGGAAAAAACTCCTTGTCAAAGGCCGGATTCATTTGAACGGGCAGACTATTGTGATTCGAGAGGCTTCCGTGGATTTGGAACAGAAGTCGGTTCGTGCCGCTGTCCGGATTCGCGATGCCGTCCTGAGCAATCTGCCTCATCCGCTGGATCTGTACGCAAATGAGGTCGGACTTCAGGGAGATCTGACCGCAGAGCTCCTCGCGGATTTCAATTATGGAACCGGTGTCGTGAAAAAAATAGATTCCCGCTGGAAAATACGGAATTTTTCCGCACTGGTCGGCGGACGGCACATCTCTTCGGATCTCTTTTTGTTCAATCTGGAATTCAACGGGAAAAAAGGAGCCGTGATTCTGGAAAATCTGAAGGTCGCCGATCTCTTTCAGCTCAGTCGTACGGCAACCGAGTTTGAGCTTTCCGATCATTCCCTTTCCGGGAAGACCACTCTGGAGGTGACCGGAGCGGAACGCCGGCAATTCGATTTCCTCTTTTCCGCCGCAGGGGATCCCGCAGCGAAAACCGCAGAAGTTTCCATCCGGACTGCGGAAGGAAAGGCGTGCGAACTCTCCTGGAAGGGGATTCAGGGACGTCTGGATGCGCTGGCACTCCAGTTGAAGGGCTCTCCGGAACGGCAGACCGCCCGTCTGACTCTGAATGGCATCGGAATCGACTGTTCCGGAAAAAAGGCATTGATTCGTGAACTGGCGCTTTCTGCCCTGCATGAGAATGGCGTGCTTTCGGGAACTCTTGCCGGAAATATTGCTTCCGTGGAGGACCCGGCATCTTCGGTTACTGCAAAGGATATCGTTTTTTCCGTGCCGTTCCGGCGCGGAGGACGGGAGGAAGGCTCCATCACAGTCGATTCCATCTCCTGGAAGGACCGCCTGATGGCAAAAGTGCAGGCAAAAACCAGAATCGAGTTGAGCAATACGCTGTTGACGGATCGTGCAGAAATATCCGGAATGGTAACGATGCCGGAATATCCGGGGATCGGAATCCGTTTCCGTTCGGAAAATGAATACGACAACGGAAGATATCTTTCCCGGAACACGTTTGTTCTGCCGGAGACGGAAATTCCTGCGCTGGATTTCCGGAAGATGGGTGGGGAACTGGCCAATCTGAAAGTGACGGGAAAAGTCGGGGCTTCGGGAGGATATGAGTTTGCATCCGGACGAGCCGGAGAAGGAGCGGTGCGTTTGTCTATTTCCGGAGCATCGGTGAAGGATCCTGCGCAGGAGCTCTCTCTGGAGGGAGTCAATCTTGAGTTTGAACTGCCTTCGCTTCCGGCCTTGCGGAGTTCTCCCGGATTGAAGGCTTCGGTGAACCGGATTCGATTCGGAGGGATCGATGTGCGTGATTTTCTCCTGTTCTACCGGATGGAATCGCCGACGGTATGGGCGGTGGAAGCCGTCAAGGCCGGCTGGGCGTCCGGTGTGGTCCGCATGGAGTTCACTCGATTCGATTTTTCGAAAAAATCCTGTGAACTGGTTCTCCACTGCGATCGCCTGAATCTGAGCGAGATCCTGAATCAGCTGGGACAGAAGGCCGCGGTCGGAGAGGGGACATTGAACGGAACTCTTCCCGTGACCATTTCTCCGGGGAACATCGTGTTTCACGACGGGTTCCTGAATTCCACTCCAGGGGTGACCGGTTCTCTGAAACTTTCGAATACGGAGTATCTTACGGCGGGAGTTCCGCAGAATATTCCGCAGTACGCCCAGCTGAAATTCTCTCAGGATGTCCTGAAGGATTTCTCCTACGACTGGGCAAAGCTGAATCTGACCAGCAAGAGTGATATCCTGACGCTTCAGATGAAGATCAGCGGGCGGCCTTCGCATCCGCTTCCCTACCGTTACGATGGAGGAGAACTGGTGCAGATCAACACTCTGACGGAGTTTGCCGGAGTGCGTCTGGATATCAATTTCAATCTTCCCCTTGCAAATGTATTGAACATCATTAACAACATAAAGAAACTTTCAGGAGGCGGTTTATGAAGAGCAGAAATTTGATTGCAACGGTGTCCGCGCTTGCCGCGGCGGCTTTGACGGGATGTTTCTCCCACACGGTCGATGTAAAACCCGTGGAGGTGAAGCCGGTGCATATTACTCTGGATGTGAATCTCAAAGTGGATAAGGAACTGGATAATTATTTTGATTCGGAGAAAAATACCGGGATTGATCCGGAAAAGAACCTCGCACCGCGGAAGCAGGGAGAGGTCGATTACTCCCGCGAGGCGATGATCCGGAGATACAAGGCAAGAAAAGAGGTGATTGCCGATCTTAAAACACGCGGGATCGTCGGAGAAAATTCCAACGGAATGCTTGCGTTTGTAACGACAAAGAAGGAGCAGGAATCCGTGGTCCGGGAGGAGAACCGCGACCGTCGCCAGCTCTATAAAATGATCGCCGAGAAGAACAATCAGACCCGTGAAGTCATCGCCGCCCGCGCCGCGATCCGCTTTGCCGAACGCGCCAAAACCGGCGAATATCTCATGGAGAACGGCGAATGGCGGAAAAAACAGTAATCCGCTTTTTCCCGAACATCGCTGAAATGAAAATTTCCCGGATCCGGTTGCAGAATCCGGGAAATATGGTATACTATTGTTGTCAATCGAAATCTAAGATGAGTCAGGAGATTTGAAATGCCCTTCGATCATGGAAGCATAGCCCTTACAATTTGTCCGTTGTCCGCGCCGCTGCCGGATGACTTCCTGGAAAAACTTGCCGCATCCGCTGCCGGAAAACTGGAGGATGTCAAAGAGGAACCCGAAATCGGCTGGGTCAGCGGACGCTTCCTGCTGGAAACCGATATCGATGAATCCACCTGCATCTGCGGCGGTCATCTGTATTTGAACTTGCGGAAGGCGGAGCGTAAAATTCCCTCCTCCCTGCTGAACGCGATCTGCCGCCGCGACGAGCTGGCGTATATGAAGGCTAACGAGACCTTCTCCGTGCCGCGCATGGAGAAAAAACGCATCAAGGAAGATGCCATCAAACGGAATCTCATGAAGATGCCCCCGATCATTTCCGGAACTCCGATTGTGGTCGATCGTGCGGAGAATGTCATGTATATCGGAACGGGCTCTCTGAATCAGGTGGATTTGATTATCAGTGCGTTTGCCAGTCAGCTGGGAGTCGAGCCGGTGCCTGTCAATGTCAGCGAGCTGATGCTGAAGCTTTTCAAGGAGGATGCTTCTTCGCTGCCGAATCTGGTGTTTACCTCCACGGCGTCCGCGGCGGAGATGGATTTGACGCCGGGACGCGACTTCCTGACCTGGCTCTGGTATTTCTCCGAACTGAATGCCGGAGAATTGCAGATCGGCGATCTTGGAACATTCCAGCTGGGAATCGAGGGGCCGCTCACGTTTGCATTTTCCGCCGAGGCGAAAGGTGCGGAGGAAAGCGTGGTGAAGAAAGGCTGTCCCCAGATTTCCGCCGAGGCAAAAGCGGCGCTGGCAGTCGGGAAAAAACTGAAAAAAGCGAAGATCCTGCTTGCGCGCGACCAGGATGTCTGGTCCTTCACGTTCGATGCGGACAAGTTCAATTTCTCCGGACTGACTCTGCCGGAGGGCGAGGAGATGGATCGCGACAGCTTCTTTGCGGAACGCGTCGAATATCTCCACATATTCCATCAGGCGATTGAGGCGTATTTCCGGAAATATGTGGAATGTGTCACAGGCAAAACGCACGGAGAGGTCGAAAAAGATATCAAGAAATGGGCGGAGGATCGCGAGTCGTTTTAAGCGTTCCCCGTCGATGAGCGGACTTGAACGGACCGGATTCCTGTGTCGTGCGGGAATCCGGAAATGCCGGAACAACGAATCTTCAACCAAAGGAGGCCAACATGTCGGAACTTTTCAACAATGGAGCGGCGCTTCTCAGAATTTATACTGCGGAAAAGGACCAGGTGAACGGAATTCCTCTGTATGAATGGCTGGTGCAGAAAGCGGTGGCGGAGGGACTTTCCGGAGCGACGGTGCTTCGCGGAATCGGTGGATTCTGTTCCAGCAATCCGGTTCTCGCCCCTGAATTCCGCGGGTTCCAGATCAATCAGCCAGTACTTGTGGAAATCGTTGATACGGAAAAAGATCTGGAGCAGTTTATCTTGAAGATCGACGATCTGATTCCGCGCGGTCTGATGACTTTGCAGCCGGTTCAGACCCGTTTCTACGGAAAGCGTTGAGCATGACAGATTCAAACAGCGGTGCTTCGCCGCGATGGATGTCCGCGGGGAAACTGATTCCCATTGTAAAGCTCTGTGTAAAACTTGGAATTGCGGCTGCCTTGATCGCGTGGGTGGTCGGTGAGGACGGCCGCGCCATGCTGGAATCAATCCGCCGGATGAATCCTTTGTGGGTTCTCTGCTGCTTTCTTGCGTTGCTGGCGCAGATGACGGGAACGGCAGTTCGATGGAAATTCCTGATTTCAAAAGAGTTGAATGTCTCTTTTTATGAAGCCTTCCGTCTGACGGCGATTGGTCTGTTTGCGAATATTTTCATCCCGGCGGGAGCGGTCGGCGGGGATGTGGTCAAAGCAACTCTTCTAGCCTCAAAAACCGGAAAAGGGAAACGTGTGGATGCCACTGTTTCGATTCTGGTTGACCGTATTGTCGGAATGGCCGGTCTGTTTCTGCTGACGCTGGTGCTGTTCCTGATTTTTCTGCGCCGGATTCTGGAATTGCCGTCCGCTGTGCGTTTTCTTGTGTTCTGCCTGACTCTGCTCTGCGTGGCGGGACTTCTGGTGACGATTGTTCTCTTTTTTCAGGATTTTATTTTCCGCTGGAAATTTGCCGCAAAGCTGCTGGCGTTTGCCGATCGCTGGATGCGCGGCATTCCCGGCAGTGTTGTCCGTTCGGTTTCCGCGTACCGTTCCCGCTGGAGGGTGCTGTTCTGGACAACCTTTTTTTCCACATTTCTCCTGCATCCTCTTCTGATGCTGGCGATGTTCTTTCCTTTGTACGGAGAACTCCACACTCTTCCGGATCCGGGAACGACGATGACCTCGGTTGCGTACGGCAGTGTGGCCGCGGCGATTCCTCTGACACCGGGCGGAGTCGGAACCCGTGATGCCGTCATTAAAACGCTTCTTTCCTCCTGGGGAGTGGCGGAAAGTTCCGCCGCAACCGCCATGATCCTGTATACTTCCCTGCTCCTGCTGATTGATCTTTTCGCCGGAATCGCCTTTTTTCTGCCGGAAAAATGGGAGAATCTGCGAATATGCCGTTCCGTTTCCGGAATCGGGCGGAGGGAAGCACGGAAGAAGTGATTTTTCTGTTCCGTGGATCTGCAATTCGGTGCCGGATCGCAGGAAAAAAAGGAGTGGAACTCTTTGGTGTTTTGATCCGGAGAAGACGGGAGGATTTTCCCGTCTTTCCGGAGAATAGGTCTGATTCCCGCGCTTTTGGGGCGCGGGAGAACGGCGGGACGGTTATTCTGCTATCAGCAGAGTGATGCTTCCCGGCGGCAGAGTGATCCGATCATCAGCATTCTTTTCGCGGGAACGGATGAGGATCGGCTTATCCACAGCGGTGTTGACTTCCTGGATGGAGTCCGCTGTGAGAGTGTGGATCTTCCGGATTCGTTTTCCAGCGAGATCCAGTTTGATTTCCCGTTTGGTTTCCGGCAGTCGGTTGGTCAGGAAGAGATAGTATTTTCCATGGGATTCCACGGCGGAGGCGGAAAGGGAAAGCTGTCCGTCAAGTGCCGTTCCGACACCCCGCAGTTCATGGGCGATCACTTTTCCGCCGAAAGGAACCATTCCATAGAGTTTGAACAGTTCCGCAAGAGCGGTCGCATAGACTTTCCCGTTGTAGGGATCCGGATAAACCATACCCCATGGTCCGCTGGAACAGGCATGCATTGTCATGCAGCTGATTTCCGGACGCGACAGCATCCGGTTGAACCATTCACTGACGGCAAGACAGCCTTGAAGAGCATGAGTTTTGTACCAGGAATTTTCCCATCGACCCGGTTCGCCCCCCGGCCAGAGACCGTGTTCGGAGATGAAAATCCGGATCCCGGGATTGGAACTCGATGCGATATCATCCCGAATCACATTCAGATAATTTTCGATATAGGAAATCGGATATCCATGATAATAGGGATGAAAGGCAAAGCAGTCAATTTCCTCAGCCAGTTCCTTCAGGAGTTCTCTGTGCCACTGCTTCCAGTGAGCGGACTGCGTTTCGTGCCATGGCGCGGTGGCTGCATGGGGGGCGATCTTAGCATCGGGGACAACGGAGCGGATCGCTTTGATGATGGAGCGGCAGGAGTCGATATACTGACGGAGGGTCAGTTTTCCGGCGCTCCAGTCGGTTTCGTTGCCCAGCTCCCAGAGGGCGACCGGGACGGGAGAGGGAAGACCCCAGCGGATACGTTTTGCTCCCCATTCGGTAGAGGCGTCGCCGGTCAGGAATTCGGCAATTTCCCGAGCCTGGCGGACGCATTCCTCATCACCTACACTGACCATGATGTCGAATTTCGCCTTCGGATCCACCGCAAGAATGCTTCGGATCAGTTCCAATGGTCCGGTAATCTGGATCATTTCCGGGTACCAGGGCGCCCGTTTATGTTTGACTCGCTGGTTCAGCGGTCCCACGGAATACTTCCAGTTATCTTTCCGGAACCAGATCCGGTTGAACGGAAGAGGAACTCCGCGCATCACGTTCTGGAAATCGGGGAGAATGCGGGGGAAAGGGACACCATCGACGGCGGCTGCCATTCCGGTTTTATCCTGTTCGGCAAAATCGTAGGCCAGTCCGAACATTTCCGCATTATAAGTACGGATCGTTTGATTCGGCAGGAGGCGGAGGGAGGCCGGAAGACTCTTTTCCGCATGCCGGACCGGTCCGGAAAGACGGATGTTGTCGTATTCGTGACCGGCGCCAATGTTCGTTTCCCCGAACAGGGAACTCGGAAGCAGAGAGCCGAGAAGCGGAAGAAGGCAGAGAATTGTTTTTTTCATGAGTACCTCAATTTTTGTCATAGTACCAGTCGTCTTTATTCTGAAGTCCGCTGGAGCGCTGGCTTCGTTTGACATAGCCGACGTGACCGTCCACATAGACCGTGTTGGCTCCCAGAAAATGTTTGGCGGCGATATTGTTTGACGTTCCGTCGAACCAGTTCCAGAGTCCCCAGTCCGCGGTGTCGTAATAGGCGGTGCTGGAGACGGCGTCAATCAGGAAAATCAGCCTTCCAGGAGTTCGGCGGACCTGCTTGAAGGAAACAAAATTTTCACTCACTCCATCCAGGTTGTACCCATACTGCGCATGATTCATCGCATAAGCCTCCATAGATCCTTTGAGAGAGGTCGGGCATTCCGCAACACCGTAGCCGAACCATTCCCAGGGATGATTGGCTGGCGGTTTCGGAAGAAAACCGGTTCCGGCAAGAACCAGCCAGTGCGGTGTGTTGGCCCGTTCGTTTCCATCGTACTGGATCTTGAGAAGATTCCGTGCGAACGCCTCATAGGTCTGCTCATACAGGATGTGTGCCAGCATCAGATGCTTCATGTTGCTTTTACAGGCAATATCCTGTCCGCGCAGACGCGCCTGCTGCAGAGCCGGGAAAAGAAGAGATACAAGAATTGAGATGATCGCAATTACAACCAGAAGTTCTATCATGGAAAACCGGTTTTTCATTATTTTGTCTCCTTTCGGTTCAGTTTGAGGGAATGTTCCACAATCGTCAAGGAATTTTCTTTCAGGGTATTGCGGATGATTCTTCCTCCGCTCCATCCGTCCGGGAGTTTCCAGACCAGCTGTGCCGCGTGCGGTGCCAGGTGGACAATCGCCAGTTCGGTTGCATTCCGCGGAACCGGATTGCGGAAGAGCTCCTTTTCTCCCTGACGGTTGAGCCGGAGAAATTCCACGGATTCCGTGTCGGCGGGCAGACGGATTCTGGAGGCCGGAAGAACGGCAATGTAGGCGATTTCTCCTTTTCCATAGCTTTGGATCAGGGTGCTGGCATGATTCCAGGAGACGGAACGGAAGCCGCGCCAGATTCCATCGGATCCGATTCCGAGATCTCCTGCCGGGAGTTCCAAGGTCTCCTCTGTCCACATCGCTTTCCGTCCGGCATTGAGATTCCGGATGCCGGAGGTGTTTTTGTGGAGCGTGAGAGTCATCGGTCCATACAGTTTGCAGGCGATCCATGCGCCGCGGCGGGTGGTGACCGGAAGGAGAATCCCTCCATTTCCCGCAGGAACGTTCAAAAGAGGCTGATAATTCTGGGTAATGAGTGCAACCGGGATGCCGTCCCGTTCTCCCGGAGTCGGGGTGTTCCACTGTTTCCCGTCCCAATGACTGCCGGGAGTGCAGCCGGGAGAGACCTTGCCGTTTTTGCCGAAACGCTGGAATACCACATTTTCCATTCGGAACAGATCGTCGCTTTTCCCTTTTTCTGTTCCTCCGATTGCGATGTCAACTGTTCCGGCGGAGGGATCGCGAAGTTTAGCTCCGTCGATCCGGATTCCGGATTTTTCCTGGGACGCGATTCCGGGAAACAGCAGCGCGGTCATAATCAGCAGTCCCGGCAGTACTTTGTTCATTTTTCCGTTTCCTTTTTGTTGTATTAAGGGTTGATCTTTTTTTATCTTTTGAAAAAGAATATTGCGGATTTTTTTCATTCCGTTTATTCTCTTTTTCTGCGGGAGACGACACTTTGTCTGCAGATGAGCGAGGTCGGGATGAAGCAGTGGCCGTCCTGATCTCCGGATTGTGCCATCCGTGCGGTCAGGCGGCGGATGGCCGTATCCGCCAGCAGATGGCGGTCCAGACGGATGGCCGTCAGCGGAGGGGTGCTGATCCGGCTGAGAAGAGTGTCGTCGATTGCGATCATGGAGAGATCACCCGGAACATGGATTCCCCGTTCGGCGAGTCCCCGGAGAAGAAGCGTGGCGTCGTAGTCGGACGCGACAAGAAGAGCATCGAGTTCTTCTGCGGCAGCTGCCACTTCGTGGGCACAGCTGATGACCGCGTCTTCTCCTGCCGCGGTCGGAGAAAGATAGCGGAACTCCCGGAGCGGAATTCCATACTTCCGGCAGCAGGAGCAGTATGCGTCATATTTGATTTTCTGGATGGGATCATGTACAAACGCCAGACGACGATGTCCGTTTTCCAGAAAGCAGCGGAACGCGGCATCAATTCCTGGATGATAATCGAATCCGACATTGTGATAGCCGGTGTCAGACGCATCGTCGATCTGGATCAGCGGATAGTCATCGGGGATTCCATGTCTGCGCAGCGCCTCCCGGGAGACTCCGGCCAGAAAGACGATTCCATCCGCTCCTGTTGCATGAAGCTGGCAAATGCAGTCCACCATTCGTTTGTCTGTCCAGTCGGACTGCATCAGAATGGTCTGCAATCCTCTTTGTTCGGCGGCGTTCTGCAGCTCCCAGGTCAAGTCTGCGTAATAGGGGGAGCGGGTATCCTGCACGATGATGCCGATCATTCCGCTGCGACCCGAAACCAGCGTCCGGGCGGAGCGGTTCGGACGGTAATTCAGATTTGCCGCCGCATGAAAAATCCGTTCCCGTGTCGCCGGAGAGGCCTTTGACAGATGTCCATTCAGAACCGCGGATACAGCCTGATAGGATACTCCAGCAAGTTTCGCAACTTCCTTCAATGTCGCCATAATTCGTAATTTCTCCGAGGAAAACAATTAGGTTGGTAGAACGTTCTACTTTCCGGAAAATAAATTATACTCTCTTTTTTGAAAAGCAAACTTTTTTTTCAGATTTTTGAATTTTTTGCCGGTGATTTGTTGGAAATGGAATCGGTTTTTTCTTTTTGTCGAGAAGTGATTCCGGTCCGGAACGCGGGTGTTTTCCGGAAAAACGCAGAGATTCCGACGGATTGTCGCAGAAGCGCTGTTTTCCGGAGAAGATGCGGAATTTTTTCTTTCCGGGATTGTCTTCCTCATGGGAGCGGATATAGTATCCGGAAAACAAAGAGGGAGTCTTTTATGAAAAAAATTCTTCAGTACGATGTCGCGCGCGGACGGATTCCACGTCCGGAGACCGTGTTCAAACAACTGGATCTTCTTCGTCCGTACGGGCTGGACGGTATTCAATTTTATCTGGAAAATGTGGTGGAGAATTCGGTATTTCCTTCCGCCGGGGCGGGAGAGAATCCGATCACGGCGGAGTATCTGGCGCAGATTCGTTCGTATACGGATGCTCACGGACTTGAATTCATTCCTCATTTTGAGATTTTGAGCCATCTGGAGCATCTGCTGGCGCTGCCGGAGATGGAGCCTTATCGTGATACGCCAGAAGGCGGACATTGCTGCCGGATCGATCTGCCGGAGTTCCGGGAGAAGATGAAGGCGTATTTGAAGGAGGTTTCCGCGCACTTTTCCTCTCCGTATGTCCATTGCGGGGGCGACGAGGCGTTCAATCTTGGTCTCGGACGAAGCCGGGCGTATTTGGAGAAGCATGGCTTTGAAGAGGCCTTCGCCGAGTATGTCAACGATATCGCAGCCTTTCTCCGGTCGATCGGCAAGACGATGCTGTTTTATGCCGATGAACCGATTGTATATCCGAAACTGCGTCAGCTTCTTTCCCCGGAGATTGTGCTGGTGAACTGGGCGTACTGCGGGCGTCATGAAGTTTACGAGGTGGAAAATTACCACTATTCCAGACATGCACAGTCGGTTGCCGGTCATCGTTTCTGGGTCACAGGGAACTGCATGGCGGAGTATGTTTTTACCCCGTTTGAGCGTCTTTCGGAGAACGTCGCAATCTGGCGCGAGCTCGGAAAGGGGGCCGAAACCTTTGTAATTTCTGACTGGGGATCCGATGAAAACACCAATCCGTATGTCCTTACCACTCTTGGCACGATATACGCCTTGAAAGCGTTTGAGGATGCATCCTATTCGCAGGAGGATTTTATCCGGGATGTGGAATCTCTTATTCTCAGCAGGCCGGATGATGATTTCCGGAATGCATACCGGATTCTTCTGGATGCATCGGGGACGAAGTACTGGAGTCCGGAGCTCATCTATCGCGGACCGCTTCTTCCTGCGCGGCTTTTTGCGGATCCCGATTCCCGCGGTTTATGTCTTGGCGCCGGAATGACCGATCCGGTCAAGCTGGATGAGCTGATCCGGGATGTTCGTTCCGCCGTCGCATGGTTCGAATCGGCAGATCCAGCGTCGATGGCTCAGCCGGAGCTGTTTGCTGATCTCCGGGATCTTTCGAAACGGGTGCTTGCAACGGTTTTGCGTGCAAAACTCTGTTATCTTCATGCCCACAACACTGGCGGAGTCTGGTTCACGCAGAAGGAACTAGAACCGCAGATTCACTTGTATGAAGAGTGCATGGATCTGATGAGAAAAGATCTGAAATTCATGAAGGAAAACTGGCGGAAGGAGAGTCTACCCACCTGCTATGACCGTGCGGAGGCATACTATCTGCATGCGCTGGAAACGACAAAAAAAGCGCTGCATCTGCCGGAAACAAGCCTTCGGATCTTTCCTCCCCGGTGATTTTTCTGATGCAAAATCCCGCCGGAAGGGGAGGCTCCAAGCAGTTTTTTAGACAAAAATATTAAAAAACGTAAATAATTTTATGTTTTTTAAGAATTTCCGCTTGCAAATTCGGAAATCGGGAACAACAGTTCCCTAGATACAAGGAGAAAGGGGTTGGTGATCATGCAGAAAATCTATGTTCTTGACACAAATGTTCTTCTTTACAGTGCTCAGGCTCTGGAGTCGTTTGAAGACAACAAGGTGGTCATCCCGATGGCGGTGATCGAGGAGCTTGACAAATTCAAGAAACATCAGGATGAGCTTGGCAGGAACGCCCGTCAGGTGATCCGCAGACTTGACGCCCTCCGTGCGAAAGGCAGTCTCTTCACCGGCGTCCCCCTGGATAATGCAAACGGCAAGGCCGCGGGGACCCTTCAGGTGATCGCCGGCGAGGGAGTCGTGGTCGAAGGCATGGATATGAGCCAGCCCGACAACCGCATTCTCCGTGTTGCTTTCATGCTTCACAAGGAGAATCCCAGTGTCATTCTGATTTCCAAGGATATCAATCTTCGCTTGAAGGCGGACAGTCTCGGAGTTCCTGTGGAGGACTTTGAACGGGAACGCGTCAATTTCGATGAACTTTTCAGCGGCGAAAGCGAAATGACGGTTCCCGCTCAGGCCGTCGATGATTTTTATAAAAACGGTTTTCTGGAAATGGAGAACACGCTCCTGCCGAATGAGTTTGTCGTTCTGAAGGATGAGACGAATCCCAAGCGATCCGCTCTGGGCTGGAAGCGGGGCGGACGCATTGAGGCGATTCCGCATGAGTTTTCCGACAAGGTCTGGAATGTCTCTCCGCGCAGCAAGGAGCAGCGGATGGCGCTGACGATTCTGATGGATCCTTCCATTCAGATTGTAACTCTGGTCGGCCAGGCCGGTTCCGGCAAGACTCTTCTTGCTCTTGCCGCCGCTCTTGAGACAACCATTCAGCAGAATCTCTACGATCGGATTCTGGTTTCCCGGCCGATCATTCCCATGGGCAACGATCTTGGCTATCTGCCCGGAACCAAGGATGAGAAACTGGATGTCTGGATGCAGCCGATCTATGACAATCTGGATTATCTGCTCCGCAATGACAAACATGACTCCCAGGTTGTCCGCCGTCAGATCGAGGAGCTGAAACGCAATCATAAGCTGGAACTCGAAGCTCTGACCTATATCCGCGGACGGAGCATTCCGAAGCAGTTCGTGATCGTGGATGAAGCTCAGAATCTGACGCCTCACGAGGTCAAAACGATCGTCAGCCGCGCCGGCGAGGGAACCAAGATGATTCTTACGGGAGACCCCTATCAGATTGACAACGTCTATCTGGATTCCTGCAGCAACGGCTTGTCCTTTATCGTGGACCGGTTCAAGAATCTCCCGATTCATGGACATATTACGCTGAAGAAGAGTGAACGCAGTCCGCTTGCGGCCGCGGCCGCAGAACTGCTGTAACAGCAAACCGGTGCCGGCGGACGGATCGTGCTGTCT
Organism: uncultured Lentisphaeria bacterium; assembly: GCA_905197955.1. GTDB lineage: Bacteria > Verrucomicrobiota > Lentisphaeria > Victivallales > UBA1829 > UBA1829. Next base: position 56,184 of record CAJKAR010000025.1, on the reverse strand, counting down.
GTTCCGCCCGTTCCGGCCCGGGGGTGAATGATATGTCATGAGAAAAACCAGCGACTGTTCTATTCGAAAAATTGCGGAGGCAACCGGATTTCATGTATCGACCGTCTCCCGAGCCTTGAATAACCATCCGAAGATTTCCCCCCGCACGGCGATTGCTGTTTTGAATGCCGCGGAGCGCTTCGGTTACCGTCCCCATTCGCGCAGCAGGACTCTGGCAGTGGTTCTGCCTCCTTGCGGGATGCCGCTTTTCTATTATTCTTCCAGTCTTCTGAACGCTCTGCGGATTGAGGCGGCGGCGCGGGGATGTCTGCTTGAGATTTTTTCTTCCGATCAGATGGAGCTGCTGAGTGAGCGTTCCGTTTCCGGGATTCTTTCGTTTGATTTCAACAATGAGATGGCGAAACTTCTTGGTGCGCGCAGTACCCTGCCGATGGTCTGCATCAATGATTCCGCCCGGCATATCGAAGGGGTGTACTCGGTTTTTTCGGATGACTACGGGGCTGTCAAGCGGGCTGTGGCGCATCTGGCCGGATACGGTCATACGAAAATCGCAATGCTGATCAACGGTAACGTGGAGACCGCCTGCAATCTTGCTCGACGGAAGGCGTTTGAAGAGATGAAAATGCTGTATTCCCTGGATCCGGTTTCCGGCTGGCATCCGGGGATTTTTACGGATGATCGCGGAAAACGCATTCAGCATCTTTACGGTACTGTGGCGGAACTGGTGAAGTCCGGAATTACCGCATTGATCAGTACGGGGGAAAGCGAGTCGCTGCTTTCGCTTCACGCGGTGCTTTCGTGCGGACTGAGGATTCCGGATGACCTTTCGCTGATTACATGGGAGCAGCCGGATGTTTCCGGGTATCTTTCGCCTCCGCTTACGACCTGTGCTCAGGATTTCCCGAAGCTGGCGTCGGAGGCTCTGGAACTTCTGGATGCGCTGATCGAGGGCCGTCCGGTGAAATCGGATGTTCTGGTGCCTTACCGGTTCCTTGACCGTGGGAGTGTTGCGTTGCCGCGGGAACTGAAATTTTACCGGTCAGTTGCGGAAATGGCGTCTGAAAATCAGGCTTGTGCAGAAGATTGCGCAGGTACAGATTTCAATGGTCGTTTCTGTCGCTGTCCGCATCCCTTTCTGTGCGGACAGCAGAAACCCGGCAACAGCGCAGACAATACGGATCAGAACCGATATCCACAGCATTCCGCTGTATGATGAAGTCAGATTTCTTGTGTTGCTGCGGGAGCTGAAATGTTACTGGTCAGCTGCGGAAATGGCGTCTGAAAATCAGGCTTACGCAGAAGATTGCACAGGTACAGATGACAATGGTTGCCCCTGCCGCTGTGCGCATCCATTCCTGCGCGGAGAGCAGAAGCCCGGCAACAGCGCAGACAATACTGATCAGAACCGATATCCACAGCATTCTGCCATAGGACGAAGCCAGATTTCTTGCCGCTGCCGCGGGAGTAATCAGCATTGCCGTAACCAGAAGCACGCCGACCGCTTTCACCGAAAAGATCACAATCAGAGATAGCAGCGCCGCAAACAGGTACTGATGAATTCTGACTTTGATCCGATGCGCCTTTGCCAGCTGCAGATTCAAGCCGATACAGATGAGCTTGTTGAAAGAAAAATACTGGAACAGAAGAAAAACGGCAAGAAGACCGAAAAGCGCGGCAATTTCCTGATCGCTGATGGTCAGAATGTCTCCGTAAAGGAACATCTGCATGTCGCGCGCCGCCTGCGGATATCTGCTGACTACAGCGAGTCCGGAGGCAACCACAGCGGAGAAGAATACTCCGATAATGGTATCCGTGGAAAGCCCGCTCCGCTGTTTGACCGCCATGATACCGAGTCCGACGATCACCGCCAGAAGCGGCATGGTGAGGTTCGGACTGATGGAGAGAATCAGTCCGAATGCCACTCCGGCAAACGCGGAGTGTCCGATTGCATCGGAGAAGAACGCCATCCTGAAATTCACAACCTGAGTCCCTGCCACTGCCGCCATCGGTGCGACAAGAATCAACCCCAGCATGGCTTCCTGCATAAAGCGCATCTGCATGCATTCCAGCGGGATGGCTTTTCCGATGAGTTCACATAAAAACGAGACGAATCCGAGTTCCATTTCAGTGTTTTCCTCCGCAACGGCATGTTGCCTGACCCTCTTCCGCAGTTCCTGGGATGGCTCCCGGAGCCGGGACGCCGCGATGCGGACCGAAGGTGGCTGCGAGCACTTCCGGCGTCAGAATCCTGTGCGGATTGCCCTCCGCGACGATGCGCCGGTTCAGGCAGATGACGTGGGATGCATGCGCCGCAACGGTCGAGAGATCATGCGTTATCATCAGTTGAGTAAAAATCTTTTCTTTCCGGAAGCGGTCCAGCAGTTCGCAGCAGACTTCTCCTCCCTTGAAATCAATTCCGGATGCCGGTTCATCGAGGATCAGCAGTTCGGGTTCCTGCGAGAGTGCCGCGGAGAGCATCACTCTTTGAAGTTCTCCACCGGAGAGCGCACCCAGCGGTCGGTTCGCCAGATGGGAACAGGCGGTTTTTTCCAGCAGGGGCATCAGAGTTTCGCGCTGTTTGCGGGTGATTCCGAAACAGAGCGGTTTTTTCTGATGGAACGCCGCCATGAATTCCAGAACCGTGAGCGGCATTCCCCGGTCGAAGGAGAGTGACTGGGGAACATAGCCGACTTTCGGCCGCTGTTCCGTATATCCATGAAAAGTAACTTTGCCGCGGAAGGAGATTTCATTCAGCAGGACGAGAACCATGGTGGTCTTCCCCGCACCGTTGGGACCGACGATCGCAGTGCACTCGCCACGGGGAATCGAGGCGTTGATGTCATCCAGAATGCGGACTCCGTCGTGTTCGACATACACATGCTCAAAGCTGACGGAATGGGCGCAGTTCGGACAAAGGGGATGTGTCATTTCTTGTAAAACGCTTTCAATGCTTTCAGATTGTTTTCAAATACTTCAAGATACTTTTCCGGATTTGCAGAATGATCGTCCGGATACACGGCAAGGGTCAGGACCGGTACGCCGCTTTCTTTGGAGATCAGATTCGTGATCCGTGACGGATAATTTTTTTCCGCCAGAATCAGCGCCGTTTTATGCGCTTTCAGTTCCCGGATGAACGTGCGGATTTGCGAGGCGGAAGGTTCCGTTCCCGTGTGCGCCTGAAGATAGTTCAGTACGCGGAGTCCGGCGGCTGCCGCAAGATAATCGAAGATTCCATGCTGGACGGCGATCAGACGGCCGGATGGCGGAATCGTTTTGCCCAGAGCAGCATATTCCTCTGCGATTTTACGGAGTTTGGCGGAATACTCTTTTGCATTAGCCTGATAGCGTGCGGCGTTTGCGGGGTCTTTCCGGGAGAGCCCCGCCGCAATGGAGCCGACAACATCGGCAGCGGTGGAGGGCCCTGCAAACAGATGTTCATTTTTCGCATGATTGTGTCCGGTGCAGCGCCCCTGCGCATCATGATTATGTTCTCCGCAGGTTTCCAGAACGCCTTTGACATCTTTGGAGGAATCAATAACAAGCGCTTTCGGGTTGACACGGGCGATGACTCCGTCCAGGAAATTTTCCATGCCGAGTCCGTTGATGACAATCACATCCGCCCCGGCAAGTTTACGCATGTCCTGCGGTGTCAGCGCATAGTCGTGCGGACAGCCGATTGCGGAAGCCAGCATCTGGGTCACTTCCACTCCCGGAACTCCTCTGGTGACGGCATTTGTAAAAATGGTCATCGGCAGAGTCGTGCAGAGAATCCGGGTTCCGGCCATGACGGAACCCGTCGCCGCGAGAAGCAGCAGAACGGGGAGCAGGATTTTTTTCATGCGCGTTGTTCCTGTGTTGCAATTCAGTTGAAGAAAATGGCAAAGGCTTTCCATTCGCCGTTGACGTTGCCGAGAAGCAGACGGACCAGCAGTTCAGGTACCGGAATTTTTGCAGGATCCTTGCCGTCGCGTCTGAGTGCTTCCTCCTGCGCTTTGGGCCGGGCGAATTTCGCTTTCCACACAACCGATTTGAAAATTCCCTGATCCAGACAGTCCAGATACTTCAGATTCTGCAGTTTTCCGTTTTTCGCCTGGAAGCCGGCGGCAAGCGGAGCAAATTTTTCCGGATTCATCGTATCCTTGTATTCTCTGGCAAAGTCTTTGACAAACAGCTTGTAATCGTTGGTTTCAAGACCGGTGAGGATATCTTTGAGGTAGACATCCGCAATTTTTTTCAGTTGATCTGGAGAGACTTCGGCCGGCGTGATGACGCTGGCTGGCGGTGTTTGCTCCGGAGCTGCAGTTTTGCAGGCGGAAAATCCAAGAACGGCAAGAATTGCTGCACTCGTAAAGATAAATTTCCTGAACATGAGCCATCTCCTGTGTTAGTATTGATTGTATACTATACACCGGGAAGGGAGGTAATACAAAAAAGTTTTCCGGCGGGAGACTAGAATTCTGTGAAAAATCGGGATCTCAGGGATTTTTCTCCGCGGAATTCTGCAAGAGGTGCCGAATCATTCAGCGCTCTTTTTTTTTCGCTTTCCCGGCGGGTCGGAGAAGAAAAAGGAAAAATCCGCTGTGAGGAGGCGGGGAACGACTTGCACGGGAGTTGTTTCGATGCTATTGTAGGCGGGTCCAGAAACGGCGGGGTGCTTTTCAGTGTTTTCGCGACTGCCGGATCTGGTGCCCATGCCCTCCGGATCGCCAGATGCATCCGGAAGTCGCCGCAGCGGCAGTCCCGCCGGCGCGCCAGAGAACGACAACTTGATTAAGGTGTACGATGAACTTGAGAACATGGATGAAACGGAAATATGTGTACTTCTATTCGAAGATCCTGAAAGAGAAGGCTTCGCCGGAGTATATTGCACGGGGATGGGCGATTGGAATGTTCTGCGGATGCCTGATTCCATTCGGGCTTCAGCTTGTCTTTTCCATTCCGGCCGCCTTTCTGCTGAAGGGCAGTAAAATCGGTGCGACGCTGGGGACCCTTCTGACGAACCATTTCACAATTTTTCTCCTCTATCCGATTCAATGTTATGTAGGGAGTAAGCTGATCGGGGGTAATCTTTCGTATGAGAAGGTGAACGAGGTTATGCAGGATGTCCTGGAACATCAGGATTATGCAACGCTGTTCGGGCTCGGCTGGACTTTGACGGCTTCATTTTTCCTCGGCGGAGCCATTCTGACGGCAATTATGACGCCGATTACCTATTGCGGCGTATTGAAACTGGTCCGCCGCCACCGGGCTTTGAAGGAAAAAAAGCGTCTGGAGAGGGAAGCTGCCCGCTGGAAGGAAAAACAGGCTTGAGTGTTTTTTCTCCGTTGCCGGCTGGACAGATTCATGACGAAAAAATAATCATCTTTTTTCGTTCCATGCTTGAAAAATCTTTCTTCCGGAGTGAAAATATCGTTTCGGTAAATGCAAAATAATTGACAGGAAAAAAACGTTTATGAAAAAAATGCTGATACTGCTTTCCGTGCTGCTTATTCTTGGCTATATTGCGCCTCTGGGGGTGCGGGAGCTGTTTTCGCCGGATGAGACCAGGTATGGAGAAATCGGCCGCGAGATGCGCGTGCTGAATGACTGGGTGGTTCCGCATTTGAATGGAGTGCATTACTTTGAGAAGCCGGTGATGGGGTACTGGTTTTTTGCTGCATCGCAGGAGATGTTCGGGGAGAATGCGTTTGCAGTACGTTTTCCCTGCATGATTATGACATTGCTGTCTGCTGCGGCGCTGTTTTTCTTTTCCAGACGTTTTTCTGCGGGGGGCTCGCGCGAAGCATTGCTGACCGTATTCGCCTTTCTGCTGATGCCTCTGGTATTCGGACTTGCCACGACATCGACTCTGGATCCCATTTTTTCCTCTTTTCTGACACTGGGCATGATTCTGTTTTATTGTGCCGTTCATTCGAGTTCCTGGAAAAGGGCCGGATTCCTTTTTGCCTGCGGAGCGGCGTTTGGAGCGGCGTTCCTGACGAAAGGGTTCCTTGCGATTGTTCTGCCGGGAATTTCCATTTTTGCGTATCTGCTCTGGAGCAGACGGTTCAGGGAAATTTTTCTTCTGCCCTGGATTCCTCTTCTGGGTTTTCTGCTGATTTCTCTGCCGTGGGCATGGGAGATTCATCGGGCTGCGCCTGATTTCTGGCCGTATTTTGTGTATGATGAGCACATCAAGCGTTTTCTGGAAAAGGAGCAGCATCCGGAGCCGTTCTACTATTTTATCCCGGTTCTTCTGGGGGGATTGGGGTACCTGCTGTTTTATCTTCCGACCGCGGTTCAGGGATTCCGGAAAACTGTTTTCAAGGAGGATTTTTTCCGATACAATTTCTGCTGGATCGTGCTTCCGTTCCTGTTCCTTTCCGCCTCGACGGGAAAACTGCCGACCTATATTCTGCCGTGTTTTGCTCCGCTTGCGGTTCTGTTTTCCGCAGGTTTTTACAAGGCTTTCATTGAGGAGAAAAAAGTTGCCGCCTTCAATCTTGCAACGCAGATTTTCGGTGGTGCGGTTCTTCTTGCCGCTGTTATGCTTGCCGTGATTCAGTTAAGCAATCCGGAATGGGTACTTTTCAACAAGGCCGAATCATGGAAGTGGGTGGCGGTTCTTATTGTGGCGGTAGTTCTGGCGGTTCTGCTGTACTTTGCCGCCAGCGAGAAAAAGGTATGGGATAAGCTGGCATATCTGTGCATGGCGATGATTCCGGTGCTTTTCATCTATCACTTTATTATTCCGGAGCGGGTGGAGGCGAGGAAGACCGTATGTTCCCTGGTGGACAAGGTGAGACCGAAAGTCGGAAATGACGTGAAATTGATTGCGTACCGGCATCCTTTCCACGGAGTCTGCTGGGGATTCCAGAGAGAGGATGTCTATCTGTACCGCTTCGGCGGAGAGCTGACCCGGGGACTCGGATTCATGAAACGCGAGGACCGGATTCTGGATATCGAAAAGACAAACGAATTCATTCTTGAAAACCGGAACAAGGGCGGCGTTCTTCTGTTTCTGCCGAACAAGGTGTATCAGGAGGACAAAGGAAAACTTCCGAAGCCCCGCTGGGTGGAATCCAATACAAAGGACCGGAAGGGATACTCCGCAGTATTTTTCTGAAACTCGGATAGATCCAATGGGAGAGGGGGAAAACGGGGAATCCGGGAAGGAACCATGCATGGTGGTTGATCTTCCGGGATTCCCTTTGCTTTTCTGAAAAGGGATGGGGGATCCCGTGTTTGTTATTTTTTATTTCCGGTGTATAGTATAGGTTCAGGCGTTGATGACAACGCTCCGGTTGAAGCGCCGTGCATCCGGTACGGCGGACTTGTTTTCTCCGTCAACCATCTGCCGGACGGAGATACTGGATCTGAATATTCCGTGATCCGGAGGCCGAAGGGGTCCCGCTGTTTTTCAAGCGGCTGCCGCGGAGCCTGTTAAAACGGATGGGGAATACGGCACTGGTGATAAGGTATTCATGAATAATCTTGAAAGTTTCAGAAATCTCGGCGTTTCGGAATGTGTGATTGCGGCTCTTCAGAAAAAGGGATTTGAATCTCCCTCTCCCATTCAGGAATTGACGATTCCGCTCCTGCTGAAAGGGGAGAAGGATGTGATCGGACAGGCACAGACTGGGACCGGTAAAACGGCGGCGTTCGGGATCCCCATCATAGACACCATTTCCCGTGGCGACGGCAATCCGCAGGCATTGATTCTTTCTCCGACACGGGAACTGGGGATTCAGATTGCGGAGGAACTCAATTCTCTGCAGGGGACGGCGCGTCTGCGGATCGCTCCGTTCTATGGGGGACAGAATATTCTTGTCCAGCTGGACCGGCTGCGCGACGGGATCGATATTGTCATCGGGACTCCCGGCCGCGTGATTGACCTCATGGAGCGCAAAAAACTGAACTTCGATCAGCTCAAGTTCGCGGTGCTTGACGAGGCCGATGAGATGCTTGACATGGGCTTCCTGGATGACATCCGGAAGATTCTTTCCGCAACGCCTGCGGAGAAGCGGATGCTGATGTTTTCCGCCACAATGCCGGAGGAGATCCTCTCGATTGCGGAACAGTTCATGCGGCCAGATTATGAGATTATCCGCACGAAAACGGAATCCGTCAGTACCGATCTCACGGAACAGATCTTTTACGAGGTTCGGCGTGAAGACAAGCTCGAAGCGCTCTCCCGAATCCTCGATATGGAGCCGGATTTATACGGCATGGTTTTCTGCAAGACCAAAAACGATGTCGATGAGCTGACCGACAGTCTCATTGCCCGCGGTTATGCCGTTGATGCTCTTCATGGCGATATCGCCCAGACGCAGCGGACTCGTGTGATCAACAATTTCAAGGCGCGGCGTTTCCGGCTTCTGATTGCAACCGATGTCGCCGCCCGCGGAATTGACGTCAATGATCTGACTCACGTCATCAATTATTCGATTCCGCAGAGTACAGAAGCCTATGTTCATCGGATCGGAAGAACCGGACGGGCCGGCAAGAAAGGTACCGCGATTACATTTGTCACCCCTTCCGAATTCGGAAAGATAAGTCGCATCCGTCGTGAGATCCGGGCGGAGATCCGGAAGAAAGATCTTCCCGGCATCGAAGAGGTGCTGGAGGCAAAGAAGCAGCGTTTTTCGGAAGCCGTGCGGAAGATGATTGATGAGCGGGATCATTGTCCCTATCTGGGATTTGCGGAAGAGCTTCTGACTCTGGTCGATCATCCTGCGGAAATTCTTGCAGCGATGCTTCGGATGCGCTTCCGGAATGAGCTTCTTCCGGAAAGTTATGTGGATCTGAATCGGAAGACCCGTCGGGAGAATCCCGACAAGAAGGGACATGCCCGGATTCGCATTTCCGCCGGACGGGACGATGGCCTGACCGTGCCTCAGCTTCTGGAAATGATTTTTGACAGAACCAGAATCAAAGGATCCCGTCTTGGCCGAATCGACTTGAAAAATGACTGTACCTATCTCAATGCGAATCCTGAAGATGCCAAACGGATTCTGGATTCGTTCCACGGTATGACTCCGGAATTTGTGTTAGTGCCGGAAGAGGAAGGATTGCCCAATTTTGAGGCGATTCCGAAACGCGGCCGCAAATTTTCCCGTCATCGGGATCATGCCTCCGGGGAGAAGCGTCCTTCCCGCAGTTTCCGGGATGGTTTCCTTGAGAACCTGCACCGGGAACTGAGTGGAGAGGAACGTCATCATTTGGAACCGCATACGCCGGACCGGAAGAAATTCCGCAGTAAATCCGGTGGAGAATTCTCCTTCCGGCGAAGTGGCCGGCGCAAGGACAAATAAAAAAGAACGAATCAACTTCCTGTATAACGCAGGAAGTTTTTTTTTGAAAACACCAACAAACTTTCCGCTATTTCAAGAGTATCCATGTGATCCGATTCTGGGAAAGCGTTGATTAGGAAAAGGAGAAAAGTGGCACCCCCAACGGGATTCGAACCCGTGTCGCCAGGATGAAAACCTGGTGTCCTAGGCCTCTAGACGATAGGGGCTTATCGCTTAAGTGTCATATAAAATACACGATAAAAGTTGTTTTTCAAGTTCAGGATAAAAAATTCTTTGATTATTTTCTCTGTTTCAGGAGACAAAAGAGAAAAACGAATAGGAAATGTGGAACTTCCGACATCTTCCTTTTCCATGTGCCAGTTCTTTTTGAGAAATGACCTCTTGACTTTTTTTTGAAAATGAAGTATAATATATGCACAGATAATTCCAGGGGAATCTGACTATGATCCGAATGACTGCTGAAAAGAAAAAAGAACGGAAACGGCGTCTGACAGCGCCGGAAGTCCTTGCGATGCAGAAACTGTGTCACGAGCGGATCATTTCCGATATTCATGCCAATAAGACTTCGCCTGGGATGCCGCTTCCTGGCATTCGGATCCTCAGTAAGCAATACAATATTCCGCTGAGTGTCATTCGCAGTACACTTGATGATTTGAAGAATGAGGGAATTCTGGAAGCCATTCCCCGGGAAGGAGTGAGATTGCGTTCGGTTCCTCCTCTGCCCGCCTCCCTGAAAGGAAAGCGATTTGCCATTATTGCAAATTTGAATGAAAATAATCCAAGGCATATTCTGAATCCTCCAATTCAGCTGGCCAACAGCATTGAACCGGTGCTTAATGAGCAGGGCGGGCAACTGGTTTTTATGAACTACTGGAGATTCAAAAGCTGTGAAAAAATTCTGGAACTTATGGATTCCGAACCGATCGATGCGATTCTTTATATGGAGTCTCTGCCGGAGGGGGAGGAGTTCTTGAGAAAAATCCGAGCCCGGGGAATTCCGATTGTTTCATTCGCTCCGGAGGCTGAGGGGGTTGACAGCGTGGATTTCGATCAGGAAGAGATCGGTCGTCTTCAGGCAGAACATCTGGCGCAGCTCGGGCACAGCAGAGTTGCCATCTTCTATTTCCCTAAGAAGAAGTGGTCTGTTGCTCGGACGGAAGGTGCGAAAAGCGAGTTCCGACGGCGCGGCATGGCTGAACCAGACCTGTTCGAATTCTATTTTGAACGTGATGATACCGATGATTCCATTCTCCGCGTTCTTCCTCAGATTGCAGGAAAATATTCCGCGATCATTGCGACAAACGACATTATTGCGGAGCGGATTCTTGATGCTTCGGAGAGTCTCGGGTTGTCCGTGCCGCGCGATTTTTCTCTGATCGGTGCCGATAATCTTGAATTTGCTGTTCTGCATAATCTTACAACCGTTCACCTTTCTCAGATCAATCTTGGTTATGCCGCATTTGAACTGCTTAAGAAACGAATTTTTGAGCCGAAACCAGTTTCCGGCTGTGAAAAAATCAGAATCAAAAGTACCATTTTCCAGCGCAATACCACAAAATCAATAGCGGAATCAGAAAAGGAGAAACTGTCATGAAGCAAGGAGAAACTGTCATGAAGCAAGGAGAAACTGTTATGAAGCAAAGAGAAACGGAGGATGTATCGGATCTGATGAGAAAACGAAATTTTACTTTGATAGAACTTCTTGTTGTGATTGCAATTATAGCAATTTTAGCATCACTTCTCCTGCCTGCGCTGCACAGTGCAAGGGAGAAAGGAAGGAGTGTTTCCTGTCTCAATCATCTTCGTCAGCAGGGGACGGCATTTATGATGTATTTATCGACTTCCGATGGCTGGATGATGCTGGTGCAGGATGATCTCGGCGACGGAGCCGGATCAATGCCGTGGACCTATCAGCTGGCCAAGCACATGGGGATCGACAAAAAACTGCGCTGGACCCCGGGACTGGGAGTGGCAGAAAAACGGTTCGGCATTTTTGGCTGTCCTTCCAATGAGAAGATGCTGAATCCCGGATATTCCGGCGATGGAGAGGAATTTTCCAGTTACGGAGCCAACGGGCATAATACCATGTCCGGCAGTCAAGGTCCCATTTATGGACAGGGGCGTCCGTTCGGGAATAAATCGGAGAAATGGCACTCTCCTTCGAAATTGTTTCTTACCATGGATATGTCCTACTATGTCTGGGCGAACACCCGTCAGAACAATGCCGGGGAGAAGGTCCGTTTTGCCCATCTTCTGCGTGCAAATGTCCTTTTTGCAGACGGCCACACCGGGAACGGAAAGTTCTTTGAATCCAAGGGTACCTGGTATTCCGGGGCGGAACTGCCCAATGCTTCCAATTATTCCAATGGCAGCTTTTTTTATTGCGAAAAATAATTATATCTGGAGAGAAACAAATGAAAATACTAAAAAAACGCTGGTTTCTGATTCTTGGAACAGCATGTGCGCTTTGGACGGCGCCGCTTGCCGCGGAGACCGTCAGATTGCGGGGATATGGAACAGTTCAGGCATCATTCGGAACAAATCAGGCGGAATTCCTCTGCGAATCGCCGGAAAAAGCCGATATTCTTTTTGCGAAATTGAATCGGGATCTTGCAGGACTCGGGGCGCTTTCGGCGGAGCGGATCGAGCTTGCTGTGCCGTCCGGAAAAATTCCGGCTTTCCGGTTTGCTTCCGGACGCTGTGCGGTTGTCGGGCGGCGGGGGAATGTCGTGGTTGTGCTTGATGCGGATTCCTCTAAGACGCTGGAAACACAGTTGCAGCAAACGGATCTGAAGTTTCCATCTGTTCGTCCTTATCCCGGATATCTGGATTATTACGATCTGCGGGCTCTGAAGTTCTACAAATCGCCGATGCGTTCCCTGCTCGGTCTTGGTTTGGAAAAGCACTGGCCGTTTGCCAAAAAATTCGGAATAGAGGGATTTGTGACACATGGACTTTCCATTGCTGAGACGAAAGGGCCGGGATTGATCCCGTTTCTGCCGTTTGATTATGAATTGGAGGAGGCTCGGAAAGCTGATGGAATTCTGACGCTTTGTCCCACGTTCGGCGGAAAGCTGCCGCTCTGGATTTTTAACCGGAATCCGGAAAAGACCGCGAAACCGCAGAGATCCACAATCGTTACCAACTGGATTCCGGGGGTGGACGGCATATTCTTTGACAATGACGGTCCCGGATTTCCGCCGGAGACATCTCCTGTTCTTGCGTTCCAGAAGCAGGTGATGGAACATTATGTGAACCATCCTGCGCTCGGAGGCTGGCAGCTCTACTGCGGGAAACCGATTGGCGATCAGCTCAGCATGGGGATGTTCGGCGTGCTCTGGGATGCATCGGAAGAGGGACTTCAAGCTCAGATCGAATGGCTGAAACAGCATTACACTCTACGGGAACTGTCTCTGCGGTGGACCGGAAATCCGAATGCCTTCCGATCATGGAACGAGGTCAAACCTGTCCAGCTGATGGATCTGATCGGCGGGGATTGGGAAAAGGATCGTCTGCTGCTGAGCGATCGTACCTGGCTCTGGAGGAAGACCCCGAAAAACTGCCGGGAACTTCCTCCGCCGGATGATGGTACCGCATGGGTTCCTGTTACGATGGCTCCTTCGCATCGATGCAACTTCATTGACAGCGGATCCGGCTATTACAAGCTCACTCTCCCGAAAAGTTCCTGGGTTCTGGAGCGGAAAAACAGAGTTCTTTATCTGAAGGCTGCGGTTCACACTTATGATGCAAACCGGTTGACCGCCTGGATCAACGGAAGAAAATTTCAGACGGAACCCGCCTATTCTACTGCGACGAAACAACTAGGATTCCAGCTTCCTGCCGGAACTCTGAAAGGGGATGGAAGCGATGTCATCGTGATCCAGACTCCGGATGGACGCAGCGATGGAAGAATTCACGGACCGATTTGTCTCTCGGAACTTCCTGCGCGGAACTATCCTTATCCGGAGGCGCACATCAATGCCCGCTATGTGGATTCTCTGCGTTTTCAGACGGATCGGATTGTGGAGAGAAATCGTGCAATGTTTTCCACGGCCCGTGCGATCGACCGGAACCGTCCGATGTCGCTTTCCGGAGCGGATACTCCGATCATGACGGCGCTCGCTCCGTTTTTCGGCGAGCAGGGCATCGCGATGCAGAGCACTTCCACGGATGGTTTTTTCTATCCGGCGCTTCCGGATCGCGGACAGCAGTACGGCTTCTATTTTATCGGTGAGCCCAGCGGACCGGTAACGACGACGGATCGTTTTGACCGTAATTTTGGAATTCTTTTTTTTCATGGCTGTTCTGCGACTTCGATTTTTATGGATATTGAACAGTATATGAAGTTTGAATCGGAGAAGGGGCATCTGACCAAACGGGCGTCGCTGATTCGTCTGATTGGGCGCTATCTTCTGGAGCAGCCGAAAATCGGACTTCTTGGGACCACCGACAGTTTCCTTCTCGGATCCTCTGCCCCGTGGAACTGGAATATCGGCCGCGGCGAGATTCAGTCCGCTCATTTCGAAGCCGCCATGATGACCGAGCAGGAACTCGAAAACGGAATCGCGTCCGCGTATCCGCTGATTATTGATGCCGGAAGCGACGTGATGAATTCCAAAACAATCGACCTGATCCGGGAATATGTCCGGAACGGCGGAACGTTCGTTGTCCTGCCGGAAACAGGACGGCATACCGATCTGGAGCAGAATGTCTATCCGATTTCCGAACTCTCCGGCTTCCGGACCGCCGCTTTCAATGCGCAGGGAACCATCCGTTTCGCCGATTCTCCCTCCCTGTTCCGACGCTGGGCGGGAAAGACGATGAACGGAAACGGCAGTGCCCGCGACTGGAAGAATATTCAGACCGCGCGCGGGGTCCTGTTGGAGAAGACGGCACCGGATGCGGAAGTAATCGCGGTCTGGTCGAAGCAGGGGAATCCGGCGGTCGGCGTAAGAAAAATCGGCAAGGGGCGGATCGTTACGCTTGGAGCTTCCTTCTGGCGCGATGCCCGCGACGTTCAGGGCAAATGGCTGCCCGGCGGACGGAATCGGATTTTGGAAGAGATGCTTTCCGATCTCGGCGCACGGAAAACTTCCGATGCGGATTCGGAACGCATCTGGGTACGGAAAGCCGTCACGAAAAACGGACTCGAAAACTGGCTGATCGCTGTCAACATGGCGGAGAACGAACCGTTTCAAGTACGTTCGACGCTCTCCTGTGCCCTTTCTTTCCGGCCGGCAAAAGTAATGGATGCTCTGACGGGGAAGGAGGTTCATTTCACCTTTTCCAATGGAACTTTAACTTTGCCGGATGTTGCGTTTGAAAAATACCAGACCCGGATCTTTTCCGTTGCCCGGCCGGTGACGGTTTCGGAGGCTCTTGTCACCTGGTGGGGCGAGAAAGTCAAATACTGGAAACAGGGACCGGAAATCAAGCTGCCGTATCTCCGGGAACCGGTTTCTGATGTTCTCTCTTTCGACCGCTGGAAGTTTACTTCGGATCGGGAAAATCGGATTTCCTCTACCGATGCATGGCGCAAAAGCAATTTCGATGATTCTTCCTGGAAGAATTCCGCCAACGGGTCCTGGAAGATTCTTTTCCCGGAATTAGCCAATTATCGTGGAACGGCTCTTTACCGCAGAACGTTCCGGATTCCGCCAAGCTGGAAAGGACGGAGGATTGTGTTTCATTTCCTTCACACGGCGATTCATGATCAGGCGGAGTTTTACCTGAACAACAGACGTTTCCGGTTTTATGATGCCCCTGCGCAGCATCGGGAACTGCTTGCAGCCCAGAGTGCAGATGTGACGGAGCTTCTGAATCCCGATGGGGAGAATCTTCTGGCAGTGAAAGTCACAGGCGGCACGACGCCTGCCGCTGGACTTTGCGACAGCATCTGGATGGAGCCCGAAATGAAGTTCGACGGGGAATATTCATTGAATGGCAGCTGGACCTGTCTTAAAAAGGATTTCCTGACAGGGATTCCTGCAAAGATTCCGGGAAAAATCCATGGGCGTTTTCTGCGGCGGACCTTCCGTATCCCTGCGGAATGGAAAGGAAAAAACATCTGGCTTCGTGTTGTCGTGCCGGAGATCAACATTGCAGCGGTGGTTCTGAACGACCGGAACAGGAACATGGGCGGTTTTGTCCCATGGGGAAACCGAACGATCATCAACATTACGGATCTGGTAAAGGCGGGAGAGGAGAATACGATTGAGCTCTGGCATCGTCATACCATTCCGGTGTTTTGGCGGGGGCTTTCGTGGAACTGGCCGACAGAATCGTTTTTGAGTGTTTCTGATGTCGCGGTCGGGTATACCGACTGAATCATCCGAAAACGAATTGAAAATCTTTTGCCGGAACTCGTTGAAGAGCGGGTTCCGGTTTTTTTTTGTAATGAGCTCTTCTGGAACAGGAGAGAATAGAGTCTCGGTGCGGAGAGGGGCTGAAAGCCGAAGAAATTTCATTCGCGACTTTTTGGTTGTGGAATTGTCGCAAATCGGACAATTTTTGTTTGCTGGAATTGTCTTTCTCCTCTTGAATCCGGTTCCGGAATATCGTATAATTAATACAAAGTTGAGGTGATTTGCAGCCAATGAACAGGATTCAGTTTCAGACAATCGCAGACGAAGTCGGTGTCAATGTTCGGACAATTTACCGGGTGATGAACAACAACGGCGCTGTTTCGGATTCCACTCGGAAAAAGGTGGTGAATGCTTTGAACCGCTACGGATATGTTTGCGCCGGACAGCGGAAAAGCGAAAATATCGTATTCGATATCAGCAAAAATGAATTTACGGAGCGGATCGGCATTCAGCTGATGCAGTCGCTTTCCATGCAGGATTATAAATGCATTCCGACCGATCATACGGTCAATCGGGAACGGTTTATGGCGGCGGTTTCCGAGGCTTCGGTTGTTGTAATGTGCTCCTTTCCGCGACAGAGGCTGATTGATGAGATCAAGTTCGCAAATCCGGACTGTGTCGTGATCAATATTCTGGGCGGTGACTGCGGTGATGTCGCAATTGATTCCGATGACTACCTCGGCGGAGCCATGGCGGCGCGGCATCTGTATGCAAATGGGCATCGTCATGTTCTCGTTGCTTCTGCTCTGGATCAGCCGAATCATGTGGATCGTTATAAGAGTTTCAAAGCGGAAATGCTGTTCCTGAATCCGGAGTGCCAGGTCGATTTCCTGGAATTCGTTCCCGGAAAAGATGATGCTCCCGTGTTCTGGAGCAGATATTTTTCCTCTGTCAAGAAGCTGCCGACCGCTATTTTCTGTACGATGGGCGGTATTGCCTATTATCTGCCTTATTACGCATCCGGATGCGGAATCCGGATCCCGGAAGATGTGAGTTTGATTTGTTACAATCGCCCGAAGGATTCTCACATTCAGTCGGCGCTGCCGGGAGAGCTGTTCCCGCTCGATTCCATTGTATTTGAACCGGAACAGCTGGTCGCCTGGGGAAAATACTATATTCTGCATCGTCCGCTGGATACGGCGGGCAATCCGGTGCATACGCTGATCCGGCCGAAGCTGGTCATCAACAATACCGTGAAAAACATCAATTCCGAGGTGGATTTATGAACAGAAAGAAAGAGGGAAGGTGTCGGAAATGAAACAGCAGATCAAAAACTTTACACTGATAGAGCTCCTTGTGGTAATTGCAATCATTGCGATTCTGGCCGGATTGCTTCTGCCGGCGCTGAATTCCGCCAGAGCGAAGGCGCAGGTGATTTCCTGCGCGTCCAATCAGAAGAATATTGCTTTGATGAGCATTCAGTATGCCGGGGACAACGACGACTTTATGCCTCCGACCTACAACGATAATTATCTGAATCCGGCGCCGAATTATCGTTTTCTTGATTATTCGTGGCTGTATGCGACTCACCGGTATACGGGGAAGGATATCGTGTGGGACAATCCGGCGAATCCGGTTTACCGGTGCCCGGCTGCGCCGGACGAGGTCTTTGTGAGCGCCGATGTCCCGAAGATGCTGATGTCGAATTATGCGTGGACAAACCGTATGGGTGCAAAACTTTCCTGGTGCGACAGAAATACGATGAAACGTCTTTCCAAATGCCGTCTCCCCTCCGTTGCCGGATATATGATGGACCTTGCCGGCGGGAAATACGATGCCGTTACGCCCAGTTACATGAGTACGTATCCGCCGGAGAAATTCAAGCGGCACGGCCTGAAGACCAATGTTGCATTTGTGGACGGACATGTTGAAACGGTTCTTTACTCTTCGCTGACAGTGAAACGCAGCGGGGTCTATATTCTCGGCTGGCCCGAGGGTGGCAGTCTGAATCCCTGGCAGCTCTGATGAAAGGATGTGACAAATGAATTGTAGAAACTGGATCTGTTCCGGGATCGCCGCCGGCATTGCCTCTGCAACTGCTCTTTTTGCAGGGCCCCTGTATGAGAATGATTTCGAGGCGCTGGGCAAACTGATCTTCCGCGGATCGTTCGGCCCCCGCTGGATCGGGGATTTGAAGACCGCTGAACGGGAAGGACATGTGAAAGTACATCGGATGGGGCTTTCCGAGCAGGGAGAGAAATCGCACTCCGGGGTGATGTCCTATGTACTGGATGTCACGGTGGATAAGAGTACGGGAAAATGGGGTGGAACATGTATGTTTCAGAGTCCGGCGCTCCGGATTCCTCTGAACCGGCCGGTGTATCTGACGGGATATGTGTATCCGGAGATCCTGCCGCCGGATATTCTGCTTTCCATTGGAGTGATTTTCGAGTTTCCGGATCCGAAAACGGGGAAAAAGAGCGGTGGCTCTCTGCGTCTGACCCGTCGAGGGGTGGATCCGGAAGGATGGATGGTGTTCAGCGAGGATGTCGCCAAACTGGTGACGGGACGTTTCCCCGGAGCGGTCATGACCGGCTGGATGATTGATATTCATTCCAACAGAGCATTCCACGGTCAGCGGGTGAAGCTGTTTCTGGATGATGTTTCCGTGACGGAGACGCCGGCATCCGTTAATGTGACAAAGGATGGGGTCGTGCGCGGACACGACATCCTCAGCCGGAATCCTTATGAGGTGAACTATCTGTCTTACTACCGGGAGGTTCCGGAAACGGCACTGAACAGAGCTTTCAATTCCAGTTTTGAGCTCGGAATGAAAGACTGGTTCCCGATGGTGCAGCGCAGTGCGGAGAATGACCGTTCCGGAAAAGAGGTCGAACTGCCCGATCCGGAGAGTGTTTTCCGGATTGTCTCGTCGCCCGATGCGCCTCATGGCGGAAAGGTCCTTAAGGTGGAACGGAACGGGAGAAAAAATTATGTGACACTTCGCTCCCTCCCGCTTCAGATTCAGGATGGGAAGGATTATGTTCTTTCGTTTTATGCGTGGGCTTCGAAGCCGACTCTTCTGCGGGTGAATTCCCGGCATGTGAATCTTTCCGGCGGATGGAAACGGTACGTTCTTCCTCTGCCGCGCATTGCCTGCTATCAGACATGGAACGGGAAGAAGTTTCCCGGTCGTTTTGAACTGAATTTCACCAATGCGGACGATGCGGATCTGCAATTCGACGCCATTCAGTTTCAGCGGGCCCCTCTGACGGAATACCGCGGGCACGGCATCGTTCAGTTTGCGGCGAAACCGCGGAACCGTTATGGTCTCTATCTTCCGGGAAGCACTCCGGAATTTGAAGTTGCACTTTTCAATGATGCATCGGAAAAACGGCGCTCCGTTCTGCGCTGGGAGATGAAAAACTATCGGCGGGATGTGATCGCAAAGGGGGAAAAGACGGTGGAACTGAATGCGGGATCGGGGGATTCTTTCCGGATTTCCGCTCCTGCGGGACTTCGCCACTGTACGCTTTCGGCGGTGCTGGAGGCTCCCGGACAGAAAACGCAGACCTGTACCGTTTCCGCCTCTGTCATCGACGATCTGAAACAGTTGAAAGGCAACGAATTTTTCGGCGGCTGCCCGATCGAAGGGGATAATCCTCCGAATCTGCTGGATATTCTGGAGTTGAACAAGCGTCTCGGCATGAGTTTCAATGTCAACTACCATACCGGATATCAGTCGCGTGCCCCGAAGGAGTGGAGAAAAGAGAATCCCCAGTGGCAGATGATTGAGAATGTAGTGAATTTCAACCGCCGGTACGGATTCGAAACGCTGCTGACCAATTACGCTCCGTTTCCCGCCGGCACAAAAGTGGATGCGGAGGGCGGAGAGATTGTGACTCCGGAAATCGAGCGGGATGTCTATGAGTATCATCGGGAACTTGCGTCGCGCTTCAAAGGGAAGATCCGCTGTTTTGAGACCTTTGCGGAGTATTTGAAATCTCCGCTGAAACAGAAGGCCGCTGCCGCCGACCGGATCATCCGGGCCGCTTACCGGGGGATCAAGGATGGGAATCCGGATGCGGTTTTCTGTGCGCTCGGAGAAAACAAGATGGATCAGGGAATGCTGCTAACCAAAATGGAGGAGCTTTTCCGTCATGGGACGCTGGATTACATGGATTTCATCTCCCTGCACCCGTATGAGCTCGGTGACCGGGCGGTTTCCCACGAGACCTTGCGGAAGTTCGCGGAACTGATCCGGAAGTACAATCGGGGAAAGGACAAGAAAATTTACGGAACGGAAGGCGGACGCGGTGCCACCGATTCCCTTTACTATGACGACATCAACGCGGAATCGCTTTTCTATGATCGTTATGTGACGGAGTTGCAGCAGGCGGAGTACATTGTCCGTTCCAACATCCTGATGTTCGGGAGCGGAATGTTTGTCAGAAACGCCATCTTCTATCCCTACAACGGCAAGGTCTCGAGCCGCAACAGCATGTACCATTTTGTGATCGCCGATAACGGGATTTATCCGAAGACGGTTTTTCCCGCAACTGCGAACATGATCGGACGTCTTTCCGGTTCCGTTCCGGAAGGCGAATTCGAACAGCGTGATGCAAACGGTCTCCAGGGATATTACTTCCGCAAGAACGGAGGGCTCTTTGCCGCTCTCTGGATCTACCGTCCGGATCACCGGACGCGCGATGCGGTCCTGCCGCTTCCTTCCGACCGGATTCAGGCGTATAATCTGGTCGGGGAGCCGATCCGTCTGCGGGGCGGAGCGAAAACTCTTCTGACACTGAGTGAAGGACCTCTCTATCTGTATCCGAAAAATATTCCGGATACGGAGTTCATTGCCGCGTTGAAGAGCATCAAGGTGGAGAATCCTTCTGTCTCGCTGAGAGTCGGGAAGAACGGTGTGCTGACGGTGGAGATTTTCAATGACACCTCCTCGGAACTGAATGGCACTCTGGCACTTGCTCCTTCCGGGGAAAAGCGGGCCTTCCGGATTCCTTCCGGCGGTAGACGCTCTTTTGATTTCCCGTGGACCAATCGGACCTCTCTGACCGCGTATCAGGCGGAAATTCAAGTCGGCGGGGAACGGATCCGTTCCAATGAGATTCGTCCTCTGTTCTGCGGAAAGGCGGAACGCCGGCCGCGCATCGACGGGAATCCGGAGGAGTTCCGCCATCTTCCCGGCATCCGGCTGGGAGCTGCGCAGCATGTTTCGCTGTATCAGGCGAAAATCCGGAATTCCGCCGACCTGGGTGCCGTTGTCCGCTTCCTGTACGATGATTCCTTCTTCTACATCGCGGCGGAAGTGACGGATGATCTCCATCGGATTCCGCATGAACAGCCGAATATGTACTGGGCAAACGATGCGCTCCAGCTTCTGTTTGTGATGTCCGGAAAACGGGAAAATCTTTCCGCCCGCGATCTTCTGGAACTGGCGGTCAGCGATACAAAGCATGGGGCGCGGATCAGCACCACTCTTCTGGAGCAGAAGTTGGATTTTTCCCGTGCCGAAGTCGCCGTCACACGGCGGAACGGAACAACCTTCTACGAGCTGGCTCTTCCGTGGGAGATCCTCTGCAAAGGGTTCCGGCCCGATAATTCCGTAAATCCCGGATTCAATCTTGCCGTCAGCGACAACGACGGCAATCTGGAGATCAGCCGGATGCCGAAACTCAAAGGCTACGAAAAGTCTCTTCAGATGAGCAGGGGGCTTGTGGACAGCAAAGATCCGTCATTTGCCCTGACTCTGTTTTTCGAGCAGAAGTGAGGTCGCATTTCCTTCAGCGCTTTCCTTTCGCGGTCTTCCGGGTCGATGCGGAAGCGGATGATCGGTAATGACATTGAAATACGCTTCCGCGGTTTTCCGGTATTTCCCTTGCGGGAAAAACGGTTCCTTTCCGGGGGAATGGAGTTGCCAGCCGGAGAATTCCCGGAAGAATTCCCGCTCCCGTTTTCTGTGCCAGACTCGAATCCTTCCGGAATGGAGCTCAAAGGTCGTTCCGTTAAGCGAGTCTTTGGGTGCATCCGGAGGGAGGACGTGCGGCATACCGGTCCGGCGGTGACGCAGTTCCATTTCCAGCGCCGTATGGCACATGCGAAGAGCTGTGACGGTGAATTCCATCTGACAGACAAAATCCGGCCAGTAGGAGAAGAGTTCCAGTAGCGGAAAGAACGGACGGGATTGTTCGTATTCCTGCTTTCTCAGATCGAATTCCGGACGGCGGCGGAACAGTTCCTGCGACGAGGAGAGATACTCCAGATTTCTGCGCTGTTTCCGCAGATATTCTCCGAGTCTCCGGCGGTTGCCGAGTCGGAGTCCCACGAAAAACAGATGGTTCATCGAGGGTTTGCCTGCGAACGTCCGGAAGTATTTCCCCTGCTGTTGGGATTCTTCCGGATCATGAGTGAACCAGAGTTCCAGCCAGTTGTATCCGAACGTTTCCCAGGTATTCATCTGGATGGCTGTTTCGAGACGAATGGCATTCGCCGCGGAGAGCCGGAACTTTTGTTCCAGTCCCCGGAGCATGGAGAGAATTTCCTCCAGATCGCCATCGGTCAGAACATTCAGTCCGATCAGCCGGGCAATGGTCTTAAAGCGGATTTGTTCGCAGGAAAATCCGACCAGTGCTCCGAGAACATCTCCGTTCGGTTCGGCTGCCTCCCGAATGCGGTGAAAGAGGCGCAGCAGACGCATCGTTTCATTCCGGTCGCTCCGTTCGGCAGCGTCGAGGATGCGGAGCTGGTAAAGCCGTGCCATGGTGCGGTATGCGGAAAAAGGGGTTATTTCGTATTCCAGCAGCAGGTTTTCTTTCGGTTCTCTGGCGTACCGCAAGGTCCGTTCGGAGGCGGCAAGACGGTCGATCGCGGAAAAGAGTTCCTGCGCTTCCTTCGACTCCAGAAATGCGTGCCGTTCTGCATACTGTTTCGGGGAATCCAGCAGATCGGATACGACATCGGTGGTCCAGCGGTTCAGTGATTCCTTCTCTTCGGACAGCTTGTTCGCAAGTTTCGTGAATTCGGCATTCGGAGCTTCCACGCCGTTCATCAGATGGCGAATTTCCTGCTGTGAGAACGGGATTCCCAGCTTCCGGCACTCCGCACGTTCCGAGTCAAGGACCTTTGACGCGGCGGAGAATTCGATCCACAGCCATCCGCCGAATCCCGCCCAGCAGAGTGCCGCGCCAAGCGCGTACAGACATGTTTTCCGGGAAAAGGAAAATCCCTGGAGACGTTTCAAAGAGAAAATCGTCAAAGCCACGGATCCCCCCATCAGAATCAGTCCCGCGTTTCCGTTCAGGAATCCCTGCGTCAGCCAGATTCCCCACGCCGCTAGAGCGCAGATGCTTGCCAGCGCGGTCAGAACAGCAAAATACGGATCGTGTTTTTCCCTGCCGATCCGTATCGCCAGCGGCGTCAGAAAGAAATGCTTCAGGATCGGAAACACCGTCAGAAGAGCCGCAAAGCGAAAACGGTGCGGCAGACGTTCTTTCCATGCAGAAAGGAAAAGGAGAGACTGCTCATTGCCCACAGGAAAACAGACATGAAGAAAAATGGCGGTGCAGAGGAACGGCGCCATAAACTGAAACAGCATGGTCCAGGCATTCTCTCCTGCGATCACGAGGAAAATTCCGGGAAGAGCAGTCGTTGCGATGAGGCATCCCGTCGCAGTGAAGGTATACTGCGCCATTCGATTGAAGCTTTCCGGGGGCGGAAGGGAAACTTTCCGGTGTTTGTCCGGTCCGATCTGTTTGAAAAGAATTTTTTTCCAGTCGATCTTCATGGAGCGTTTCCCGAATCGGGCGGAGGCTGAGAGAAAAACGGGCGCGGCGGAAGTTTTCTTCCGCGCGCGCCGTCAGTGCGTGTATTATTTGTAGTTTTCGCCGTAGCCGTAGTGCTCGACAATGTAATCGACATCCTTGTCGCCACGTCCGCTGCAGCAGACGAGAATGGCGCCTGTGCCCATCTCTTTTGCCTTTTTCATGGCGAAGGCGATTGCGTGAGAGGATTCCAGCGCGGGAATGATGCCTTCGTAGCGGGAGAGTTTGAAGAAGGCATCGACGGCCTCTTTGTCATCGGCGGTCACATACTGAACGCGGCCGATGTCTTTCCAGAAAGCGTGTTCCGGTCCGACGGAAGGATAGTCGAGTCCGCTCGCGATGGAGTAGACCGGATCGGGATTTCCGTTTTCATCCTCCAGCACATAGCTGTCGAATCCGTGCAGAGTTCCTTTCTTTCCGTAGCAGAGTGTTGCGGCATGCTGTCCTTTTTCAGGTCCTCTTCCGAGCGGTTCGACTCCGTAGATGTCCACAGGATCGTTCAGGAAGGCGGAGAACATGCCGGCGGAGTTGCTTCCGCCGCCGACGCAGGCACAGACCGCGTCGGGCAGGATTCCGGTCATCTCCTTGAACTGTTCGCGGGCCTCAATGCCGACGCACATCTGGAAATCTCGGACCATCAGCGGGAAGGGGTGCGGCCCCAGCGCGGAGCCGATGCAGTAGATGGAATCCTTGTAGGAGGAAAGATAGGATTCAAATGCGGAATCGACCGCCTCTTTCAGCGCCTGATTTCCGCGGGTGACGGAGATGACTTTCGCTCCGAGAATTTTCATGCGTGTGACATTCGGCGCCTGTTTGGCAATATCGACTGCCCCCATATGGATTTCGCATTCGAGTCCGAAATATGCGGCGGCGGTCGCCAGCGCCACACCGTGCTGTCCGGCTCCGGTCTCGGCGATGAGTTTTTTCTTGCCGAGGAATTTTGCCAGAAGACCTTCTCCCATACAGTGATTGAGTTTATGGGCGCCAGTGTGGTTGAGGTCCTCGCGTTTCAGATAGATCTGGCAGTTGCCGATCATGCGGGAGAGACGGTTGCAGTGATAGACCGGAGTCGGCCGGCCCTGAAACTCGCGGCGGATGCGTCGAAGTTCGTTGATGAATTCCGCCGAGTGGCAGATCGACTGATAGGCGTCGGCAATTTCCCGGAAGGGTGCTTCCAGTTCAGGGGGCACATGACAGCCGCCGAATTCTCCGAAGCGTCCGTTTTTGTCCGGATAATCTCTGAAGTAACGTGAAAAATCCATAGTTGAATTCCTCTTTTTTATGCGGGCAAATGATCTCCCGCCTGGTTATGGTTGATAAGTTTTTCCGCGCCGGTTTCCGCAAGGAATTTCCTCATTTCCAGAACTCTCTTCTGCTTGCGCGCGATTTCCGCGGCAAAGACGAGAAAATGGGTTTCCAGCGAAATTTCCGGTCCGGTGACAATATGAGAGGTATCTCTGCTGAGAACCGCGTCGATAAAAGCTGCGACCAGGTTGAAGTCTCCTCCTCCGTGGTGATCCGGTACCTGCGGCGGAGGAATTTCAACATTTTCCGTCTGTCCCGTCAGATAGGAATAGTAGAAGAGCTTTTCCCCATCTCCGAACAGTTCTCCAAGCGAACCGAAAACCGTCGTCCGGCGATCCCCGTATTTGGAACATCCGGCAAGCGTGAAAACGGCGGTTGCTCCATTTTCAAATTCGATATTGACCACCTGGTGATCGGCAACGTCGTTGTCGCAGGCAAAGACGCATCTGCCGTAGGGCCCCGTGCGGAGACTCTTGAGCATATTCTCCTCCGTTGCCTCTCCGACCACCGATTCCACATACGCTCCGATATTTCCCGAACGGATGCGTCCCAGATAGAACCTCGGTGCGGAATAAGGGCAGTCCGCCTCAATTTTGCAGTCAAGACAGCGATCCGCCGCTCCTTTCGGCTGATTCTCCTTCTTGAAAAACATCAGCGACCCGAACGAGGAGACCCGTTCCGGCATCGAATTGACAATATAACAGATCCAGTCAAGGTCGTGAATGGATTTTGCCAGCAGCACCGAGGAGGACTCCTCCTCCTTTCTCCAGTTGCCGCGGACATAAGAGTGCGCAAAGCGCCAATGCCCCACCGGTTCCAGATGCTGTACCGACATGACCTTTCCGATCTTTCCTTCATCAATCAGCCCCTTCAGCGTTCTGGTGAAATTGGTGTAGCGGAGCACATGGCAGACGGATAAAATAATATTGTTTCGTTCCGCCGCCGCGATCAGATCCCTGCATCCTTCCAGATCCGGTGCGAGGGGTTTTTCGATCAGAATATCGTATTTTTTATTGGCAAATGCAACGGCCGGTTCCAGATGCATCCGATCCTGTGTTGTAATGATGACGGCGTCCGCAAACTTTGGTCGGGCCGCCAGTTCATGCCAGTCGGAGCAGATGTTTTCCGGGGGAATCCTGTGCATGGCGGCGATCCGGTTCCTGAAGAAATCACGGGGTTCCGCAATTCCCACTACTTCCACACGATCGGCGAGTTCCCGCAGATGCCGGGCATAAATCGTGCCGCGTCCGCCTCCGCCGATGATGATCACAGATGCTTTTTTCATTCTGTCCCTTAAGATTGTTCCCGTTGAAAATATACGGGGTTAATATATTGATTTTGCGGATCGGTTCAAGTCCAAAAGAGATTTTTCATCCATCTTTCTTATTTTGTGACAGGAAATTTTCCGCCTTACGAGGTGTAATATAGGCGTCTGCCTCTGCGCTTCAAGACCCTTTCGATATACAATATGTGATTGTTTTACCGCACTTTGTGACAAAAGGGCCTTTTTCAGAAAAGAATCGTTTGAGCAGGAGAGGTTTTTCGGATCCGCATGAGAATCCGAATGAAAAATAGAAAACGGCGCAAACCGGGACCACTTGCGCCGCACTCCCCGTCAGGAGAATACCGGAAAGGGATTATTTGACCATATTTTCCCGGTCGCGTTTGTAGGTGGAGCTGGAGGGCAGGCTCCTTTCAATGGATTTTTTGGTCTCCTTGACATTTTTCTTGACTTTCCGCTCCGTTTTCTTGACAAAACGGGTGACATCATCCTTGTTCTGCGTGTAGTAGTAATAGCCTCCTGCTGCGGCGGCAAGCAGGATGACGATGATGATCAGAGTCCGCTTTTTCCCTCTGGCTTCGACTTTTTTCTTGTTTTCCAGAACGTCGTTGACGCGCCCGACGGAATTCGCCGCGTTGTCGGCGCAGGTTTCGGAACAGTAGTTCGAGCCGTTCCGCGAGACAATACAGCGCTCACAGATCGGTTTCCCGCAGGTGGCGCAGCGGGTGACGGCAGGGGTGTCGGGGTGGTTCAGACAAACACTTTCAGAAATATCCGCCATGTTGGGACTCCTTTCGTTTAGAGAATCGGGGAATGCTCCTCCGATTTTTTTTAGTATAACCGCATTCACTTTATTTTGCAATCGTTTTCTGACGAAAATTCACTCTTCCTTCGGTTTTTTCCGCAGATATTCTCCTGAAAAAAAAATCCCCGTACCGGACAACTTCTCCGGCACGGGGAAAAAAATTCAGCCGATTGGCAGACTTATTTTTTGAGCACCTGATTGATTCTCTTGTAACCGATGCTGAGCGGTGCGCCGTGTCCGGCATCCGGAGTGGTCTGGATAAACTTTTTCGTTTTTTCCGGCAGATTGTTGAATGCCGCATAGACCGAGGTCGGCGGGCAGACAAAATCCACGAATCCGGTTCCCGTATAGGTTTCACATTTGATCCGTTTGGCAAAATAATTGTGATCGAAATATCCGCTTGCCTTGAGGACCTGCTGATCGGCGGGCTTCATTTTCTGATTGTTCATGAGCTGGGGCCATCCGGGTCTGCGTCCGGCGAGACGGCCGGCATGATCCCCGATGGCGGGGACGTTCGCAACACAGAGTGTCACCTGCGGATCCAGCGCTGCCGCGACAAGAGCCTGTCCGCCGCCCTGACTTCCTCCAGTGACAATCAGAACCTTTCCATTCCATTCCGGCAGCGTTTTCACATAATCCAGTGCTCGCATCACCCGAAGGAACATCTCCTTGAAGTAGAACTGATCCCGGCTGTTCTTGTTGCGATGAGGATACCCCTTGAGTTCCCCTTTATTGAGATCGGCATAGAACTGTTTGGGCTGACCGTTCGGAATTCCGTGCGCATTGACGTCAAAGGCGATCGCCTTCTGCCCGTATCCGAACTGTTTGTTGGCACTCCGGACCCCGGCTCCGTGATAGCAGACAATCGCGGGGAGGGAACCTTTTTTCGCGTTCTTCGGCAGAACCAGATATCCGGAAACCGGTTTGGCTCCGGCGCAGTCGACTTTGACATCGTAGCAATCGACTTTGTCCTGGAGATATTTCGGGACATCGACTTTAGTCCGGGTCGCTTTGACCGGCACCTCATCCAGTGTCTTCCTCTGAGATTTCCAGAAAAGATCAAAATCTGCCGGTTCCACAGCGGATTCCCGGATCTCCTCCGGCGCGACCATGGCACCGATTGTGGCTTTCAGATTTCTGTTTTTGGCATTCGGATTTTTGATGATTTTTCCATCTTTCCCATGAGCTGTCGCTTCAATGGCGAACCAGGCGGGACGATCGGATTTTCTGGTAATGGAGAGCGGCTTGTCGGCGGGAACGGTAACCCATTTTCCCCAGTCGCCGTTTTCCGCGACTCTGTATTTGATGGAGGCATCCTTGACGGCGGCACCGTCTTTCAGAAGATTCACGGAGAAGACGATCGTTTCGCCTTTCTGATAGATTGCATCGGGTTTATTGACCGATGCCGTGAATTTCCAGCCGGCTTTCGACGGATTCTTTTTTGCAGATTTTTCTGTTACGGCAGGTGCTTTGGCAGCGGCTTTTTCTGCCTTCAACGATTTTTTCGCTTCCGGCACGGTCTTTTTCTGTTCCGCAGGGACCTGTTCCCGAGCATGGCATTGGCAGCCGGCGGAAAAGACTGCCAGACTTCCGGCAATCGCGGAAATGACCGCTGCCGACATCAGTTTTCTTGTTTTCGTGTGCATGAAAAAACCTCTCTGATCTTGTTTTATCAATTTTTCTGAAATCAGTTTCTGAAATACAGAATAGCACGCTTGTACGTCATTTCAATATATTCCTGTTCTGAAAAAGAAAGAATTTTTGAAAAAAATCTGAAAATCTTGGAAAAAAGATTTGACTTTTCAGAAATATGGAATAGAGTAAGCAACTCAATAAGCTGGAGGCGTAGCTCAATTGGTTAGAGTGCCACCCTGTCACGGTGGATGTTGCGGGTTCGAGCCCCGTCGCTTCCGCCAGTTTTCCCTTCCGAAGTTTTCTTTTCCTGTCGATTTTTTCCTGGATTGTATTTTCTGATTTTGCCGTTCTGTTTTTTTGTGTGTTTATCGAGAACGGGAGACGGCTGAAAGTGGTGTTTATTTCGTTTAAGACAGTTTCCTTTGAGCACAAGGGGGCTGGTAGGTCGCGATGAGGGATGTAGTGTTTATTTTGTTTGAGACGCTTTGCAGAGGGGGGAGAAGAGGATGCTTTTTTCGCGGGGCGCAGGGAATCGGAAGACCTGATCGCAGTTTTCAATGGTGGAAAGACGGTGAGCTGCGATAATCATTGTGAACTTGCCGTTCAGGGCGGAAAGAGCTTCGACAAATGCCGCTTCTGTTTCGGTGTCGAGAGCGCTGGTTGCCTCGTCGAAAATCAGGATGGCGGGATCGGGATAGAGCGCCCGTGCGATGCCGAGGCGCTGGCGCTGTCCGCCGGAAAGATTTTTCCCCCGTTCCGCAAGAACGGTGTCGATTCCGTTTTCAAGCCGGGAGACAAACTCTTCCGCCTGAGCGATGCGGAGGCATTTCATCACCTTTTCCCGATCGATCTCGTCCGGAGGGACTCCCAGCGCCACATTCTCTGCAATGGAGCAGTCCGCCAGCGTGATGGTCTGCGGGACATAGCCGATGATTTTGCGCCAGGAGAAGATGTTTTCCCGAATATCGCGTCCATCGGCCAGGATTTTTCCTTCGGTGGGGAAAAGCAGTCCTGCCAGCAGATCAATCATGGTGGTTTTTCCGCACCCAGTCTGTCCGACCAGAGCCAGAGAGGTGTTCCGGGGGATGGTCAGGCTGATTCCGGAAAAGATCCGCTTGTTCCCGTAGGCAAATGCAACATTCTCCAGCCGGATCTCTTTCTGAAAGACAATCGGCGATGAATGTTTCTCCGGAATCTGTTCCAGCTGAATGCGGCTCAGGTCATCGGCGATCGTTTCAAACAGCGGCAGCGTTGAACGGACCCTGGTCAGATAATAATGAATCCGGGAGACCGACGGCATCATGCGCAGCAGGACGATTCCGATAAAAGAGACTTTCAACGCAATGGATGCCGGTGAAACCTGAAACTGCAGAAGAAGCAGAATCGTTCCCATTCCGAACACCACCGCCGCCGCTTCAATAATGAACCGCGGAATCTGAGAGTACAGAAACAGTTTCTGTTCGGGTTCCAGCGCCTGATCCTCCATTTCCCGGCATTTTTCGCGGAAAAAGAGTTCCCGGCCTGCCAGTTTGATTTCCCGGAGGGCTTCCATCGTAAAAATGATGTAGGAATTCAGGATTCCGCTCCGGCGCATTCCCCGGACACTCAGATCCTTGACCAGATGGCGCATCAGCAGGTAGATCAGATACGAAAAGATTCCGCAGATGACAATCAGACTCAAGGCTGTCAGCGGCGCCAGAATAAAAACCGATGCCACCATCAGCAGGATCACCAGTCCTTCGGAAAACAGCATGATAAGGCTGTTGATCAGGTCCGAAATCTGTCTGCTCATCTGAATTCTTGCCGCCAGTTCGCCTGTTGTTCTGGTAAACGAAACATCATATCGAGTTCCGATGTATTTGACAAGCAGGTTCGCGCCGATCCGGGAGGCTAGCGTGAAGGCAAAACGCACCTGAAAGTTGGTGATCAGGTAGAGACAGAGATTCTTAAAACAGAAAAAGAGAATGATTCCGATGCACAGTACGCTCAGGAATCGGTTGAACGGCAGATCCCCGACCACATGTTTGACAAAAATCAGCAGTTGATTCTGATCAAACAGTTCCGGCGTGATGAAGAGAGCGATCACCGGCATAATCAGTCCGATTCCGCAGAGTTCGAGGAGTCCGCTGAAACAAACCGCCGCCGTCAGCAGAAGGACGGTGTATTTTTCCCGAGGCAGAAGAACTGCCCGCAGGCGGTTGACCAGCTTCAGCATTTTGTTTCCCCGGAATTGCGGTCAACGAGAGGATGGCGGATGTATTTTCCGG
Organism: uncultured Lentisphaeria bacterium; assembly: GCA_905197955.1. Lineage (GTDB taxonomy): Bacteria > Verrucomicrobiota > Lentisphaeria > Victivallales > UBA1829 > UBA1829. The sequence goes on along the minus strand of CAJKAR010000025.1, from coordinate 25,454 downwards.
AAACGGAACTCAGATAGGCTCCGTCTTCTCTCCGGCAGTCCGGAGTGAGAATCACTTTGCCGCCTCCTTCCGGGAGATCGATGGCAAACGAGGGCGTCGCAATGGAGGAGAGGGTCGCGCGGAATTCATTCATGATCTCCAGTCCTTTTCCGATTCCGGTTGCAAAGTGGGAGACCCCTTCAATCGGGTCAATATGAAAGAGATAGTGCGGTTTTACGCGGAGGGCCGCCAGATGTTTGAACAGTTTCCGCAGGACTTCCGCATTGTCGTTGACTCCTGCCAGAAGCACGGTCTGGTTCAGGACGGGGACTCCGCGGGAGACAAGCAGACGGCAGGCATGTTCCGCCTCGGCCGTCAGTTCATCCGGATGGTCGAAGTGGGTGACGAACCAGATTCCGTCGATGGCGGCAAGTCCTGAAACCAGTTTTTCCGTAATCCTCGACGGCTGCACGGCCGGCGCCCGGGAACAGATCCGCACCGTTTCCACTCCTCCCGCGCTCCGGATGCGTTTTGCAATCTCCAGCAGGCGTTCATCGGAGAGGACGAGCGGATCGCCTCCGCTGAGCAGAATATCCGTTACTTCCGGATGTCCTTCCAGAAAAGTGCAGATGGCGTCCAGTTCCGGATCGGCAAGATGAAAATGTTCCGCGCCGTCTGCCCAGAGCCGTTTGCGGAAACAGAACCGGCAGCGGACAAAACATTCTGTTGTTGTCAGTACGACTGCGCGGTCTGTATAGCGGCGGATCAGCTTCGGGACCGGACTCTGTTCGCGTTCGGCGAGACCATCGGACGATAATCCGAGATCTTCCAGTTCGCGCGGGTCCGGCAGATAGAGCCTGGAAACAGCGGCGGATCGTTCCGCAAGTTTACGGCAGTATTCGTTCACTTTGACCGGATACCGCTGTTCCACTTCCGCAAGAAGATTCGCCAGTTCTGTTTCCATGATAAGGAATCCCTATTTATTTTGTGATCGTGTAGACCCAGCCTTTGTCGGGATTCCAGGCGCGGGAGACTTTGACGGGATTATCGCGTTTCGCCGTGTTCGCGGAGAGTTTTGCGAGAATTCCTTCCAGCTCATATTCCTGGGCGGAAAGATTGGTTTTTGCCGCGATTTCCGCCGCGGTGCCAGTCAGCGGAGCAAGTTCCGCAAAGGTGTTTTCGGAGTCGGTCAGCAGTTTAATGACCCCTTTGCTTGCCAGCTTGTACGCCTGAACGCCGGGCTGGTGGAACGCATTGATGTGGATGAGTTCCGCATAGGCTGCGACAGCGCGTTCATAGAGGGCGATCAGCATACCGACATTGTATTCATCCACCCGGTTGATGCGCAGTTCGATCACCTGGCGTCCTTTTCCGCGCAGCGCGTTGGAAAGTCCGGTCAGGAAGCCGTGGAGGTAATCTCCCATGGCGATTCCTTTGGAGATCGGTGCGGGGAGGGCATCTTCCAGAACCTCAATGAAGGTGACGAAGAAGTCGTTTCTGCCGTCGTTCAGCTGCTGGATGAAGGCATGGGCATCGGTACCGCCCTTGTTGCCGAAGACGTTGAGGCCCTGATGGACCGTCTTGCCGTCGAGATCCTTCTCTTTTCCGAGGCTTTCCATCACGAGCTGCTGAAGATAGCGGGACATGAGAATCAGGCGGTCGGAATAGGGGACAATGACCATGTTCTTGTCGCCTTTTCCGTTTCCAGCAAGATACCACATCGTCGAGAGCATGTAAGCGGGATTGTGAGTCAGCTGAGCGTTGCCAGTCAGCCGGTCCATGTGGCATGCTCCGGCGAGCAGATCCTTGAAGCGGATGCCGGCGAGAGCCGCAGGGAGATGTCCGACAATGCTGGTTTCGCTGGTGCGTCCGCCGATGGAATCCGCCATTTCAAAAACTTTGAGCCACTTGGAGCCGCGGGAGAGCTGATCCAGTTCGCTGTCCTTCATGGTGATGGCACAGGCGTGTTTTGCAAAGTCGAGTCCGGCCGCCGCATAGAAGTCCATGCAGGCCTTCATGTTGTTCTTGGTTTCCTGGGTTCCGCCCGATTTGGAGATGTTGACGACGAGGGTCTTTTCCAGATCGACAACCTGCAGAGCATCTGCCAGTCCGGCGGTATCGGTGTTGTCGAGGAAGTAGATTTTGAGGTATCCATTGCGCTGAGCATCGGATTTCTCATTCCAGTAGGGTCCGTTGATCGCCATCTGAATGAGCTGGGGGCCGAGAGCCGAACCGCCGATTCCGTTGATGAAGGCGGCTTCGAACTTCTTGCCGGTCGAGCCGACGATTTTTCCGGTACGGATCTGTTCGGCAAAATTTTCCACATCCAGATATTCTTCCGAACCGGTATAGACGGAACGGTCTGTGAAGTGGGTCACTTTCCGGTTTTCGTCGGGATTCTTGATCTCGCCGCGTTCAATTTTCAGCATTTCCTCATGAACGGAACCCATTTTTTTTGCAAATGCCTCGATATCGGCATCGCTGAATTCCATTCCGGCGAAATTGATCTGAAATCCGCTTTCGCCATCGACAAAGGTGTACTTGTGGCACCGGTCTGTCCAATTTTCCATTTTTTTCTCCTGACTATTGTTCTTTTTCCGATTGAATTTTTGTTTTCAGCCATCGGCTTACGCCGGGGAGGGAACCGGGATGCAGGAACGGCCGCCTTGAGTCGTTGAGTTCAAGATTGGAGGAGGTCGTCATGAAACGCACAGTTCCGTTCGGGTAATGTACACCGTAAAAGGCAATAACGCAATTTTTTTTATGAAAAACGGATGCAATGAGTTGTGTTTTTTCTGCGGATTCGGGCGGATGCTTTCCGTCGGGTATGCTGCGGAGTGAGGGGTCGGGTGTGTCCGAAAGTGGGATAATTTGAGTGTGATCAGCAAGAGGCTGCATTATGGATCGGCTTTCCGGGAATGGTAAGGAAGAACGCTCTTTTTTGAACTCCGGAACGGTATGACGATCTGGATGAATTTCTGTTCAATATCGTCCCCGGCGGAAAACATGGCGGTTTTTCCCCGTACTCTGGAGGAGTTCCTTTTCCTGCTTTTTCCGGATTCCCGTGGAACGGATCCGATGGGGGAGGGAAAGTATTTCACGGTCCGGGGGCGAAATCTGTGCGGTAATGCGGAGATGAATTCGCGTCCGTTCCTGAGCGTCGGTTCCGGGAGAGCGAAAGAGATTTTTCCGGGGGCCGGAGCGACTGGTGCGGAAAAACGTACCGTCTTCGTGGGAAGACGGCATCCGGAAACGGTCGATTTCTCTTCGGACTTTGGGTCTCCGCTGGCTTTTCCCGCAGAAGAAGATTCTCCTGCATCTGGAAAACATTGCCGATTTTGCCGACTGGCCGGGAACCCGCATCCCGATCAAGATTGGAATGGCGCTCTGGAACGAAAATTCAGGATCTCCTTCCGGGAATGGCGTGAGCTGATGATTCATTCCGCCTGGTATGAGCCGGAAAAGCATCTTTTTTCCCTTTCGGTTGCTGCCGTTCCCGCTTCCCGCTTGACTCTTTCCGCGGAGAGTGCGCCGAAACGGATTTTCCGGAATGGAAAAAACATCGAAACGGACGCGCGGGAGAACGGATGGGCTCTGCCTTTGAACCGGGTGGCAATCGGCTGGAAATTCTGTTTTAAGGTGGGGGGCCGGAGAAAGAAAAACGCGCGTCCCGTTTTTTATGGAGCGCGCGTCTGGGGTGTGGTTGCGTTTGAACGGCGGTGCTTTTCAGAGGGGGAGGCAAGATCGCTTTTTACTGCTGGTCCGGAGTGAAGGTGATGCGGATTTCCGCTTTCCGGACTGTATTCTTCAGTTGAATTGCAATTCTTTGCGGTTTCAGTCCTCCCTGATATTTTCCGGGAATTCCGGAAGTCTGCAAAGTGAACGGCTCGCCGTTGGTGTCGATGGAGGCGATCAGTTTTCTGCCCGAAAATTCAAGTTCGAGTTTTCCGGGGGCGATCTGTTTGCAGGTTCCGAATGCGATGATCGCAGTTTCGAACGATTCCGGTTTTGAGAATTCCACCGTATCCGTCACAGTAAAAGATCCTCTGTTTTCTCTGGAGTAAAAGAAGGTTCGCTCCAGTTTTTTCATGGAGGCGACCCGGTATGCCTGGCGGAGATCAAGTTTCCAGAGGAAGGAGTTGTTGTCTTTTTTCTCTTCCAGGAGGATTGCCGCGGTTTTCTTTCCGGGAACTTGAAGCTGTCCTGCGGGTCTGGGAACCGGATGACCGAAGGAGTTCATGATCGGATTTTCATAGCGTTTCGGTCCGAATGTCCATGCGTTGTAGACCTCTGCGCCGGGATCCCCTGTGACTGGAGCTTTGCCATCCACAACGATTGTATAGCTGCCGACGTCATTGTGATTGTGCAGTTCATCGTTATGTCCTCCTTTGACCGCTGCGGCGATGCGGCAGTCCGCCGTTTTTCCGGGACGCATGACAGCGACAGCCCCATCCGGGAACAGGGAAAGTTCTTCCAGCATTTCCTCCCGTTCCGTTTCCGGAGCGTTTGCGTTGCAGAGCTCCGCCGGAAGAAACAGTTCCGGGAACCAGCCGAGCAGACGGCGTTTTTGCGTTTGTCCCAGCAGAAGATCATGAAGATCCAGATACTGTTCCGCAATCCGGGTCTTGTAATTGCAGTCTGCGAAGGCGGGAAGCCATCCGCCTCCGATGACGATCCGGTCCGGATAGGATGCCGGCGCCCGGGTCGCGGGTTGTTTCAGCAGATTCAGATTGCGGTCGGTGGCGAGATAGAACATGGCCGCCATGTAGAGATAGTGGCCGAAACCGTAATTCCAGTAGGCGGCGCCTTCGGAACAGTAGCCGTCGGCGAGGAAGCTGTCAAGGAAGTATTTGCTGTATTCCAGAACCGTGGAAAGCATCCGGAGGCGTTTCCCGTAATCCGGTTCCACGGCAAGAATGGTTCCCGTGATTCCGGCCAGACAGACCGCGTTCCAGTTCATTTTCCGCGTCATCCACCAGAAGGGTGCGCGTTTTTTGAGACTGATCTGATCGAACGGGACAAGGATTCTCCTGTTCAATTCCTGTTCCAGACGTTTGGAGACCGCAGGAGAAAGATCGTTCCGGAAGAGTCCGAGAACAGTCGCCAGTCGCCATCCCGTGACGGCTGAAGCCAGATCTATTTCAATACTTTTGCCGGAGTAATTGAGCAGTTTTTTGTCATGGGCGGGAAGTACCCAGGTCGGGAAGTCGCAGACTTTGACGATGAGCTCTTCCAGTTTTTCCCGATAGACCTGTTTTCCGGTTGCATAAAAGGCGGTTGAGAGCATGGCGATCGCCCGGGAGTACTGATCGTAGACCGCCTGAAAACGGCTCCGGTTTCCTGTTTTCTGAAAATCGAGATAGAGATCGGGGAAGGGATTCGGAAACTCCTGCGTCAGATACTTGTCCGCCCGGGCGATTGCGGTTTTGACGGTGGAGGATTCCACAAGCTCTTTTTTCTGAAAATCGGTAAGATTCTTTCCGGCAAACCAGGGAGCTTTGGAGAGGGTTTGCTTCAGCAGAGCCGTCTGATCCGCCGCGGCGGCGATCAGTGCCGCCGCGAACAGGATGAGGAAAAGAACTGTTTTTTTCATGGTGGAAATCCTTATTTGTCAAGAGCCCACCAGTTCTGATTCTGGGATGCGGTGAACTGTGTTGCGTTGTACTGGTATTCCGCAAGTTTTCTGGCATCGACGTGCCCGTCGATCCACAGGGTGTTCGCGTATCCGGAATGGACGAAGGCTACCAGATAGTTGAGTGCAGCCTTGGAACTTGCATAGGTGTTCCAGGAGGCAACGGTTGTTTTGCCTTCATCGGCTCCGCCATCGGCGATGTAGAGCTTTTTCGAGGGCGTTCTGATGTTGGAGAGCTTGATGCCTCCGGCTCTGCCGCCTTCCGCCACCGTTCCGCCGGAATAGACGGTACCGGCAAAGACATTGATCCCGTAATTGGCGGAGAAATTCCAGTTTCCGCTCGGCGAGTAATAAAGCGGATTGGCTCCGCAGAGCAGCGGTCCGGGAGCCGGTTTCCCGGAGGTGACGGAAGGAACTTTCGTTCCGTTGTTCATATAGCCGTAATAGGCAAAGTACCAGGCGGTATCGACCGTGGAATCGCCTTTTTTGACAAAGTAGTTCCGGTTGTTGGTGATGAGATAGTCATTGTATTCGCTGGAATACATGGAGAGTCCCTGGCCGACGCCCCGGAGATTTCCGGCGCACTGGATGGCGCGTGCTTTGTCCCTTGCCTGATTCAGAGCCGGCAGAAGAAGCCCTGCAAGGATGGCGATGATGGCGATGACGACGAGGAGCTCTATCAGTGTGAAATTCTGTTTTTTCATTCTTCAATCCTTTCCCTTTGTTGTCCGCGGAAGGGCACATCCCTTGCGCAGGATTAATTCACCGTCGAGCAAAATTGGTTCTTTTGTGATGGATTCTCCGTTGAGAATATGAAAAAGCTGTTCCACAGCTTTGACACCGACTGCACGGCGGGGTTCCGTCAAAATGGTGTACCCCTGCGGCGATTTTCTGCTGAACAGATCGCTTTCCCCCCAGATGACGACGGAAAGTTCCCGGGGAATTGCAACCTGTGTCTCTTCTGCAAATTTCTGAAATGCCGGAAAATGAATGCTGGAAACGATCATGGCGGTAATCTGCGGTTTCTGCTGCCAGGTTTTCGCTATCCGGTACCAGTTCGAGGGATCCGACTGCGGAAGGGAGAGAATAAAATCGCTCATGCTCTGATTCTCCTCGCACAGAAAAATTTCCCGCAGGGTCTGCTGCCTCTGGCAATAGACCTCTCTGTTCGGCAGATAGTCGACCAGCAGAATGTCCTGGTGTCCGATTCCTCTCAGAAATCTGCCGGCCTGCCGGAGCGCCGCCGGATAGTCACTGCTGATGGAGGGAATCCCTTCGATTTTCCGGTTGACGAGCACCTGGGGGACTCCATTATCCCGGAGAACTGTCACCAGATCGCGTTTCTCCGGCAGAAGGCGATCCCAGATGATGCCGCTGATTTCCCCTTTCTGAAAACGTTCCAGCAGATGGGCGGCATCCCGTTTCTGATCGCCCGGGATCATCTTGTATCCCCGGAGATAGGCTTCATTCATGACGCTGAGCATCAGTTCCCTGTCGAACAGAGGACTTTCCCCCGGCATTCCGCCGTATTCCGGAAAAAGAAGCAGAATCGTTTTGCTTCCGTTTTTCCGACTTTCGTCGGCTGGAGGCGTGTCAAGAACAAACGTCCCTTTGCCAGGAATCCGGGCAATCAACCCATCCGCGCAGAGCATTCCAAGAGCGGATCGCAGTGTCTGAAAGCTGACACCTTTCTGCTTCGCAAATTCCAGTTCAGGAGGAAAACGGTAACCGGGAGGGTAAACGCCCGAAAGAATATCCTGTTTCAATTCCCGAAACAGAATGTCCTTTTTGAATTCAAAATTCATATCGTGCTCTCCCTGTTTGATGTTGTCAAATACTATCTAATACTATCTGATACTATTAATTATAGGCGATAAGTGCGTTTTTGTCAAGAGGGGTGGATGAAAAAAAACGGAATTTTATGGATCCCGAAGATGAAGTGACGGCAAAATGTCTTATCGGAGCAAGATGCTTTTCCTTCTTTTTCAGATTTTGAAAGTCTTTAAGAATGAATGAAATCTGGGAAATCATAGATATCCTCGCTGATATGCACCGGCTGAAGATGTCTTGCAACGGTTCTTCGGGAAATGCCGAGCTTCTCTGCCAGTTCATTTACACTGAGTTCTTCAAAAAAGAAGCGGGCACGGATTGTTCTCCATCGCGATGGATCGCCGGCGGAGAAATCTGCAAGAGCAATCATTCTGCGTGCTGTCAGGATTCGTCTGTTTGCGGCATCCCATCCGTTGGTTTCCGCAATCCAGCCTTCGGAAAGCAGAGCGCGCGGAGTAATGATGTCGCTGGAGTCCGACGGGGAGGAATTCTGTTCTGCAGTTGTCTGCGTCGAGTCGTTCCCTGTTCTTTTCCATTTCTGAAACTTGCTTGCTTCTGCTGGTTTGGCAGCAGAGGAGAGAGCGGGTTGTGTTCTGTTATTTTGCCGGTCAGTCATGTGTACTCCTTGTGAAAGGTTAATTGTTTATGCTATATAGCATAGTTTTTCTGCAAAAAAAACACCTTTTCGCTAAAAGAGTTATTTTTCTTTTTCTTCTATTAAGAATATAGAAAAATGATTCTTTAGAAAAGATGCTGTTCTGTTGGATATTATATGCTATAAAGCATAAAAAGTCAAGAGGTATTCCAAAAAAAATTGATTTTTTCTCCAGACAGCATATATTTTCCGGAAACAAAGCGTTTTTATTCTGGAGAGTTCTGTTATGGGGTGGATTGAGAAAACAAAAGAAGCTTTTGCAAAAGCGGTCGAAAAAGAATACAATCTGAACCGCTATGCGGAAAAAGTCGGCATATCCTATTCGATTGTCAATCGGCTGAGAAGCGGGAAAACACAATTTGAGAAACTGGATCTTTCCACTTTTTTCCGTCTTTTTCCAGAGATGAAAATCTATTTTTTTCAGGAGGAATATCCGGAAAAAAATAAGATAAAAATGAATACGATTGAAGTTGGCGGTCATGTCTCCGGAATGATTTTGCAGAACCAGAAAAACAGTCCATTGAAATCAATTTCCCAGAACACTCCTCCTGTCCGTGAGGCGCAGCAGGAATCTTCCGGCCTGGACCCTGTCCAGCTAGCCCGGAACCTCCGTAAAGATTCCCGTTTTACCGCTGAAGAGAAGCTGAAGTTCCTCGACTTCCTTGACGAACAGAAATAACTTTCACTCCCCGATTCACGATTATTTCCGGTAACCCAACAACCAAAAGGAGGTTACCGTGAAATTCAAGATCTGCAACATCAAAGTCGATGGCAATGTCGAGCAGCCCATCAGTCAGAACTTCATCATCAACTTGAAATGGCTCGCGATCGCAATCATTATTCTGGCGGTCGCGGGCTGTTTCTATGTCTGGTGGAATCGTTCCTCTGATACCGGGCAGTACTGGCTGACGGAAAGCACAGGAAGAATTCATAAAGAAGGCTGCATCTATTATCAAAAGACAAAGGGTCGTTTTGTAAAAGGTAGAAAAAATTATCGTCCTTGCAGGAAATGTTTTGGAATTGTTGATAAAAAACAGGGGGAATAACTCTCTTTCTCTTTGAAAGACATCCGGCTCGGACAGAAGAGAATCGTTCCGTTTTTCTTAGTTTTTTCAAAAAACGGGATCCATTCCTTCTGTCTGGAATTGGTATTTGGAAAATTACAGAAGGAATCTGCAGTATCGCGAAAGGAATCGCTGCGGGGGCTTTTTTTCGATAAAAAAAATCCCGCATCGGATGAATGCGGGATTTTGGTATGTCCTTGGACAGAAACGATTACCGAGCGTAGTACTCGACGACGCGCATTGCTTCGACCTGGACCGGAATCTCTTCGATCATGGGTTCGCGGAGAACTGTGACCTTGAGCTGTTCCTTGTTGGTCTCGAAATACGGGGGGATCGTGGAGTTGACATCGCGGGCGATCTCGGCGATCTTCGGAGATTTTTCCGCGTTGATGGTGAGAACCTGTCCCGGTTTCAGTCTGTAAGAAGGACGGTCAACGATCTTGCCGTCAACGAGAATATGTCTGTGGGAAACGAACTGCTTTGCAGCGAAAATCGTGGGAGCGAATCCGGAATGATAAACCGCCGCATCGAGTCTGAGTTCGATGTGCTGCATCAGGATTTCGTTTGTTCTTCCCTCTTTGCGTTTTGCAACGAGGAAGATATTGCGCAGCTGGCTTTCGGTCAAAGCGTAGTGAGCTTTGAGTTTCTGCTTTTCCTGCATCATGATGCCGTAGGTGGAGAGTTTTTTCTTCTTGGCATTTTTGCCCTGAAGTCCGGCGGCATAAGGTCTTTTTGCGCTCGGGCACTTCGGCATGTTCCAGACGCAGTAGCCGAGGCGTCTGCAAAGTTTGTGTTTGGCTTGAGCTTGTTTCATCCCGTTTCCTTTCGATTTACAGTTGATTGGATCTAGCAGCATTCCTCCGCGTCAAGCAGTCAGGGGCGGTTGGAATGCTTTCTCAACACGATGAGAATTGAAGAATATAGCATATTTCTCATGATTGTCAAATATTTTGCCGGCTTTTTTCGGATTTTAACGCTGGAATGGAAAAATTTGAATTTTATTTTGCTTTTTATTTGTTTTGAGACTTGAATCGTGCGTATTCACGTCTATACTGTTGACAAAAGCGGAAATCGGTGTCAAGTCGAGCCGGTTTGAGAGAAAGGCGGAACCGCCGGAAATTTGCAAGCGGCGATTTCGTCAAACTATTAAAATAAGGAGATGCTACTATGGATATCATTGTCAGCGCCCGCCATTTTGATCTGAGCGAAGCTCTTAAAGTCACAGCAGAAAACGCAACTCACGCGGCTTTTGATGACCTGTCTCTCAAAATATCAAGCGTCCGGATTGTTCTGGATATTCAGAAGAACGTACACAAAGCGGATGCGGTTGTCGCCATTAAGAATTATCTGGTGTCCGCTTCCGCCGAGACTCTCGGCGATATGAACAAGTCGATTGTGGATGCTCTCGACAAAGCCGGCGTTCAGGCCCGCAAGTATCTTGAAAAGAAGCAGGATCACAGAGATCGCGAAAACATCCGCACGGAAGAACCCGCCGCGGAGGAAAAAGCCTGAGTTCTGTTTTGCTGACTGGTTTGAGGAAAGAGGTTTCCGCCTCTTTCCTTTTTTTTTTGCCCGGATATTGAAAGTGGGATCTGTTTGAAATTCCAGAGAATCCATGCTATTCTATCCTCAGGTCAGGAAGGGAGAATGGCATGAAAATACGGGTTGTGGGACAGGTCTGGTTCCGTGAACACAGCCGGTTCGGTGATCCGGTCTCTTTTTACGAACAGCCGGATTCGGATTTCTGGCAGGAGAACAATTTCATTACGATCCGGAACTCATTTCAGACGGATGCCGATTGTGCGGTCCCCGTGAACGGAGAGCATATCTTGAAATTGTGTTTTGATGATGCAACGACCGATCCCGATGGCACTCTGATCCTTTTTGATGAATCCATTGCCCGCAGGATTGCCGAGTTCATCAAGCGTATTGATACGGGACGGGCTTTATATATTAACTGTGCCGCCGGGATCAGTCGTTCCGGGGCGGTCGGCGAGGTTCTGAACGATTATTTCAACCGTTATCGGGAAATCAACGAGCAGGATTTTGTCTTTTTTCGGACGTACAACCGGCAGATCTGCGGCAATCCGCTGGTTCGCCGGATTTTGAGAGAGGTTCTCTGGGAGAAGGATGGATCTTCGGTTTTCAGCAGAGGAAATTTATGAAGCAGGAAAAATTAAAGAGAATTCGATCGGTTGCGGTCTACTGTGCCTCACGGGAGCCGAACTCTCCGGAATATGCGGAAGCTGTCATTGCGTTTGGGCGGTACCTTGCGGAGCACGGAATGACTCTGGTCTACGGCGGCAGCAATGTCGGACTGATGAAACTTCTTGCGGATACGGTTCTGGAAAACGGAGGCCGTGTGGAAGGAGTATTTTCCGCCGCGCTGCCGGAGAAACTCAGACATTCGAATCTGAGTGAATGCATTACAACTTGCAATCTTGCGGAGCGGAAGGCGGAGATGCTGAGACGGGCGGATGCGGTTGTCGCTCTGCCGGGCAGTTTCGGAACCTGGGATGAGCTTTTTGATGCTCTGGCTCTCCGGAAGATGAAAACGGGTCACAAGCATCCGGTCGGTCTTCTGAATATCTGCGGATATTATGATCCGATTCTGGCGCTGGTCGAGCAGAGTGTTCAACTGGGGCTCACGAGTCCCGGGGATCGAAATCTGCTGAAAGTTGCGAAAACTCCGGAACAGCTTTTCAAACAGCTGGCGGGTTCCCTGGTCCTGGACGAAACGGAGTTTCCCGGGACACAAGGCGATATTTCCTTGAAAGAGTAAGGCCCTGCTGAAAAATCCCAGATCATCTCTTGCCGGAATTCCATTTTTGTGCTATGGTATCGACTCCCACGACAAAGGAAATCCGGATGATGAATGAAGAGCCCACACCACAGCCGATTCAGAAAAAAACGCCGATGCGTATGCGGAAACGGCAGCTGTTGCTGATCCTGCTGCTTCTGTTCTGCATGATCGGGGCATGGCTGTCCGCGGAAGCATTTCTCTTCGGACCTTCCAAGCTGACTCTGGTGCGGAGAACCGTGCATATCCCGGAACTTCCCGAGGAATGGAACGGGCTGAAAATTGTCCTGATGAGCGATTTTCATGCCAGTCGCAGCAAAGCGGATCAGAAGCTGATTCGTCGGGCAGTTGAGCTGGCAAACCGCCAGAATGCCGATCTGATTCTTCTGCTCGGCGATTTCCTGAACGGACGGAAGGAATCTCATGCCATGCCGATGGAAAAATTCTTTCCCATGCTCCGCTCTCTGAACGCCAAATACGGGGTGTATGCTGTATTCGGAAATCATGACCGCTGGATCGGTTCCCGGAAAATCCGACGGTATCTGGAGGAAAACGGAATCCGGGTCCTGGAAAACAGAGCCGTCACGTTCGAACGCGATGGAAAACGGCTGCATCTTGCCGGACTGGCGGAATCGAGACCTCAAACGCATTTGCGCTTTGTCAAACGGATGCCGGAAGAACCGCTGATCGTGATGATGCACTATCCGGACAACTATCTGAAAATAGTCTCGGATTCCATCCTGCTTGTGGCGGGACATACGCACGGGGGACAGGTGAAACTGCCGTTGCTCGGGCGTCCGGGAATTCCTTCGCGCCACGGACAGCGCTTTGCTTATGGACTGATCGAAGAAGTTCCCGGGAAGAAAATGATCGTCACCTCCGGCATCGGGACAAGCATGCTGCGCGTCCGCTTCAGCTGTCCGCCGGAGGTCGTAGTTCTGACTCTTGCGAAATAAGCCGGTTTTATTTCCGGAACACATCCGTCAGCCAGTGATTCCGGGAATCGGAAAGACCGAACAGAACCTCTGTTTTTTTCATCTCGTCGCAAGATGGCGCAAATCCCATGGTCAGCGTGTGAGATCCCGCATCGAGTTCCAGATCACAGATCTGATTCAGCTGGGCGCGATGAAAGGCGGGAACCATCGGTCCGCTTTCCCGTCCGAATCGGAACTCTCCGTCCAGCCAGACCCGCATGTTTGCGGATGTATTCACCAGAAGACGGACTTTCCGGGGCGCCGCAAGCTGGAACTCCGTTTCCATCATCAGCAGGGAATCCACAGGCAGATCCGTGAAGTCCAGTTCAAACAGATTTCCAGGAACCGTGATCTCTTCCGCCGGAACCGCGATTTCCGGACGGAACTTCCGGAAGTCTCCCGCAAACCACGGCGAAAAAACTGATTTCCGGAACGGAATCCGATACCGGGAGAGATCCACGGGAGCATCCGCGCTTCCCGAAAGAAATACCTTTTCCTTCAGCGCAATCACCAGATCCGTGAATTCATCCAGAGTCGGCGGCGGGGTGATCCCGCGGATTTCCGGACTGACGACAAGAGCTCGTCCGATCGGTGCCAGCCAGTGCGCGGAAATGGAATCGGGATTCATGATGCCGAGAATCGCTCCGACCGTCGCTCCGGTGCAGTCGGTATCCTGCCCGAAGTTGACCGCCGTGCAGACACTTTTGCCGAAATCGCCTTTCCCGAGCAGGAGCGCCGCAACCATGAAGGGCAGATTCATCTTTACATCCGTAAAGTTCGCACTCCCGTATTTTTCCAGAATGCGGGAACGGATGGTGGTGAAGTCGGTGGTTTCCGCACACCATGTAACGGTGTCCCGGATGGCGGATGCAAGTTTCGACTCGGCAGGAATCACGGAAAGACCTGCCTGGATCAGAGTTTCGAGATTGCTTTCTTCAAAGGCCAGACTTTCCAGTGCGGAAAGAAACTGTTCCGCATAAATGCCGTTGCCATCGTGATCGACACATGCGTCCTCATAGGCGTACTTCGCCGCGAGTTCGGGATTTCCAGGGGCCAGGCATGCCCAGATTTCACTGCGGATCGCCGAGCCGAGACCATCGGTGAACCAGTTGTCATAGCGTCCCGACTGCGGCGCCGGGATTCCCAGCTTCAGATTCCGGATCGCCACTCCATATTCATCAAAGGGAAAATCTACACAGTTCTGCCATGCATCTCCGAACCGTTTCCGGGAGATTTCTCCGTTCCATTCCCCGGCAAGTTTGCATGCCCAGAGAATCTGAAGATCCAGATCGTCATTCGGCATCATGGTTGTCGGAACGGGATCGTAGTAGGTCAGCGCCAGCGGGCCGCTGCTTCCTTCCCAGGGCTGTCCGAGTGTTCCTCCCACCGCCTTTCCGAGCCATGCGCCCAGAACCTTTTTCCGGAATTCTTCCGCGTTCATCTGAATCCTCCTTTTTTATAAGAAAATGTTTTCGGAAACAATACACTGCAACAGTTGCATTGAGAAATATTATACTCTTGTACGCTTGAAAAGTCAACAGGGGGAATGTAGATTTTCAAAAACGGAGGGACCGGGATTGCCGGAAGGGATCGTTGAGAGGGGGAAAATGTCCGCCGGAAAAAGTGTTCCGGATGGAGAAGAATGAACAGTGCAAGTTTGTCGGGTGGGAATGGGAGAGAGTATTAATATACGGAAGATTGCGGAACTGGCGGAGTGTTCGCCTTCGACTGTGTCTCGGGTGCTGGCGGGACGATCCGGGACAATCCGGATCAGTGAAGCGACCCGGAAACGGATTCTGCAAGTCTGCGCGGAACTGGATTATCAGCCGAGTATTCATGCGTCGCGCCTGTTTTCGGGGCATTCGGGGGTCGTCGGTTTTCTGACTGCGGGAGAATTCATGCTGGAGGATGACAATCTGGCAAAATCGTTTTTTCATGTCTGCCGCGAACTGTTCCGGTACGGCTGCCGCTGTCTGCCGCTGATGAACGACAGGAGTTTCCGCGAGAACAGGGAATATCTTAACATATTCAAACGCCATGAGATTGATGGACTTCTCGTCTGGGGCGCCGGTGAAGGCGATATCTTTCTGGAGGAACTGCGCCGTGCGGGCTGTCCGTTCCTGCTGATTACCAATAAAGTGGAAGGATATCCTTCCGTGTATTCGGAACAGAAGAGTGCCGTCCGGGAGCTGGCGGGCGACTGCATCCGGCTCGGGGCAAGGCGTCTGGCCGGGCTGATGTCTTCCGACGGATTCAGCTATTGCCAGCGGAAAGAGGGTTTTCTGGAAGCTGTGGATTCCTCATCCTCCTCTTGCGAAGCAAAGCTTTTCCCCCTTTCCACCGGGCCCGGGACCGTGCTGGGAAACGCCTACCGGGCGGCTCCGGAGATCCTTGCCTGGTCGCCGGATGCAGTGATCTGCGCCAGCGACGAGGCTGCCGTCGGAATTGAAAAATACTGTCTTGAACACGGAATCCGCATTCCCGAAGATCTGCTGCTGACGGGGGGCGACAACATCAAACTTTCCGAATACTGTCAGATTCCTCTTACGACATTCGATCAGATGGCAGCGGAATGCGCAGTCTGCGCGGTCGAAATCCTGATGGATCATCTGAAAAAAGGAACCCCGCTGAAATCCATGGAACGGAACGTGCGGATTCTCCGGCGGCGTTCGACGGATCGGTCAGCGTGAACTGTCGCGCGGGACGAAGCGGGTCGGGAAAATCCTCCGGACGATTTCCTCGGGATTCCGTTCTATGATTTCCAGAATCGTGGAGTTGATTTCGGAAACCGGATGCGCCACCGTGCTGAGCGACGGAACGGACATTCTGGCAACGATATCGTCATCAAAACCGACTACGGCGATTCTGTCTGGAACATCGATTCTCTCTTCTGCCGCATATTTCAGGAACCCTGCCGCCATGCGGTCCGTATCAAAGAGAACCGCATCGGCTCCGGATGCCATGATGCGGGCGCCTTCGCGGTAGCCGTTTTCGAACTCGCCGTGACTTTCAATGTGAAGCGATTCGATGTTTCCGGCGGCTCCTTTCGGGAGTCGGTCAAAAGCCTGCCGGATTCCCTCTTTTCTGGAATCCAGACAGCCGCAGTGGAGAATTCTGCGTCGTCCTTGTTCCACCAGACTGGAAACGGCGTCACAGACCCCGGAAGCCCGGTCGATCAGCAGCGTATGCGCGTTCCGTTCGCCGGGCTGATCCACAAAGATGAAGCGCAGAGGCAGGCGTTTTCCTGCAAGATGATTCAGATAATGGAGGGCGTTTTCCGGCACGCTGTTCATCACCACGACATATCCGGCGATTCCCGCCCAGTCATTGAGCATGCGTTCCAGATCCGCCGGAGAACGGTCGAGATGCCCCAGAACCGGATAGTATCCGGCGGCCGAGAGCCGGAGTTCCAGATCATTGATTTTCTGGACGAACACCTCTGTCCCGAAGTCCCTGCAGAGAATTCCTACAAAACTCTTTTTGCGCAGACGCAGATTCCGTGCCGCCATGTTAGGCACATAGTGATACTCTTCGGCCAGCTTCAGGACCATCTCCCGTTTTTCGGGGACGACATTCGCCTGATTTTTCAAAACCCGGCTGACCGTCCGGACGGAAAGACCCGAAAGCTCCGCCAGCTGTTTCAAGGTAATCTGCGGCATATTCTCCCTCTGCAAATAAAATCATTCTGTACATTAGTTTTTCAAACGGAAAAATCAACCGTGGATGCGGAAAAATCTTTGACCGGGAAGCGTTCCGGAAAAAACCTCCGGAAAAACACTTCCTCTTCTTGAAAACCCGCCGGATTCCTGTTATGTTACACCTGCCGCGTGAACGGAGCTGCGGCAACTGGAAATGCCTGGAAAAAACGGAATGCGGAATGCCAAAAAAAGATACGCTTAACACTCGCGAGCTTGATGCAACTCTCGTACTGACCGGACGGCACAATACCGATAACGATGTCATGGCCAAACTGGAGCAGGAACAGATCAATGTGCCGGAGTTCGCAAAACGGTTTCAATTCATTTGCCATTATGCGGCCGGAGGGGTCGGAGTTGTCTCAAAGGCAAAGGATGTGGTGTTCGACCGGGTTGTCGCGGTCAAGACGTTGAACGATCATCTCAAGGATGATCCCGGAGCCATCAGTTCATTTCTTTATGAAAGTCGTCTGAATGCCAATCTGGATCATCCCTCCATTGTCCCTGTCTACGCTCTCGGGAAAGGGGAGGACGGGCGCTGGGAATGCGTGACAAAGTTCATCCACGGTTCTTCCCTGAACGGATTTATCGACAAGATCCGGGAAAAGTACGATACGAAAAAAATCAGCAATCTTCAGGAGCACCACGCGCTGGTATCCAGACTGGAATATTTTCTGAAAATCTGCGAGGCGGTCGAATACTGCCACAGCATGAAAATTGTTCACGGGGACCTCAAACCGGACAATATTCTGATGGGAAAATTCGGCGAGGTCTATCTCATGGACTGGGGCTGTGCCAAGGAGATCGGCACCCGACCGGAACAGATCAGCGGAACGCCGAACTATCTGCCGCCGGAGTATCTCCGGGAAAAAGTCGTGACTCCGCGGATCGATATCTTTGCGCTCGGAATGATTCTGTTTGAAATGACGACCCTTCGCAGGGGCAAGCAGGTCTGTTCCGGCAATCAGAGCGGAGACTGTTCCTGCAGGGTCGTTTTCGATGAGAAAAATTATGTTCATTATCTGCCGAAACTGAAAATCAGTCCCCGCATCCGGGCGATCATCCGCAAGGCGGTGAACCCCGATCCGGCAGAGCGCTATCAGACGGTCGCCGAGCTCTCCACCGACATCAGGCATTTTATTTACGACGAGGAAGTCTCCGCAGCTCCGGACAACCTGCTCCAGAAATTCTTCCGGACAATCTATCGCAACCGCATGAAAACTGTTTTGATTACCGGCGCTATTTTTCTGCTTCTCTGCGGCGGTCTGTTTCTTTCCTATTACCGGGCAAATCGTGCGGAGCGGCTTCATTCCGTCAACACGATGCGCCGTCTGACTCTTCAGGCATATACCGATTACCTTGCAACGAGTCTGGAGAAACGCTTCCTCACGACGCAGGCACAGCTGCTGCTTTTTGCGGACAATCTTCTGGAAGATACTCTTGAGAACAGTCCGCGCACTTCCCGTTTCTACGACAGTTCTGCATACCGGAATCCCCGCACATCTCCTCCCGGAATGATCCGTTCGAAATATTATCCGAATCCCATCAACCTCTCCCACATGGTCCGGATTCTTCCGGAAGATCTGAAGGAACCGGGAATGATTCTGCGTGATCCGAAGGAATACGTCTACATCTGCAACAAGATTCTTCTCTATGATCTCTTCAGCCACAACACGAATGACTCCAGAGATATCCATAACGAACTGCTTTCGCCGGACAACAGAATTCAGCGGCTTTACATCAAGTGGGCGGATGGAACAAGATACAGTTATCCCGGCACTTACGATGATCCCGATACCGCCGCCTATCGGAACCGCTGGGATCAGGAGATTGATTTTGGAAAAAATCGCAAGATCTTCTGGTCGAATCCATACCGTGGTGTAACGGGGACTCATCGGATCGCCTGTCGCTATCCGCTCTTCACTCCGCAGAACAAGTTTCTCGGACTTGCCGGGATTGAAACCCGGCTCGAAAAAATGCTGGAACCCCTGATTCGAGCCAATCAGGCGGATCCCATCCACAAACTTTATCTTCTGACCAAACAGGCCAGTGCTCTGCGCATCACCGGCGGCAGAATCGAGTTGATCGAAAAGAGTTCGCTTCCTGCGGATACTCTAGCTCTTTCACGCCTCCAGGAACTGCTGGCAAAGCTGAAAGCCAACAATATGCGTCAGATAGAGGTGATGATCCGCAATGAACCATATTATGTCTCCGGCATTGCGATTCCGACCCTGGAAGCCGTTCTACTTCAGATGATCAGTGTTGCGGACATGGAAAATCACAATCACGAACTGAGCTTCTGATCCGTTCTTAGATTTCCACCTGCCGGAAAGTGCCAAAAAAAAACCGGGATGCTGAGTCCCGGTCTAAATCTGAAAAATCAGGTTTAAGGAATAAGAAGACTTATTCCTGCTGGAATAATAGAACTTATTCCTGTGTGATGGCCTCTGCGGGGCAGGTCCCGACGCATGCACCACAATCAACGCAGGTATCCGCATTGACCTGTGCTTTTCCATCATTCATCGAGATGGCTTCCACGGGGCAGGCGCCCACGCAGGATTCGCATCCGACACATTTCTCAGAATCAACTTTTGCAGCCATTTCTTTCTCCTTTATATTAGTTTCATGTTTCGATCGAAAACCGTCCCGACGGAGGGACGGACTCCCGTTAATGTACACGGGAAAAGGGAAAAGTCAAATCGTTCCCCCCGGCAAAAGCTTTATTATTTCAGAAACAGGCTCATCACCGTATGCTTGAACAGAAGCCAGAGGATGGCTCCCGCCGCAAGAAAGGGACCGTATGCAAATTTGCGCCGGAGTTTTCCCCGTTTTACGGCATCGCAGAAAAGCCAGATCAGAGCCAGGAAACTTCCTGTCAGAATCGTCACCAGTGCGCCGAACACGCTGGTGAATCCGGCAACAGCCATCAGGAATTTCACATCGCCTCTGCCGAGAGCTTCTTTCCGGAAGAGAATTTTTCCCGCGTACCAGGCCGAATATCCGAAGAGTCCGACCGCGGCGATCTGCGCAAAAGTATAGGTCAGAGCAAAAAGCGGAGTCATGTTCGACGGCATTTTTGTCGAAGGAAACAGGAACGCGCAGATCAGAGCCAGAATCATTCCCGTGAACGTAAATTTATCCGGTATGATTCTCAGTTCGCAGTCCGTGCAGGCGGACCCGATGCAAAGAACGATCAGACACCATGCGGGAATCACACTCAGAGGAATGCGATGGATCACGGCCAGATACGCCGTTGCCGTGAACAGAAGTGCTGCGGCAAGTTCGATCAGGACATACCGTGGAGAGATCGGCAGTCCGCACCCCTTGCATTTTCCGCGCAGAAGAAGCCAGCCGAAGATCGGAATATTCTCAGTCAGCCCCAGATGCCTTCCGCACTTCGGGCACGAGGAGGGCGGCCAGACAATCGAGATTCCGCGCGGAATTCTCCATACGCATGCCGTCGTGAAACTGCCGAAGCATCCCCCCAGCACAAAACTCCAGAAACACCACAGCACCGTTGCGGCTGTTCCGTACAAATCCAGCCAGTTCAGAATCGTTCCGTTCAGAAAATCCAGCATTCCGACCCCCGAGCCTTTCAAGAATTATTGTTCTGTTGTATCGGTTTATTTCCCTATTTTTCTGCAAGTTCTGTACTATATTCCGTTTTTTCCGGAAATAAAAGTAAAAAAAGAAAAAACATTTCTGGAAGAAATGCCGGCATGTGCTATTGTATCCTTTCATATATTCTGTCGTTTGATGTTTAACAGTAAGGAGTTTACCATGTTGAAAAGCATTATCGCGACAGCCGCGATTCTGACGGCGGCTCATCTGACAGCAGCGCCCCTGGCTTCGTTCGGCGGCCCTCTTTCCGACAAACTGCCCGGCTGGGAGTTCAAACCCTCCGCCTCCAAAAACGGTCTGACCTACAATCAGTTCGAAGGCTATTATCCGGACAAGGGCGGCAAGCTCATCTCCAGACGGATCATCCTCGATAAAAAGCCGGGCGAGGCCGCCTATTACCGCATCAAATTCGATGCCGAAGCAAAAGAGCGAGCCTATCAGGGCGTTGATTTCTACGATTCGAAGCGGAATCTTCTTCCGGACAACTACGATGTCATCTATCCCGGCGAGCGCCGCTCCTACGACCGTGTGATCTACGCGATGCCGAAAGTGGATTCCATCCGTGTATTTTTCCAGTCAAAGACCGGGCTTCGCGCGTGGAACCTGAGCGTGGAGAAGGTCTCCGCTGCTGAAGCCGCCAAATATTGCGACCGCGTCTATGAAGAGCTCCCCCCCCTGAACTTCAAAGCTCCTCCCTATTCCATGGAACTTCTCCCGAAGACAAGAGCCGCCCTGAATTCCGGAAAGCCGTGGCATGTTCTCATGCTTGGCGACAGCATCATGCAGGATACCTTCCATTCCCAGTTTCACTCTCTCCTGAAGCGGGAGTTCCCGAATTCCGAATTCGACTTCACCATCTCCATGCGCGGCAGCACCGGCTGCTGGTTCTACTGCCAGGCCGATCAGTTCAAAAAGTATGTGCTGGATGAAAAGAAGCCCGATCTTCTGGTGATCGGCGGAATCTCCAACTATCGCAAGCCGTATCATCCGAACGGCACCGAGGCAATCGAAGTTGTGATCCGCGCCGCGAAAGCCCATTACAAGGACATAGAAATTCTGGTTCTCAGCGCTCCGCTTGCGGTGGACACTCGTCCCTGGGACAAAGCCAATCCGGACAAACCTCTTCCTGTGCAGAAATGGGAGCTGGCGAAAGATCAGCATGTTCTCGGCGGCTATGATCCCAAGACCCTGCCGGCGATGGCGCGCCGGAACCGCGTTGCGTTCTGGGATCTCTCCACGCCGACCTATACCTGGCTCTATGCCTCCGGCACACCGCACGAATGGTACAGCCGCGACTATGTCCATTCCGGAGAGCGCGGCAAGCAGGTGATCGGCCGTGCCCTGATGGAATATTTCAAAACTGCAAAATAAAAGCGCATGGTCCTGCTGTTCCGAAACGGCAGGACCCGATTCCAAAAAAACGGGATTGTCCCGCTTTTCTAAGGAAAGCGGATAGACTTTTTCCGTTTTCCGTGATACATTACCAGCTGAACTCAGAACTTTTGTATGCAAGGATGGGACCATGCTGGCCAAACGAATCATTCCGTGCCTCGACGTTACGGGGGGGCGCGTCGTCAAAGGCGTGAACTTTGTCAACCTCATTGATGCGGGGGATCCCGTCGAAGCGGCGATCGAATACGACAGGCAGGGCGCCGATGAACTGGTCTTTCTGGATATTACCGCGACCAGCGACAACCGGGCGTCCATGTACGATGTTGTCCGCAGAACCGCGGAGAATGTTTTTATTCCTCTGACCGTTGGCGGCGGTATCCGAACCGTTGAAGATATCCGTCTCATGCTGAATTCCGGAGCGGATAAGATCTCCGTCAACTCCTCGGCGGTAGCCAATCCTGATCTGATCCGTGCGGGAGCCGAGCGTTTCGGCAAGCAGTGCATTGTGCTGGCAATCGATGCGCGCCGCGTCCCCGGCGAACACCGCTGGGAGGTCTTTACTCACGGAGGTCGGCGGAATACCGGAATCGATGCCGTCGAATGGGCGCAGAAAGGTGTGGAGCTCGGCGCAGGAGAGATCCTGCTCACCAGCATGGATGCCGACGGAACACAGAACGGATACGATCTCGAACTGACCAGAACGATTGCCGATGCCGTATCCGTTCCGGTCATTGCCTCCGGCGGAGCCGGAAATCTGGAACATCTTTACGAAGTCTTCACGAAAGGCAATGCGCATGCTGTTCTTGCGGCGAGCATTTTTCATTTCGGCACTTATACCGTTCCGCAGGCGAAGGAGTATCTTGCCGCGCGGGGCATTCCTGTTCGTAAATCAGTCGTTTAATTCATTATAACCCATCTGGAGGAAACAATGTCCAATCCTGATCCCAAAACCAAACTTGCGCAGGACGCGCTTGCGTACCATGCGCAGAATCCGCATGGGAAACTGACCATGCAGCCATCCAAACCGTGCAACTCGCAGTATGATCTTTCTCTTGCCTACACGCCCGGAGTGGCGGTTCCCTGCATGGAGATCCACAATCATCCGGAGGCGGTGTGGGAATATACGGGACGCGGAAACTGTGTTGCGGTAGTCAGCGACGGTACCGCGGTGCTCGGTCTCGGCAACATCGGTCCCGAAGCCGGCATGCCTGTCATGGAAGGCAAAAGTGTTCTCTTCAAGAAGTTTGCCGATATCAACTCCATTCCGATCTGTCTTGGATCAGTTTTCCAGGAGAACGGAAAAACCGATCCGAAGAAAGTCATTGAAGCGGTCAAATATCTGGAGCCCTCTTTCGGGGGGATCAATCTGGAGGATATCGGAGCACCGGCATGCTTTGAGATCGAAACAACATTGAAACAGAAAATGTCGATCCCGGTCTTCCATGATGACCAGCATGGAACGGCGATCATCTCTCTTGCCGGAATTCTCAACGCATTGAAACTTGTCGGCAAAAAGATTGAGGACTGCAAATTCGTGATGAACGGAGCCGGCGCCGCCGGAATCGCCTGCGCGGAATACTACATTGCCGCAGGTGCCAGACGCGAGAACTTTATTCTCTGCGACTCCAAAGGAACCATCCGGAGCGATCGGACCGATCTGAATGCACAGAAGGCCCGCTTTGCCCGTCCGATTTCCGAAAAGACGCTTGCCGAAGCGATTCGCGGCGCGGATGTTTTCATGGGTGTCTCTGTTGCGGGAGCTCTTACGAAAGAGATGGTTGCGTCGATGAACAAGGGCGCCGTGGTCTTTGCGATGGCGAATCCGAATCCGGAGATTCATCCGATGGATGCGAAAGCGGCTGGCGCAGCCGTGGTTGGAACCGGACGTTCCGACTTCCCGAACCAGGTGAACAATGTTCTTGGATTCCCGGGGATCTTCCGTGGAGCGCTTGATGTGCGGGCAACCGATATCAACGAGGCAATGAAACTTGCGGCGTCCCGTGCGCTGGCAGAAATCGCTTCGGAGCCGATTCCGGAAGATATCCTTGCCATCCTCAAGGATGCATATCCGGCAGATGCGGCAGCCGGAGTCTTCGACGGAGCAAATCCGCTGAAGGAAACCTATGTGATTCCGAAACCGTTTGATCCCAGAGTTGTGCCCCGTGTGGCGGCTGGCGTTGCCGAGGCTGCAATGAAAAGCGGAGTGGCGCAGGTGGAAATCAAGGATCTCAAAGCATACGAACAATCTGTTGCGGAACGGATCCGCAAGGCAAATCAATGAAAGAGTGAAGAAGAGAAATGAAAATCATCAGAACGATCGCGGAAATGCAGGCCTGGTCGGACGAGAAACGTCGGTCCGGCGCAACCATCGGCGTGATTCCCACCATGGGTTTCCTGCATGAGGGGCATCTTTCCCTGATCGACACGGCGAGAAAATCCGGTGCCGATGTAGTTGTAGTCACCATTTTTGTGAATCCGACCCAGTTCGGCCCGAATGAGGATTTCGATAAGTATCCGCGGGATTTTGAGCGGGATGCCAGACTCTGTGAAGAGAAAAAGGTGGATGCGGTTTTTGCACCCTCCGCGGCGGAGATGTATCCGGCGGACAGTTCCACCTGGGTTGTGGAAGAGAAGCTCTCGCAGGGGCTCTGTGCGAAGACCCGTCCGACCCATTTCCGGGGCGTGACAACTGTGGTCTCGAAGCTGTTCCTTGCGACTCTTCCGCACATTGCGATTTTCGGTCAGAAAGATGGTCAGCAGGCACGGATTATCAAACGTATGGTTCGCGACTTGAACTTCCCGATCCGGATTGTGATCTCTCCGATTGTTCGCGAACCCGACGGGCTTGCCAGAAGTTCCCGCAACAAATATCTTTCGGAGCAGGAACATCGGAATGCCCTTTCTCTTTCTCGCGGACTGAAGGATCTGAAAGAGAAAATCGAAGCGGGTGAGACGGATCTGGAGAAGCTGCTGGCCGATTTCCGGCGTTCGATTGAGGCTTCGGAAGGGGTTGTGGATTACATCGAGGCGGTCGATGCCGAAACTCTGGAGCCGATTAAGAAGATCGGGGGGAATATGATGTTCCCCGTTGCGGCTTATTTCGGGAAAACTCGTCTGATTGACAACATTCTTGTCGAGAAATAGAGATTCGAGACTTGCATCATTCGTAAAGTGATGTAAATTGTCTGAGGATTTCAGTTTGAAAGTGTTCAAATCAACAAAAAAGGAATCAAGAAAATGATGAAAAAAGTTTTCGCGGCTGCCATGGCTGTCACTCTCTCCGTCCTTTTCACGGCATGCTCCTCCGTTACGACGGGGACCAATTTGCATGACATGAAGCTTTCCGAGAGCAATGAGCTTCAGACGATTGCTCATCTGAATGGTGATGTCTGGGGAATTTATCTCTTTGGTATTCTGCCGCTCTTCACGGGAAGCACGGCAACTCCGGGATCCTGCGCAGTTTTCAAGGATACGGTCCGTCTTGACAATGCGGTCAGCATGCTCAGCAGAAAGGCTGCGGCTCTTGAAGCTACCAGAGTCACGGATCTTTCCAGTGCAACTTCCTCTACCTGGCTGTTCCTGATTTCCATGAAATCGGTTCAGGTTTCTGGAAACGCTCTCAAGTAATTTTGAAGCGTTCGATTTTTTATCCGTCCGCTGGTTTTGCTCCGGACGGATTTTTTTTGCCTTTTTCACCCGTTGGACGCCCACTTATTCAGCTGGATCGAAGCAGGCTACGGACCTGCACCGAACCTTGCGGCTCTCCAGAAATACGGAAAAATGCGCGAGCATTTTTCTCGGGTCAAGGACAG
>CAJKAR010000024.1 GCA_905197955.1 uncultured Lentisphaeria bacterium | reverse complement strand
CTTTCAGCTGACTTTTTTCAAGTGATTTTAATTTTTTATTTTGAAATTACCTCGAAAATTCAAAATTTTCTGGTGTCCCAGTGATCCCTCCCCCTATCCCCGGAAAAACGAATCCTACAAAATCCGTCCCCCCCGCTCCTACTCGTTCCTCATGGGATGGGGACGCTGCATGGATACCACCGGTAAATCTCTGCTTGTCAAGAGTTCACAGGTAAAACAACCTTCGCAATCCATGTTTCTGACCGAGCATAAATATACTGGTTCGGCAAAATATACAGACTCTGTTATCGGATACAATTTTTCTACGGGAGAAACAGGCATCTGGGGAGTCACCACCGCCGAAATGCATCACAGCAACAAAACCAGAGCAGGAGTGCTTCTCTTTGACGGTCATGTTGTGATGGCCCGATTCCATACATTCAACGCCTCTATGGTGTGGGGAACAACATCTAGCTCCTTCAACTGGTTCTCTATCAACAATTTTGTCAACAAATACTCCCTGATCAGGAACCATACCTTCTGATTCGGAAAGAAACGGAACACTCCTATGAAAATCAATTTCCATCATTTGAAAAGGAGCTCATCCGAGCTCAGCACTATTCTTCTGTTCCTTGCTGTTCTTTTGTTCTCCAGTCACATAAAGGCGGCAGGCGGAGAACTTTCCCGTCCAGCGGATTTTCTGTTTCAGGCAGAAGAAATTCCATTCAAAATCGTGGCGGCATATCCCGGCTGGAAAGGAACCAGCACACAGAATGCTCAAAATCTGACATTTCCAGGAGAAAGTCCTGAACGGTGCGATCTTTTTGAAATTCGGAAAGGGACTTTTCAGGCAGGACCTTACGGTTCCCTCGCCTTGGAAGAATGGAAAAAAGGTAACGGGAATCAGATGGAGTTCCGTCTGAAATTTACTTCAGCAAAGCCGATCAGCATTCAAGCGCTGTTTACAGGAGTCTCAATTCCGTTCCCGTCCGGATCGGAGCTGATTTTCCGAAAAAATGGACAAATCATCCGATTCCCGGAATATTACGATCCATCCAGGCCCTGGCAGATCAACATACCGAAATGTCCGGGGAACCGCATTCAAATACCTCTCCGACGCGGCCTGCTGACTCTCTCAGGCAATTTTCAGGCGATGTTTCAGGACAACCGGAAATTCAACAATCGCGATATCTCCTGTCGAATGATGTTTTCCCCCTCCAGCACAGGAAAAGGACCATGGACTCTGGCGTTCCATGCAGAATACACCCCTTATCCTTCCCAGGCGCTCTTGCTTTCTGGAAATGGAAAACAGACTCAGCAGATTCTCTCTCCGGGGAAACATCGTCTTGGCGGAATCGACTTTTCCGTTACCGGCAAAATCCTTGCAGCGAACCGGAATCTTCTTACAACCACAGAAGCAGGTGCTCGCTACTGGTATCTTCTATGTGCAGGAACAGGAAATCCGTCGCTGACGCTGATGAACTCGGATGGCCTCAAAGAAGAACTCCGTTTTCTCAGCGCGGCTGATCTTGGAGGGAAAAACTCATCTCAACTGCGATGCCTGATCTTCCGAAGCAGCGGCATCCCGGCAAAGTCACTCTGCATCCACGATGGCGGAAAGAGTCTTCCACTGGCAGTTTCCATCTCGCAGGATCTGATCCAGCCACGCATGGAGGCCAGACCGCTTGTCATCCGTGCAGGAAACGAATGGAATGTCGTTGATCTGAAAAAAGATGTGATTCCCGGATCAGCTCTGGACTTCTCCCATCTGCTGGATGCACCTGCGGGAAAATATGGATTTCTAAAAACTTCCGGTGAAAATTTTGAATTTGAAAAATGTCCGGGAATCCCGGTTCGCTTCTGGGGGATCAATGTCACAAACAAGGTCCAGCTCATGACGAATGCGGAAATTGATCGGATGACAGCCCGGTTTGCGGCAAACGGCTACAATCTGGTCCGCTTCCATCATTTTGACAATGAACTGAAGGTGGAGGGGTGCGGGGAGACCACCTCCATTGATCCAGAGAAAACAGATCGAATGGACTATTTTTTTGCCTCCTGCAAACGGCGGGGAATTTATATCACACTGGATCTTTACACCTCACGGGTTCTGAAGAAAGGAGAGAGCCGAACGTTTCCGGAACGAGCTCTCTCCGGACGCGATTTCAAAGCGCTGGCCCTGATCGACGAAGAAGTGATGAAAAATCTGGAACACTTTGCCGGAAATCTTCTGACCCGTGTTAATCCCTATACCGGCCTGCGCTGGGTAGAGGATCCTGCGCTGGCAACGATCAGCATCATCAATGAGGGAACGCTTTCGAACAATCTCCGTTCGCCGTATGTTCGGGAGGTGTATGACAAGGCATTCCGGAAATTCCGTTCGCAGTCGGTGGAGAACCGGAAAATCGACCGTCTGGAATTTGAACGACTCGTTCATGCAAAGGCATATACCCGCTACACATCCCGTCTCCGGGAATGGGGCGTGAAAGTTCCGCTGACCGATCTGAATTATATCACGGATTCCCAGAGCAATCTCTGCCGGGATATTCTGGATTATATTGATCTTCATTACTACTGGGCGCATCCGATCTCCAACGGCATGCCGCGAGTTGTCAATCCCGATGACGCGATCGGCGCTATGGGAGGTGTTTCCCTTCTATTCCCGCACCGTGCGTTCGGTCGTCCCTTCGCCATTACAGAATGGAATTACGTGTTTCCGAATCCTTACCGGGCAGAAGGGGGATTCCTGATGGGAACATATGCATCTCTTCAAAATTATGCCATGCTTTGCAGATTTGATTACGCATCCAATCCGAAGCGGAGCATCATTCCTGCGCATATTGTCGGGTTCGAATTGGCAAACGATCCGATTGCACGTCTGACCGATCTGGCCGGGGCGCTATTTTTTCTGCGCAGAGATGTCGCCGCATCGGAAAAACGCTTTGCATACCGTATTCTGCCGGAGGATGCTCATCGACAGAACGCCGTATCCGATTCCTTCCGCGAACTGGGATTGATCGCGCAGAGCGGATATTTTCTAAACGATCCACCGAAAAACTGTACCGTTGTCCCGGTATCGCAAACACTCTATGGACTGCGGAAAGAGGGGCGTCTTTCCACTCGGGAAGCCGGAAGCGCCGGTGTACGCCGCTCTTCCACGGGAGAAGTCGAAATGAATCTGTTCGAACGGAAATTTTCCGTAGTGACTCCGCGCAGCGAAGGTTTTATCGGGCAATCGGGAACCATTCTGCAGGGAAAAAGTGTTTCCGGAAAAATCAACGGAACTTTTGCGGCAATTCTGGCAGCCTCCTGTGGAAAAGAGGAACTTGCAACAAGCCGCAGGATCCTGATTCTTCATTTGACGGACTGTCTGAACAGCGGCCTTCGATTCACCAGCGGAGACCGGCAGAGTGTGGACCGATTCGGCGGACTCCCTGTTCTCGTCCGGAAAGGATCTGTCGATCTCACTCTCCGAAGCCGTTTGCAGGGAAATGCTGTACTTTACCCGCTTGACCTTTCCGGAAAACGGATTGGCAAACTCCCTGTCGAACAGAATGCCGGAAAACTGAAATTTCATCTTGACAATTCCCGCGGGATCTTTGCCTATGAACTTCTGCTGAACGAAAATCCGTAATTCCTCATGATCCGGAATCCGGACTGCCTCCATCATCGCGGGCATTCGGATTCTTCTCTCTCAAATCAAAGAGATTTTTGAAAACAATCCGCAACACAGCCCTCCCCCCTTCCCTGCCGGGATTCGTTCGAATGCTCCCCTGGAAGAAGCAAATCCCGGGAAAAAATCCATCATCAAGCCAATATACAGCAAAAGATTGCAATAAGAAAGAAGATTTTCCGGCAAAAGACGATTAGATTTTTCCACAACAACGAAACAGGGTTCTAACGACAGACAGGTAGAGGATTCCGATGAAACAGAATATGAGACAATTTTTCCGGGAGATTCCGGCATCTCCGCTCCGCCGCGCCATTCCGATCATGACGTCGCCGGGCATGGAACTGACCGCACTCAAACCCATGGATGTTTTCCAGAATGGAACATTGCAGTTTCAGTGCATCAAAGCTCTTTCCGAAGCGACCCTTGCTGATGCGCCTGTCACGTTTATGGATCTCTCGGTGGAAGCGGAAGCATTCGGTTCACCAGTCTGCTACTCGGAATCGGAGAATCCGACGATTTCCGGGAGCATCGCCTCGACAGCGGAAGCGATCGAGGCCCTCGCAATTCCGCGTCCCGGAGACAAGCGGACTGCGGAAACTCTGCGCTGCGCGGAACTCTGTGCCGCTCATTTTACAGACCGTCCCGTTTTCGGCGGAATGATCGGCCCCTTCTCCCTCGCCGGCAGACTCGCCGACATGACCGAAATCATGATCCTTGCCGCCATGGAACCGGATACCGCTCATGCCCTGCTGAAAAAAACAACCGCCTTTCTGACGGAATATGCCAAAGCCATTAAAGCTGCCGGAGTCAACGGACTCCTCATCGCGGAGCCGGCCGCTGGTCTGCTCTCTCCGGAAATGTGCAGAGAATTCGCAACGGATTATTTGAAAGGAATCATCGGAGCTGTGCAGGACGACAGCTTCATGGTCATTCTGCACAACTGCGGCAACGCGGCGGATCGCCAGATCGAAGCTATGCTTTCGACCGGAGCGGCAGCACTGCATCTCGGCAACGCAGTCGATCTTCCCTCTCTTCTGCCGCAGATTCCGCAGGATGTTCTCCTGATGGGAAATCTCGATCCCGTCGGAATTCTGAAGAACGGCACGCCTGAAATCGTCTACGAAGAGACCATGCGTCTGCTCAAAGCAACAGAACCCTGGAAGAATTATGTGCTCTCCACCGGGTGCGATGTTCCCCCCGGTGTGAGCATGGAAAATATTCGCGCGTTCTTCCGGGCCAAGGATGATTACAACCGCACCCGAGCCTGAAAGCTACCGCTCCGCACACCTCAGACGATCACAGACTCCACGCCGAATGATGCGGCAATCTTTGCGATCGTCTTTGCATGATGCCCGATTCCCAAAGCAAAATGATGGGTCGGGCCTTCTTTGCACCAGCGGGTCAGGAAGGTACGGACATCGGGCTGGAAACGGCCATGCGTGTTTGTGTTGCCGGTCGGCGGGATCGGACCGGCGACGGATTCCCCTTCCGCAATAATGAACTTGAACTTTCCATCGTTTTTCACTCCGATGGAGAGCATGGTGATCGGACCGGTCCGGATGTTGAATTCGACACCGGCGCCGCTGCCCGGTTTTCCGTGATACTTCTTCAGACTGCGCAGAACGGGCTTGCGATCGGCAATGTTCAGATGATGGGGCCCGTCGTGACCGACGAGAACCGTATCGCGGACAAAATCAATCGGATGGAATTCCGCAAAACTTCCGCCGATCTCCAGCCGGTCCATGATCAGCATGGCGACACAGGTTTTGATGTCGAACTCGCCGCACATCGGGAAGCCCGCCCCCGTGAGGAGGGAGTTGCCTACGATGAAATTAGTCACCAGAGTCCGCATTTCCGATCCGGGAGCCGCCTCGTAATAATAAGCAAAGCCATCCAGTTTTTTCGTTTCGATGAACCGTTCCAGAGCGACTGCGGCACGGGATGCGGTCAACAGATCGGCATCGGTGAGTTTTGTGGTCACAGGATCGGAAACAGGATCGGGAGTATCGAAAAAGTCGAGGATCCGGGCGGACATGGCTTTGACGGCCGGATCTTCCGCAGTCAGCGGAGTGAATTCGCGCAGGATCTCGTCCGGCTCGCACTGAACGGCATGGCAGCCGAATGCCGCTGTCAGAGCGGTCGAATCGGTCTGCATGTCGAGCATTGCTTCCAGAACGTGCCCCATGTGCCCGAGGCGCGCACGGCGGAGATCATGACGGACATGCGCAATCCGGCACCATTCCGCAATGGCGGAATCAGCGGACTCATCCCCTTCCAGACGGCCGATAATCAGATCCGCCACCGGTTTGCCCATCCGGACCGCGACCCCCGTAAATTCCGGAACAGAACAGAGATCATCATTGCACAGCTGCATGAATGTGGTTCCGTGTTCGTAATCCATGGCATCAAGCGGCTGGAGCGCAGCCAGAACGACGGGGCAGTCCATGGCCCGGACAATCGCTCCGAAAGTCGCGCTTGTTGCATACGTGACCATATCCACAAAGAGCAGATCAAGATCGGCCGCTTTCAGTTTCGGCAGGACTTCATAGGCTTTTCCGGCGTTATCGACCATGCCGAAATCGAAAACGGTCACGCTGTTCCGGTTGAGTTTCTCTACAAAAACGGAGGTTTTCCGGTTCATTTCTTCGAGCAGCCCCGGAAACTGGCTCCAGTAGGTATCGAGTCCGACGGAGATTACTCCGACATTTGCATTCAGTTTTTTTCTTCTTTCAATTTTCATTTTTCATCACCATGCAAGGAAAAGATATCCGCTTATATTTTTGAATACGGCACAGGGCCCCCAGGGAGTCTCCTCCCATTCGGGCTTCACAAGGCAGTCTCCAAGCAGATTCCAGATATACTCGCTGGAATTCATCGCTTCCAGCTTCTGTTCGAATCCGTGGGGAACGAAGAAGCGGACCTCGGCATTCCGGAGGCCGCTGTAATGACGGCGGGAGGTGTAGCCCGGATATGCCTGCATCTGAATTTTCGCGCCGATAACCGAATCTTCCGACTGTTTTACAAAACAGCGGCACTCCTTGTGCCAGCACTTGCCGGGATGCCAGAGGGCATCGCCATTGGAAAGTTCCGTCTCCATTTCCGAAAGAATCGGCGCACCGAGAGGAGTGTTCACCGACATGCGAACCGTCGTATCCGGCGCAAAAACAGAGAAATAGAATGCGTTGTCCGACCGGGAAATATTCGTTCTCGGCGGCAGCGATTCCACGCTGAATGCCGAAGTCCGGAATTTCCATCCGAATGCCGGAAGAATCCAGCGCATCAGCCGCTCCGCCGGGAACGCCTTCTCCGCAGGAAGCGCATCGAAACCGCGGCCCGACGAAAGATTCGGATCACAGGGCAGGATGGAACGGACAAACCCCACCGTTCCGCCCTCATTCACCCGTCGGCAGGATGCCGCGACACGTTTTTCCCCGTTCTGCACAGCAAGCGCACAAACCGCAATATCCGATCCGGGAGCGGGAATCTCCGAGAGTCCGCCCCCATCAAACTGCGGCAGAATCACCAGCTGATCCGCAACTCCCTCATGTCGATATTCATCGCCGGGCGTTCCGCACACTTCCATGCGGAAATCCCCCGAAAGCGCTTCCGCCACTTCCAGTCCCAGCAGAGAACGGAGTCCGGAAGAAGCCCCCTTCAGCGATCCGTAGACAAGAACATTTCCGCCCCGGCCGAGATGCGCCTGAAGAGCTTCCAGCACCGCTCCTTCCGCAGCCGAAGCCGGGACAACCAGAACGGAACGATCCAGTGTCGGCTTCCCCGTCGCAGAGAGAGAGAGGAAATTACCGGTGCTGATCACCGTATTCAAGGGGAATCCGGCCTGCACACACTCTCCGATGAACATATCTTCATTGAAGACCAGATCCGGAGTCCGGGTCCCGCAATACTCCTCAAACGGATAGATCCAGACGAACGGACCAGGTGCATCGGGAGCGTTCCGGAACGCATCGGACAAAAGCGGAATCACCTCCATGGGCACCTGCTCCGGCATCCGGCCCCAGGTATCGTCCACAGAGAGGAGGGAAACGCTGTTCGGGATTTCCGTTTTGCCTTCCGCCGTGATCCGGCTGATGCTCAGAGGCTGGAACAGATCCCACGGTTCACGCCCGTAACGGTCGAGCCATGGACTGTTCATAAACCACGGATCGTGAATATAGAACCGGAACGGGAAACGCTCATCCGGCAGTTCCGCCACATGCGACATCCAGGCGACGATTTCCAGTCCGCTCTTAAAGTTCAGCGCCGCCCACGGAGAGTTCACCGGCGGAGCGATCCGGTAATCCCGGTAGAGCTCTTTGAGGGGACAGGCATCGGTGGCGATCTCGGTTCCGGCGGAAAAATTGCTTCCACGCGTTTCGATCACAACTCCGGGACAGGCATCGGTGAACGCCTTCCAGAAATCCAGCATTGCCTGTGCGGCCGCGGGAGCGTTCTCCGGATGAAACTCGTGCTTGTCAAACAGCGCTCCGGTAATCCCCCACGTTTCCGTACCGAAGCCCATGCCGTTGGAAAGCCAGATGTAATCATAGCCGAAATCCCGTGCGAAAAACTGAAACTGTTTCCCCAGAAAGGTTCCGAGCGAGATTCCTTCCGGGATGCCGTCAGGAAACGCCGCATAGGGCTGGGGATCGGCATGCAGACGGGAAGTGCAGGTGACAAAACTGTTCGGGAAAATCGTATTTGCCTGCGCAATTTCCCGGTGTTTCCGGTATTTGAAATCGGAGATGGCGAATTCAGGACCGTTGTCGAATGTGGCACCGATACGGATCGGTTTTCCGGTGATTTCGCGTCCGGTCTCCCGAATGACTTCGATGAGGCGCTTAAGCCACGCATAGGGACGCGGGCCGGCCTCGGGAATATACTTCTGCGGGAATGCATGGGTGTTGCGCCTCTCCCGCTCGGTCGGATGCTCCGGACGGGGACAATGATTGGCGCAGCCGCACC
This sequence comes from uncultured Lentisphaeria bacterium, assembly GCA_905197955.1. Taxonomy (GTDB): domain Bacteria; phylum Verrucomicrobiota; class Lentisphaeria; order Victivallales; family UBA1829; genus UBA1829. The sequence goes on along the minus strand of CAJKAR010000024.1, from coordinate 65,583 downwards.
AGTACGACCATTCGAATTTCCGGGACATATCTCCGGTGTATTCGAGAATTTCGCTGCCGTCGGCAATCCACAGCATAACGGAAACCACATCGGCGCAGTCCGTCAGCGGCTTCCACTGCCGGAACATCTGCCGGCAGACCGCAAACATCCGCTCCTCCGACTCGTCCGTAAACGGCTTTCCGCTCAACTCCAATGTCACATTGTTCAAATGCATGACAAAACTCCTTCCAAGTCTTTGAAATCACTTCCATTATACACGAAAAACTGCTTTTCTCTTGGACAATGTGGATTTCAGGAGCAAAAGAGCCCCCGGAAATCAATATTGTCCATATTTTTCCCGAAAACTTCCCGGATTCTCCTCATAGCGCTCCCGGAACGCCCGGTAAAAATAACTCAGATCATTGAATCCGCTGGAATAACAGATTTCGGAGATGGAGTCCTGCGAAGAGCGCAGTTTCTCCGCGGCGTCCGCAAGCCGAAGCTCTTTCAGGCGCCCGACGATTGTCTTTCCTGTCCTTGCCCGGTAAAGACGGCACAGATGACTTTTCGTCACTCCGATATTCGCCGCGGCCGCGGCAAGCTGGAACTCTTCCGCAAAATGCCGTTCCAGCAGATGATCGACATATTCCACGATTCCTTCCGATCGATGCGCCCTCATGTTCCGTTCTCCCCTGCGTAGCATCAGGATCAGCAGTTCCAGCAGTTTCAGCTTCAGCAGCGGACGGTAATTCAGAGAACGGTTTTCATACTCTTTCGCCATGCTCCGGATCAGCGCACCGGTCTCGTGATCCGCGTCAAGAAGATAGAGAGGGATGTTGTCATTCTGGGAAAAGCTCCCGGAAAAAATGGAGAAAAAATGATAGTCATCCTTCAGCACACCGATATCGCGTTCGATGAAAACCGGATCAAAGAGAATATTGTAGAGTTCGAGAGTCGGTGTTGTCATATTGAAGGTGGTCACGGAGCCGGGATGCACCAGAAGAAGCGAGGCCGGACGAAGCGGCCGGCGGTATTCATTGATCAGCAGTTCGCCCTGCCCGTCGATCACATAGGTGATTTTCCAGAATTCCCGCTGGAAGCGTCTGGATTCATTGAACTCCTCCGTCCGGTTCACAACATGGCGGATCGAAAACGGAAAGTCGTCTCTGAAAAAAGAACTCCGTTTGTAAAGGCGTATTTTCTCTTTCATGCAAGGCTCCCTTTCCGGTACCATACCACACGAAAAAAAAATATCAATATTGACAAAAAAAAGAGTATCCGCATTACGTCCATTTGCAAAAACGTATTCTGCCGGTATATTCCCGGAAAGGAACAATGGAAAGGAATGGTGCCATGATCAAAGGGATTGCACATGTCTGCCTCAAAACGACCTGCCTCAAAAAAACGGAACAGTTTTACTGCGAAGGGCTCGGACTGGAAAAAGGATTCGATTTTCTCCGGAACGGTACGGTTGTCGGCTTCTATCTGAAAGCGGGGAACGGAAACTTTCTCGAATTTTTCCGGACGGACGCCGGTGTGCCAGGAACCTTTCCGATCGACCATCTCTGTCTGGAAGTGGATTCCATCGATGAAACAGCCGAACGCCTGAAAAAAGCCGGCTATGCGGTCGATGCGAAAAAAATGGGTGCCGACCACTCCTGGCAGGCATGGACCGCGGATCCCGATGGAGTCCGGATCGAACTGCACGAATATACACCGGAAAGCTGTCAGCTCACCGGAAAAGAGTGCATTCTGGAATAAATTTTCTCTTAATTATTTGAGCTGCAGAATGTTGGAACTGTAACAGCAGCCGTCGATATCGAAAATATTGAAATATGCGACAGTCGCACAGCGTGGAACTGTTGCGGTCAGCACGCCGTTTTTCAATTCGAGAGTCTGCGAGTTCCAGCGGCGATCCTGCCAGTATCCTTCCGCGCGGGTGAAGTTGAACTCGGCGGAACGGATGCGGCGATCTGAGGAGACCCGGACCGACAACGTATCGCCGTTCCGTTCGATCCGGGAAATTTCCGGTACGGAACGATGATTCAGAACAGCATCTGCAAAATCAAAAATAGTCTCCTCCTTCCACGAGGACGTATGATCGTGCGGATAGGCGACCCGCACGGAAAGACGCTTCATCGCCGACGGGGCCGTATCGAACGATCTCTGCAACGACGGCGGAGGGAATGCAAAATCATTGCTTCCGCTGAAAAAGAGCATCGGCAGCGCCGCATTTTCCAGATAAATTCCAGGATCCCAGAGTGAAAACCACTTTTCCCGCAGTTCCGGCGTGGACTGAGGATGTTCGAACTGGAGCGCCGACGAAATCTCATTCAGGAATCCGCATCCATAAACCGGAATGGCGAAACGGAAACGGTCGTCAAGTCCGGCGACCATGCAAGTCAGGACTCCCCCCCAGGAGATGCCCGTCACGCCGATGCGGGAAGAATCCACCCCGGGCAGCGAACGCAGGAAGGAGTGTCCGAGAATCGCCGCGGAAACCGCATGGTACGGCCACTGCTCCTCCGGAGGAATCGCCGCCTCCTCGAAGCGTCCCCATCCGCGGGGACCTCCGAACTCGTGCGACGGCCACTGCCAGCAGCATGGACTCGGTGCCCAGCAGGGAGTGGATCCGCAGGTATCCATGGAAATCGCCGCATATCCCCTTTTGTTCCAGAGCGTCACCCAGTCTGCAAGAGCGGTCCCGCCCCCGCCGTGGATCAGAACGATCCCGGGAACCGGATGCTCCGGCGAGGCCCCTTCCGGCAGCGAGTAACAGGCAAAAACCCGCGTCGTTTTCCCGTGATAAGGTACACTCTCATAAAAAATCTGCGTTACCCCGGGATAGGCATAAACCGATGCCGGGAACACGGCCGGCGTTTGATAAAGTTCGCGGATGGAACGGAAGGGGGTCTGCTCCAGATTCATTTTGTTTTCTCCGGGAGTCTCAGCAGTTTGGCTTTGATCGTGATATCATAAACGGGCTTTTCGGGCTGGTTGCGTTTGCTGTAATCGAGCATATCCTCGCGGAAATAGCGGAAGGAATTGCCGGAGGAGTCATCGACGATCCAGCGATAACTTGCCTGATTGTTGATCTGATCGGTGCGCGCCATTCCGGCATAAACCCGGTCGACATCAGTAATCAGAACGCCGTTTGCGCCGTTGTCACGGGCAAAGTTTTTGATTTTCGCCTCGACCTCCGCAGAGGTATAGGTTGTCCCCGCACTGGCAGTCAGAGTTCCGAGAATGGTATATTCCTTCACGGGAATCTGCTCCGGAGAGAAATAGACTGTCACCTTTTCTCCGGAGGAAAGCGGAGGATCGGAAATGCCGTCATAGTCGATGTTGATGCAGGCGGTCAGCGCCGCCATGAAAAGGGAACCGAGAAGAAGAGAAAGCATCTTTTTCATTGTGGTTGTCTCCTGAAAGAGTTCAGTTATCCGTTACACAAACGCGCTCGACCCGCGTTCCGAAAGAACAGATCACATCGTAGGAATGAGTGCCTTTGATCTGCGCCCAGTCTTCAACGGTGATCCGGTTTGCGCCCTCTCCGCCGATGCAGGTGACGATCTCGCCCGGCTTGACCTCTCCCTCCTCGAAACTGTCCAGAGAGATGGTCGTGTAATCCATCGAAAGACGTCCGAGGATCGGACAGAGGCGCCCTTTCACAAGCACATAGCCGCGATTGGAAAGATTCAGCGGGAGTCCGTCGGCATATCCCGCGGCGATCGTTCCAACCCGCGTATCCTTGAAGAGTTTGCAGGTGCAGCCGTAACCGATGGTGTGTCCCGCGGGAAGCGTCCGCACCGCGACAAGATAGGTTTTCAGCGAAAGCACAGGTTCCAGTTTCAACGCACGCTGCCCCTCGGTATCGAAGGACCCGTGCAGATTGATCCCCGCCCGGACATGCGTGAAGGGCGGAACACAGGCAAATGGACAGTTGTTGATCGCATCGCTGTTGGCAATGTGCCGTTTTTCCAGTTCGATCCCGTTCTTCGCCAGAGTGTCAATGATGGAGAGGAAGCGGGCGGCCTGAGCAAAACTGTAACGATCGGCACCATGATAGGCGATCGGGAAATGAGTATAAATACCTTTCAGATCCAGATTTGGCAGTTTGGCGGTCTTTTTTGCAACGGTCAGGACATCCTTTTCCAGAATTCCGAGCCGTCCCATCCCCGTATCGACCTTCAGATGCACCTCGGTCGTGACCCCCTGCCGAACGGATTCCCGGCTGATCTTTTCCGCAGTCTCCACATCCGTAATTCCGAGAATGATATGGTTCCGGACCGCTTCCGGAATTTCATAATCCAGCACCGCCCCCAGGATCTGCACAGGTTTGCCGAACTTCACCAGAGGCAGAGCCTCTTTCAGTTCCGCCACACAGAAACCGGCGGCGCCCGCGCTGTTCAGCCGCTCCGCGATCTTCTCCACGCCAAGCCCGTAGGCATTCGCCTTGAGCACAGCCAGAACCTGAAGCGGCTTCACGGCTTCCTGAATGTGTTTGAAATTGCGTTCGATGGTATCCAGATTGATTTCGACCCACACCCTGCTTTTCGGGGCCACGTCCGGCACTGTCATGATATCTCTTCTCCCGGGTTGTTTTTTTGTGATACGTCAATATACGTTCAAACAAAATAAAATCAAGAGCCCGTGAAAAGGAATCGGCAACAGGGGAAAAAACTTTTTTCTTTTTTTCAATCTTTCTGAAACGCCGACAAACTTGCATCTTGTTTTTTTCGTGTTATCTTTAATAAATATAGAAAGGAAGCGGAGCCATGAAATATTTTTTCTTATTTTTGATTCTCTTTGTACCGCTGGCGCTGGTCCAGGCCAGAGACATCACAACGAAATCCGGCAAGACATTCCAGAATTACACGGTTGCCGGATACAGCGCGGAAGGTCTGACAATCCTGCATTCCACCGGCGGAGTCCTGATCCCGCTGGAAGATTGGCCCGATGACCGGAAAGATGAGGTTCAGAAATACATCACAAAAATCGAACGCCGCAGAAAACTTATCGCGAACCGTCCCGACCTGAAAACCAAAAGCGGAACGGTCTTCAAAAAATATAAGATTCTCGGTTTCAACGCCAGCGGAGCGCGAGTTTCGCATTGGGGAGGAATCACCATCGTCAGCATCTCGGATCTGCCGGACGACATCCGGAAAAAATATGAGGATCAGATATCCTCTACAAAAAAACCAAAAGGCCTCGTACTGGAAAATACTCTGAAAAAGCCCTCGGGCAACCCCTTCCCCGCGGATGTGGAGCGACGCGATACCGGACGGCATCTCTGGAAAGGCAACAGCGGTGGAACAGCCATTGAGGCAAAAGCCGGCGATACAACGGTCTCCTTTGGCGGCCCCTCGAAAAAAACAGGAAAGAAAAAGAAGTCTGAAAAAAAGAAAAACAAGGACAAGGATAAAGATAAGGACAAGAATAAAGACAAGGATAAAGATAAGGACAAGGATAAAGACAAGGACAAAGATAAAGACAGCGAAGAAGAAGATTGATCCGGTGCATCACTCATGGATATTACCGATTTCTCCGCCTGCCGTCCGCCACGGGCAAAAGCTCTGGTGCCTTTTGCTGTATTCCTGATTTTTTATATTGGAGTCTCCATCTGCGCGGGCAGTTTCTACAAGGTTCCGATGCCGATCGCGTTTCTGGTGGCTTCCGCTGTGGCTCTGGTTCTGGACCGTAAATCCTCCCTCCGCAGCAAGATCGAACTCTTTGCCCACGGCATGGGCAATGTCGATATCATGACAATGTGTCTGATCTTCATTCTTGCCGGAGCGTTCGCGGCAACCGCCAAAGCCATGGGCGCGGTGGAAGCGGCAAGTGCGATTGCGTTGCAGTTCATTCCACCGAATCTGATTCTCTGCGGACTCTTTCTAGTGGCCTGTTTCATATCCATCTCCATCGGGACCTCGGTGGGAACGATCGTGGCGCTGACGCCGATTGCGATTGATCTGACAGGAAATATCGGATTATCCATTGGACTCTGTCTCGGCGCGGTGGTCGGCGGGGCCATGTTCGGAGACAATCTTTCCATGATCTCCGACACCACAATCGCCGCAACCCGGACCCAGAATGTGGAAATGAGAAGCAAATTCCACTCGAACATCCGCATTGCAATTCCAGCAGCATTCTTCACGGTCCTTCTCTATATCTTTCTGAGCAAAGGAGCTTATGCGCCCGAACTCAAGCCGCTGAACTGGTTTTCGTATGTTTCAGTTCTGCCGTATCTGTGCGTGCTTGTGCTGGCGCTGTTCGGATTCAATGTCATGGCGCTGCTGATGTTCGGGACACTCTTCAGCGGAATCATCGGCATTCTCAACGGAGCGTTCGATTTCTGGGGATTCCTCGATGTCATGGGCAAAGGATCGCTCAGCATGTCGGAAACCCTGATCGTGGCGCTCCTCGCAGGAGGCCTCTTGAAAGTGATCCGGTACAACGGGGGAATCGAATACATTCTGCTTCAAATCGAAAAGCACATTCATGGACGCAGAGGCGGCGAACTGGGAATCTCCCTGCTGGTCATGGCAGTCAATGTTTTTACCGCCAACAACACGGTCGCGATCGTCATTGCCGGACCGATTGCAAAGGATATCTCCGAACGCTATGACATCGAGCCGAAGCGCTCCGCCAGTCTGCTGGACACATCCTCCTGCATCATACAGGGAATTCTGCCCTACGGAGCGCAGGTTCTGGCGGCAGTCGGACTGGCGAGCAAGGCATCCATTCCGGTCTCTTCACCGGATGTTCTGAAATTTCTCTGCTATCCCTACGTTCTAGCGGTCTTCATGCTGCTTTCCATCCTCTTCTCCGCGAAGAGGAACAAGCCGGCCGCCTGAAGGCAGATTCTTAAATTGCACCGGGTTGTCCAGCGACCTTCGCAGCAAGAGCATTCCCGGCATCCGCACATGCGCGCAAATCCTCGCCCTTCCAGTAGTGGAACAGGAATGCCGCACTGAACGCATCGCCGGATCCGACCGTGCTGACCACCTTCACCGGAACCGCGGGAGAATGAACCATTTGACCTTTGGAACAAACCTGGCAGCCATCCGGCCCCAGGGTCAGAATCAGAACTTCCAGACCGAAACGCTCCGCCATGGCGGCGGACTCCGGAGGAAGATCGAACAAGTCGCAGAGAACGCGGAATTCCTCATCATTGATTTTCACGATATCCGCATGAAACAGAGAATCCCGGATCAGTTCTTTTGAATAGAAATTCTGCCGGAGATTCACATCGTAAAAAAAAGTTGTCTTCAGAGAATCCCAGAGACGGCGCAGAGTGGAACGCGATCCCTCGGAACGCTGAGCCAGCGTTCCATAGCAGAAGAGATCGGGCGAACCGGCATAATCCGTTTCAATATGATCGTAAGCGCAGTCGTTCAGGAACTCGTAACAGGGGACCTTGGCTTCATCAAGAGTCACAGTCACCCTTCCGGTGGGATATTCGGAACGGCGCACATACTCCGTGCTCATCCCGTAGGAATCCAGGGCGGTAAAGACGGCATCGCCGAGCCGGTCGCGCCCGACCGACGAAATGATGGAAGCATCCGCACCCTGACGTCTCAACTGCACCGCCAGATTCAGGGGCGCTCCGCCAAGATGCGGTTCCCCATCAATCACATCAAATAAAATCTCTCCGAAAGAAACAATGACTGGAACCTTTGTCATGGCCATCTCCTTTTTCCGTTCAAAACAAATTCAACTGCTTTAATTTCTCCAATTCGAGCAGGAGGTTCGGCGTACAATCGCTTCGGAGCGCCTCCAGTTCCGCACGGGAAAAGAAGCGCACCTCGTCGATCTCCGACTCCTGAAAATGGAACGGTCCCGCCGACTCAATGGCAAAGACACGCACATTTTCGGATTCCACCGAATTGCGGATGCGGGAATCGAAGAGATATTTCAGCGGCAGTTCGGAGGAAAGTCCCAGTTCTTCCCGCATTTCGCGCCGGGCAGCCGTCTCATACTCCTCACCGCGGTCGAGATGTCCTCCGACGGCGGTATCCCATTTTCCCGGCTGAATATCCTTTGTCCGAGTCCGGAGCTGAAGCAGAATCCGCTTCCCGTCCGGATGGAACACGACAACATGCGCGGTCCGATGAATCAGCGACGGATCGCCGTGGCAGCGACGGCGCGGAGCCGAACCGATCACACGATCGTTTTCATCAACGATATCGAACATCTCCTCCTGATTATTTTCCGTCATCGCTCTTCTTCCCTTTTTTCTTCGGGGACTGTTTTTTCCCGGACCCGCCAAGAGTTCTTTTCCCGGATCCGCCGAGACTTTTCTTCCCGGCGGCAGGCAGAGCTTTCCGCACGGGAGAAGCCTTCAGCATCTTCACTTCCGGTTCCTCCCTGCAGGGGAAAAAGACGATCTTGCCGTTATCGCGCCGGGCGACAATGCGTGCGGCATCGCCGAGCAGGCCTCTCAGAATGCTGTCAGCCAGTTCATCCTCGATATACCGCTCAATAGCCCGGCGGAGCGGTCGCGCTCCGAATTCCGGCTGGAACCCCTTTTCGATGATGAAATCGATCACAGGCGGTTCAATCTCCAGGATTTTTCCTTGCTCCCGGAGGCGGTCGATCACTTTTTTCAGCTCCAGATTCACAATTTTGACCAGATCCTCACGCTCCAGCTTGCGGAAGACGATGACATCATCAATGCGGTTGATGAACTCCGGCTTGAAGCGTTTCTTTGCAATCTCCAGCAGACGTTCCGCAACTTTCTGGAAGGATTCCCCCGGCTTGAGGGCTCCATCGAATCCCATCCCCGCGCCTTTTCCCATCTGCTCGGCGCCGAGGTTGCTGGTCATGATGACGATGGTATTGCGGAAGTCGATCTTCCGGCCGAGACTGTCGGTCAGTTTTCCCTCTTCCAGGATCTGGAGCAGAAGATGCATCACATCGGGATGCGCTTTTTCGATCTCGTCGAAGAGCACGACACTGTACGGATGACGCCGGACCCGCTCAGTCAGCTCGCCGCCCTCCCCGTGCCCGACATATCCCGGAGGAGAACCGACCAGACGGCTCACATTGAATTTCTCCATATATTCCGACATATCCACCTGAATCAGCGAATCGGGATCCCCGAAAATAAACTCCGCAAGCGCTTTCGCCAGAAGAGTCTTTCCGACCCCCGTCGGTCCGAGGAAAATAAACGAACCAATCGGACGGCGCGGATCCTTGAGATCCGCACGGGAACGGCGAAGAGCCCGCGACACCGCCGACACCGCATCTGGCTGTCCCACCACCGTATTCATCAGTTCCTCCTCCATCCGCAGAAGCCGTGCGGTCTCCCCCTCCTGCATCTGACTGACAGGCACACCGGTCAGTTTGGAAATGATTACGGCAATTTCCGGCGAGTCGATCACCGGACGGCGTTTCCGGCAGAGTTCGTTCCACTCCTCCATTCGTTTTTCGAGTTCCGCCCGGAGAGCGCGTTCCTGATCGCGGCAGTCGGCGGCCTCCTCGTACTTCTGCGCGGAGATGGCGTTGTCCTTGCGCGCGCAGACCTCCCGGATCTTCTCCTCGATTCCGGAGAGATCGGGCTGTTTCGGCGTATCGACAATCCGGGCGCGGGCGCCGGCCTCGTCGATCACGTCAATTGCCTTATCCGGCAGAAAACGTCCGGTAATATAGCGGTCCGCGAGTTTGGCTGCCGCACTCAGCGCCTCATCCGTATAAACAACATTATGATGCTTCTCGTAAGGGCCTTTCAGTCCATGCAGAATACGTATGGTATCCTCCACGGAAGGAGGCTCCACCATGACCGGCTGGAACCGGCGTTCCAGAGCGGCATCCTTCTCAATACCTTTCCGGTACTCGTCGAGAGTAGTGGCGCCGACACACTGGAGCTCTCCACGAGACAGAGCCGGTTTGATGATGTTGGCAGCATCCATTGCGCCCTCGGCGCCTCCGGCTCCGACAATCGTATGCAGCTCGTCAATAAACAGAATGACCGCTTTCGTATTCTTGACTTCATCAATCACAGCTTTGATCCGCTCTTCGAACTGCCCCCGATACTTCGTGCCGGCAATCATCAAAGGCAGATCCAGAGCAAAAACGTGCTTGTTACGCAGGATTTCCGGCACGGAACCGGAGGCAATCGCTTCGGCAAGCCCTTCGATAATCGCCGTTTTACCGACACCGGCTTCCCCGATCAGAACCGGATTATTCTTCGTCCTGCGGCAGAGAATCTGAATGACGCGCTCAATCTCATTTTTTCGCCCGATCACAGGATCCAGCTCACCTTTCCGCGCGATCTCCGTCAAGTCGCGCCCGAACGCGGAAAGCGCGGGGAACATCTGCTCGGAAGAACCGCTGTTCTGGGTCTGGGAATTCGGAGCGGGAACACCGCCCTGTCCGGGGATCTCCTCCGACTGAGCTTCATCCGGAATATAATTCGGGTCAAGCGCCTTCACGACCTCCTCCCGGACCCGTTCCACATTGACCTTCAAACTGCGCAGGATCTGAGCTGCGGCACTGTTTCCCTCGCGCAGAAGCGCCAGGAGAAGATGCTCCGTTCCGATATAGTTATAGTTCATCGCCTTGGCCTCATTCGCGGACATGGCGATGATATTTTTCAGCCGAGCCGTCATCGGAGCCGGACCTTCCTGCTTGGTCTGCCCGCCGGAACCGAACTGCCGCTCGACCTCAAAACGCAGGGTATTCAAATCAAGCCCCATTGCTTTCAAAACGGAAACGGCCACCCCTTCCCCCAGGGAAATCAATCCGAGAAGAAGATGCTCCGTTCCGATATAGTCATGGTTCAGGCGCTCGGACTCCTTCTGGGCGAGAGCCAGAACGTGTTTGGCTCTCGGCGTAAAATTTTTCAGCCAGGAGTTCAAATCATCAAAATCTGCCATTGTTGTTTCTCCCAAAGATTCTGTGTTTTCAATATCATGGAGATTGTAATCCAGCAAAAGAAAAATTCAAGTCCAATCCATAAAAATAGTCACGGAAAGATGAATCGCAAGGACCGGCAATAAAAAAATTCACTCTTCTGACCACGAAAATCACAGAGTTCTCAAGTTCCAGAAACAGGATTTGTTGGAATATCAAAAAAAAGATGTGGTTCAAAATATTCCATTTCCCTGAAAATAAAGAAGTTACCACCATGTGCACATCAAAAATATGAGGAAAAAAGCATTTAAAATGCAAAAAATGCATAAATTATCAATTTTTTCGTAAAAAATATCATAAAATGCAAAAAAAACGCCTTGACCTTATTTCATTAGCGTGATAAGTTTATAGGACGAATAGCATGGAGGGTAATCTTATGAGTATGAACGACAAGAACTTAATTGAAATGCTGAGAGCCTATGTCGAGGAGAACCACCTCTCGTGGACACAAATATCCCGTCAGCTCGGCGTGACCCAGAACACTCTGACCAACTGGAACAAGGGTGGAAAAATCAGTCCCAGAAACAAACGTGCCATCATTGCACTGACTTCGGAACCGGAACCGACCTGCTCCGTCATGGAATGTCAGGCAAGGGATTCCGAAGATCCCATTACGGTAGCCATGCTGAAAGTCTGGGGCTCCCTGTCCGAACGGGACAAAGCGCGAGTCTACATGCATGCGCTCGAATATCGGGACGGCGTCACGCAGGCTCCTCTTCAGCTGGTCCAGGTTCAGCCGGTTGCTCAGAAAAACATGGCAGCTGAGCCGGCGGCTCCCTACAACATGAACAACAAGACAAAATAAAGCATACTCCATCCAAATCGGACAGCCTGTCATTTCGACAGGCTGTTTTTTTGTCGTCACCGTTCCAACAGACTGCAAAAACCGAAAAACCGGCAATTCCGCCGTTTCCGGAACACAGTCAAAAAAATAAGGAGTTTCCCATGAAACATTCTCTTCAGACCTTCGCGATTGTCCTGCTTGCCATGGTGCTGCTTTCCGGCTGCATCCCCTCGCTGAACCCGATCACGGAAAAAAATGAGACCGTTCTTCCTGAACTGGAAGGCCTCTGGGAAATGGAACAAAATCGTTATCAGGTGGAACTGAACGGAGATTTCTATGCGATATCCGTCAGGACCAAAGACGGCAAAAAAGATTTCTACAAAATGACCCTGATCACCATCGAAGGCGAACACTACGCCAGCCTGACGTTCGACCGGGACGCTCCGGAACTGCAAAAAATTCTGAGCAGTACTTCCGATTCATTTTCCCTGCCGGTCTGGCGTCTCTACCGCCTCCGGGTCACGGACCGCGAACTCCGGCTCTACTGGATGAATGATGGAAGCGATGCCTCTCTCCGGGATCTGCCTCTCTTCCAGAAGAAAGGTTCCACGGATTCCATTCTGAATGCCGCTCCGGATCAGTTGAAAGCCTGGCTTGCCAAAAATAAATCCGCCTATGCAGAAGGCAAAAACAACTTCTTCACCTTTCAGCGGAGCAAATAAAGTCTGCGATCCGGTGCTTCCGGCAAGAAAAAAAATGAGACAGGAAGACAAGGCGAGAAGACAAAGCTGAAAAACACAAAGACCTGATCCCCCGAAGGAGATCAGGTCTTTTTCATGCAATCTGCAAGTCGGAACGCTGTTATTCGAACAGCGCAAGGACAAGAATATCTGCATGGTAATTATTCAGATTCTTGGCAAAAGTGTAATCGGGATTGCCCTGTTTGCTGGATCCGATTCCGATATCGCCGTTGCTTCCGGCAAGGAAATTGTTATAGGCGAAAAGGACCTGTTTTTCCTTGTAGTTGTGAATCTGCATGGAACCATAGGAACCGGTATCGGAACGCTGGTCGCCGAAATCATAGGAGCCATCGCTGGCGCCGGGGATTTTGGCAGCATTCGACGGACTGTAATTTGTGCCCCAGAATTCGATATTGCCATCAGCAAAGGTACCGTTCTTCACGGCAGGCACATTGCTCTTGACAAACAGATTCTTCACGATTTTCTGGAAAGGCGCCTTCAAAGAAGCCACAGGCAGTCCGATTTTCCGGATATCCTGCGTAAACGGATCCATGGAGACGAAAACGAATTCGGTTTTTCCTGTTTTCCGATTGGCCAGAGACATGAAATATCCAACCTTCCGGATCTTCTTTCCGGCAAACGATTTGGAATTGTCGATAGAATAAACGGCATCTTTGCCGCCGTTCTTCACAGCCTCCGCAGGATTGAAGCGATAGATCACCTGATACGGTTTTGCCTCGGGCACGGTGGCATCCAGAGATTCGCGAACCGGAACTTCTCCGGCACGGAACGCTCCGGCAGGAAGATTGTTTTCATTGACCAGATTGACGGTCACATCCGGATTCCAGGCGAAACGCACCATATAGGGCTTCTGGACGGAAGAGGATGTCAGAATCGCGGTATTCCCCTTGAGTTCAACCGTTGCGGGGAAAAAGGCTCCGTTGGCGCCGGCAATTTCAAAATACTTTGCAGGCTTGCCGTCTTTCGTTTTCAGAGTCTTCACATTGCGGAAGGTAACAACAGCTTTCGCTCCGTCAACCTTGAAGGACTGGAAGAACGGAGAATCCGCAACGAGATCGTTCCTGCCATAGGTATGCTTGAGAGCAAGAAGGGCAAGACGGGCTCCGACATCCTTCTTGTTGTGCGGATGAATGTCACGGAAATTGCCGATATCGTTGGTCAGGGCCATGCCGACATTTTTCTCGGAATCGGCAAACGCCTGCTGCGCCTCCCAGAATTCCGGCAGTCTTGTCGGATGATTGTAATTGAACGGAGCAAGCTGAACGAAATAGAACGGCATATCCGGTTTTCCGAACGCTTCGCGGAAGGAGGCGACAAGGGCTTTCATCTTGTCCTTGTAGATCATGCCGTCGGCGAGGTTGGACTCGCCCTGGTACCAGAGGACCCCCTGGATCGCGAAGTTGCGGATCGGGGCGATCATGGAGTTGTACAGCACCGTCGGAGCCTGATGGCGTCCGCCGACCTTCAGCGCATTCGGATAAGCGGCCGGCTGAGGAACCATTTTCCCTTCCGCCACCGCTTTTTTCGCTTCTGCGAGCCATTTTTCAGCGGAAGCGATGGCTTTTGCACTTTCCGCTTTGTATTCTCTGGTTCCCGGGACCTTTGCATTGACTTCGTAAGCGATTTTTGCAAGAGAAGGCACCTGGTTGAAACCATGAGGACTGGTCCACGGCTCCACACGGGTTCCGCCCCAGTTGACGGAAATCAGACCGACGGGAACGTTCAAGGCTTTCTGAACTTCGCGACCGAAGAAGTATCCGGCGGCGGAAAAGCTGACGATGCTGTCGGAAGAGCAGACCTTCCAGGCACGTTTCGGATTATCTGTCTGCGGAGTCTGATAGAACTTGTAGTTGTTCCCCTGATAGAGGCGGAGATCCGGACAGTTTGCATTTTTGCGTTCGGCATCGGCATTATCGACGCGCCAGTAGGAGCTGGGGGTCCAGACCGGCATCTCCATGTTGGACTGGCCGGAGCAGACCCAGACCTCGCCGACTACGACATTCTGAAAAGTCAGCTGATTTTTCCCCTTGACGGTCAGAGCTTCTCCCTTGGCATCCCCTTTCATGGGCTCCAGCTGAAGAATCCATTTGCCGTCTTTTGCGGTGGTTTTCACGTTCTGGCCTTTGAAGGAGACGGTCACTTCCTCTCCGTTGTCGGCCCAGCCCCAGATATTGACTTTCGTCTCTCTCTGAAGCACCATGTTGTCACTGAAAATGCTGGGCATTTTCACGTTCGCGCCCGCCTGAATCCCGCTGAAAAGAGCAGCGGCGGCAAGCAGAAACATTGATTGTTTCATGTTGTTGTCATGTCCTCTGTTGTTTTGAAATACAAAAGCGGATTCCGCTGCAAAAAGAACGGAATCCGCATGTGAAAATCTCTCTTATTCCAGCTCGGCAAGAACAAGGATCAGTGCCATGGAATAGTTTTTCATGGACTGGGAGAACGTATAATCCGGATGACCGGAACGATTGGTGCCGATTCCAATGTCGGCATTGCTTCCGGCACGGAAATTGTTGAAGGCAAAGACAACCTGCTTCTCCTTGTAGTTATGGATCTGCATGGAACCATAGCCATCGGAATTCGGAGAGGTGCCGCCGTCACCGAAGTCATATTTGCTGCTGTCAGCGCCGGGAATATTTGCACTGTTCTGCGTGCCGTAATTGCTGCCCCAGAATTCGATGTTGCCGTCTGCGAAGGAACCGTTCTTGAGGCCGGCGACGTTGCTCTTGACCGTCAGATTCTTGACCATCTGCTGGAAGAAGGCTTTCGTACGGGCGGCGGGAAGTCCGAGTTTTCCGATCTCCTGCGTAAACGGATCCATTGTCACAAAGACATACGAGGTATTTCCGTTGTTGGCGGAAAGATACATGAAATATCCGAGCTTCTTGATCTTTTTCCCGGCAAACTGTTTAGCGTTGTCCTGAAGATAGGAGGGAGCGCCATTCATCCATGCCTTTTTCGCATCGATAGCGTAAAGGACCTGGAAGTTTTTGGCTTCCGGGACATTGGCGTCGAGCTGTCCGCGAACCGGAATCGGAAGCGTGGCTCGGAAAGCGCCGGCGGGCAGATTGTTCTCATTGACAAGAGTCGTGGTCACGTTGTGATTCCAGGCATAACGAGCCATGTAGGGCTTGGCGACTTTGTCGGAGGAGAGGATCGCCTTATTTCCTTCGAGAACGACTGCGGCGGGGAAATATTTTCCATCGAGTCCGGCGATTTCAAAATAGGGAGCGGGCTTGCCGTCGCGAGTTTTCAAAGTCTTCGCGTTGCGGAAGGTGACGACCAGTTTGGAACCGTCCGCCTTCAGCGATTCAAAGAACGGGGAATCCGCAACGAGATCGGTCTTGCCGTAGGTGTGTTTGAGGGCAAGAAGCGCAAGACGGTATCCGACATCCTGCTTGTTGCGCGGATGGATGTCGCGGAAATTGCCGATATCATTGATGACGGCCATACCTGCGTTCTTATCCTGATCCGCATACGCCTGCTGAGCCTCCCAGAACATGGGAAGACGTTCCGGATTTCCATAGTTGAACGGAGCCAGCTGGACAAAGTAAAGCGGCATCTCCGGATTGTTAAATTCCTTGCGCCAGGAAGCGGCAAGCGCTTTCATCTTGTCGGTATAGGCGGCGCCGTCGCCAAGATTGGCCTCGCCCTGATACCAGAGCATTCCGCGGAAGGCATATTTTGTCAGAGGAGCGACCATATTATTGAACAGAACAGTCGGCTGTCCCTGATTGATGTAACGGATTCCGTTGGGGAAATCGGGAAGATCCGGCATGCGCTGTTTGGAATCGACCGCCTTTTTCGCTTCGGCAAGCCATTTTTCCACATCGGCAATCGCCTTTTTGGAAAGTTCGATGTTTTTCGGAGTTCCCGCCTCATTCGCCTGAAGCTGATTGTAAATGCCTTTCAGCGAGGGCTGTGTGGAAAAGCCGTAAGTGCTTGTCCAGGGCTCGATCCGCGTTCCGCCCCAGTTCACGGAAATCAAGCCGACCGGAATATTCAGGACCTTGTAAATTTCCCGTCCGAAGAAATATCCGACCGCCGAGAAACGTCCCACCGTCTGGGGGCCGCAGACATCCCATTTCCTGCCGGGAATATCCTTCTGCAGAGCCATCGACCCTTTATAGGTGTTACCGTAGAAGAGGCGGATGTTCGGATAACTGGATTTGCTGATTTCCGCAGCGGCATTGTTGACATTCGAAGTACGCCACTCCATGTTGGACTGACCGGAGCAGATCCAGACCTCTCCAATGGCAACATTATTGTATTTGAGTTCATTTTTTCCTTTGACGCTCATCTGGAACGGTCCGCCGAACTTCATCGGATCCAGCGTGACCTGCCAGGAACCATCGGCACCGGCGACCGTTTTTTTAGTCTGCCCGTTGAAGGTGACAGTCACCTCTTCCCCCTGATCCGCCCATCCCCACACGGGCACCTTCACATCCCTCTGCAGGACCATGTTGTTTCCGAAAATACTCGGCTGAGTCACATTCGCCAGCACACTTCCGCCGAGAGCGGCTGTCAGAGACGCCAGCAGCAATACCGATTTTTTCATACGACATTCTCTCCTTTTTCTGCTTTTCAATGTTCCTTTTCTGAAACGGAACAATTCTGCAATCATTGCGGAATACAGAAAAAAAATCCGTTCCATCTAATAAAAAATAAAGATTTATGAATGATTATAACCGAAATGAGAGAAATTGTCAAGAAAAAAAATCGGAAAAATCAACTAAATTTTACAAAAATACTCGCATAAAGGACCGTTTTTTACCTGTTTTTTCCACAAAAACCGGCAAAAGAGGGTAAAAAAAATCCGGACTCTGCCTGAGGAGTTCTTCGGAAAGGATCCGATTCCGACATTGCTTCCGCGCCTCTCCGCGAGCAGGAATTCTTCTCAACAGTCCTGCCTCGCGAAAGAGATACGAATCGGCTCAGAAGCGGAAAATGGACCCGATCTTCTTTCCAAGCATCACGCCTGCCGCGGCAAGCGTGGCGGCAAGGAACAGCATCGTCCAGACACCGAACGCACACGCGGTGAACGGTCCCGAACCGAGAATCTGCGAGAGATCAAATATTGCCCTTGTAATCGGGAAATGTTCCGCCTTCTGCGCCAGGATCAGCGAGTCGGAGACCTCCAGCATCGAAAAGCTGAACGCGAACAGCGCTCCGACAATCAGATTTGCCGAAATCAACGGCAGTACGATTTTCCGGAGTGTCCGGACCGGTCCGGCTCCAAACGTCCGTGCTGCCTCCTCGAATTCCAGCGGAGTCTGTTCGAGTCCCGCGCTCACCGAACGCAGCACATACGGCAGTCGCCGCACCGCGTAGGCAATCGAAAGCAGCCAGATCGGATTCCCCTGCGGATTGAACATCTCCGCCGCCCATGAATACTCCACCGACATGCCAAGATATCCGAACGCCACCACAATCCCCGGCACCGCCAGCGGCAGCATCGCCACCGCGTCGATCAGCCAGGCGAACGGCAACTTCCAGCGCTGAACGATCAGCGCCACCACCAGTCCCACCGCCAGCGTGACCAGCATCGCCACCGATGAATATTTCAGACTGTTCACAATACTCGGCACCACAAGCTTGTTCGAAAGCGCATTTTCAAAGTTCAGCAGACTCCAGTGATCCGGCAGAACCGTTCCATACCATTTCAGAGAAAATGCCGTCAAAGTCAGCGCAATGTGCGGCAGCGCCGCCACCAGCGTAATCAGCAGAAAGAACAGGGTCGGCAGAAGAGAACCGATCCCGTGCAGTTTCACCGAGGCGCTTCCCGCCGTCCCTTTCGATACGGTCGACGCCTCCGAACGGAACAGCGATTTTGCCAGCAGGTACATCAGAGCAGATATCACCAGCATCACCGTCACAAGCGCATACGGTTCCGGATTCGTTTCCAGCTCCGTAAGACCGTTCAGGATCTGCACAGATGTCACGCGGTTGTAGCCGAACATCAGCGGAGTCCCCAGCTCCGTGAAACTCCAGATCAGCACAATGCTCCCTCCCGCGAGAATTCCCGGTTTCAGCAGCGGCAGCGTGATCCGGAAGAAGCGACGGAACCATCCCGCGCCCATGTTCTTGGCCGCATCCTGGAGCGCCGGATCAATGTTCCCCAGCGAAGAAACCAGATTCAAATACAGAATCGGATACAGGTGCAGTGCCTCAATGAAGCAGATCGACCAGAATCTTCCATTGCCCGTCAGAAAATCCACTCGGGAAAAACCGCACTCCACCAGAATCGTATTCAGCACCCCGTAATGGCCCAGAATCTGCTGAAAGCCGAGCGCCCCCACAAACGGCGGCAGAATCATCGGCACCATCGCCGCCAGATGACTCAGATTCTTGCCGGGGAAATCATAGGAATCGTAGACAAACGCCATCGGAAGCGCGATCAGGAAGACAAAAAAGGTCGTCACCACCGCAATCTTGAAGGAATTCAGAAGCCCTTCCAGATAGATGAAGTTGGAAAACACCTCCCGGATCAGCGCCGGATTCAGCCCTTCCGCAACCACCGTGTAGACCGGAAGAATCAGAAACAGTGTCAGAAAAGCAATAATCAATACAGCAATCGGGTATCGGAAATATTTCATTTTGCAGAGTGTCCTTTCGCAAGTTTTTCCGCCATCCGGTAGTTGGCGCGCATGGCATCGCGCCATTCACGAGTGGTACGGGCGATGTCTACGGCGGTACGTGCTTCGGATCGGCGCAGACTCCGCGCCGCGGCATCGGCCTCCGAGTATTCGAACGGAAGACGGTTGAAGTACTCCATCGCTTCGGGCACGGCTTCGGGTCCGCCTGCATCGATAATCGCTTTCCAGGCGCGTTTGAGTTCATTCTGGCAGTCGAGCATCACTGCCCGGATCACAATGCGCAGAAGAGTGTAGTATTTTCCGGTCCATTCAGGATGATAGGTGAACGAGGAACCGGAACGGTAGGGATTGTAATCGGGATCGGACAGCGACTCCGCATACTTCGGCTCGTAAAGATCGCGTCGGATGGAAGGTCGCCGCAGCGCGCTTTTTTCCGGACCGCCCGGAACCCCCGGTTTGAAACACATGATTTTCTGCCCCTCCAGCGAGAGCATGAACGCGATGAATTCAACCGCTGCCTTCCGGTTCGGTGCACCGCGCAGAAGCTGGATCGGATCGGGCGAAACGGCGGTACCGCCTTCCGGTGCGACATAATTGAAATGAGGAGTTCCGGCAAACTGGATTCCGTTCCATTCGCGCTCGGTGAGGCCGTAGGTGTCGATTGCCATGCCCGCGGCGGCGCTGCCTGCGGCGACATCGCGCGTGACCTTTCCTGCGCTGTCCGTGACGAACGCGGCATTGGCGATGATCCGCTTGATCACGTTCAAGCCATCGTGCCAGCCTTTTTCCGGAGACTTCCGCTCCGCCATGTGCTGCTGGATCAGAACCTCGAAACATTTGTTCGCAGACCCCGATTTGGTGGGATCGGCAATCACGATGTTGTTGTAGAAACGGGGCTGGGCGAGATCATCCCAGCGCTTCGGCGGGGTCTGATCCTTCATGGCGGCGATGCGGTCCTTGTTGTAACAGAGCCCGAAGGTGGAAAGACAGAGTCCGTAGTACCGGCCCTTCGGATCATAAAGTTTCTCGCCACCGAACGAGGCCGGAATCAGTTTCGGATCCAGAAGCTCCGGATAGAGTTCCCGGATGCCGGCATCCACAGCAAAGCCGCGATCCGCGTTCCGGGCAAGATCGAACACACCGCCGCCCGCCATCAGGTCGATCCCGATGGAGACATCCGAATTCAGGAAAATCTTCCGGGCTTCGATCACATCGGCCGGAGCGTTCTTCGGCAGAACCGGACTGGAAAAATAGGCGGCAATCGCATCATTCCACGGATACCCCTTCTCTTCGCAGTAACGACGGAACTCGGTCTGATAGCGGTCGGCAATATAGCGCATGATATCGGAGGTGCCTCCGGGAGCGCGATAGTCGAACACGATCTCCTTACCGTGTTTTTTCCGATAGTATTTCCGGAACGCCTGTTCCCATTCGTACTTGATGGTCTCGTTGTGCGGCGTAATGATGACAAGACGTTCGCCGTCTTCCTCCGGCCCGAGTCTCCCCGCCTCCTGCCCCGGACGCAGAAGAATCGGCGGCAGAAGAATCGCCAGCAGAACCAGGCAAATCACAATAAATCGCAGTTTCATTCCTTGAATATCCTGAATGGTTCCATTGTTTCAAAGCAGTAAATGTAATCCGCTTTGCCATAAAAACAAGCCATTCGGAAGGAAAAAGAGAAAAACTTGAATCTATTTCCCGGAACTGCCGGACGAACGGAAACAAAGGCGATCAGGATTTCGTCAGGAAAATCGCCTCCGCTGTCATCAGGGCGGTGGAGCGGACGGCAAGACACTTCACCGTTTTTCCGATCCGCCAGGGCGCGGAATTCGAACAGTTGTTCCGCAGCTGCGGAGGAAAACGACGCCAGCCGAACTGGAATTCATCCCCGCCGTCCAGAAAAGTTCCGTCCGCGACAAAACGGAGAATGCAGGGGCCGCCGTCAGCAATCACCACAGCTTTCCGCAGATCCGGCACACTCTCGCTGACGGCCCGTATCTCCTGACGGGAATCGTTTATCGTAACCACGAGCCGGCAACTCTCCGAATATTCAATCCGAATGCCGCGTCCGTCCGTTCCCGTGGAATCGAAAAGAATGCCGGGAACTCTCTCCGCCAGTTCCAGTTCAAACGAAAACCCATTCCCCTCACTGAGATCCGGCAGGACCTGAGGAGGAAACTCCTTTCCGCCCTCCGATTCCAGAAGAAGCGGAGAATCAATCGTGATCGTCTTTCCTTCCAGGACATCCCACATTTTGCGGAGAAAAGAGGCGGGGATCTCATGGGTACGGGCAACCGTCTTCTCCGTCTCCGAAAAGAAATAGCGGCCCTGATCCTCCAGCAGATCCGGATAACTCATCCCCTTGCGGAGATCCTCATGATAAAGAAGGATCTCAGGCTCGCCCCAGCGGATCATCCGGCCTTCCGGAGAATCATATTCCACACCGGGAAGAAGCCAGACCGGATTACGGTCGCTCCATGCGTTATCCATGTTGATGAACCGACGCCCGCCCTGGTTGTGGAACCAGTAAAGATATTTTCCGTTAGAACAGCGCCATGCAAAATTCGCGGCACGGGGATGCTTTACATCGCGTCCGTTGGCGCGTTTCATCCAGCGGAGAATCGGCCAGGTATGCCCGCCATCACGGCTGAAGGCTTCCACAGGAACGCCGTCCGTGGTACGGAAGGTGTCATAGAAGGAACCGTCGCTGAGCGGGAGAATGTTATGTTCCTCGGCAACAGTTCCGCCGCCGGGAGGAGTCCGCAGGCCGATATCGCCGTCGGGAAGGGTCTCCCACGATGCCGCAGCGGGATCGTCGACGGTCAGCAGATCGGAACTTTTCAGCAGAACACCCTCATCCTGATGGAAAAAGCCGACTTCGCTCATTTTCCCGATCTTGTTCAGCGAGACATACACAGAACCTTCGTGAATAAATGGATGACCCACGTTCCAGAAATAGCAGAGAGTTCCGCCGTAGACGTTTTCACGGTCGCACTGAAACAGACGGATCGGCAGTTCACAGCGCCGGGAGCTCCACGAAAGTCCGTTGTCATCGCTGTATTTGTACACAAAATGGCCGAGGGAATCGACTCGTTTGAAGGAGGTTTTGCCGTCCATGAACAACGCCTCGCGAACGTTGTCGGTGTTGTGATTGTAGAAGATGAAAATTCTGCCGGACGGGGCTTTCAGCAATACCGCATAGGAATTCTCGTATGGACAGTCGGGTTCGACCTTGACGACATCCTGCCAGCTCTTCCCCTGATCCCGGCTCCGGAGCGTAATGACATGCTGTCCCTCCTCGCCTTCGTTCCCGGGACCGGTCGTAACACAGCAGAGCCATGCATCGTCATCGGTTTTCACCAGATAAGGCTGATCACAGTAATGGATGGTCGGGATCCGGTTCCCGCGTTCTACATTCCGCCAATCGTCTCTCATTTTGAACTCCTTTCTCCTGAAAAGTCGCTTGCTGGAACCATAGACCGAAAAACAAGGGAACGCAAGAGAAGCAATGTGCCATTCTTAACACGATCGTGCCATTTTTCCTGTTTTCTTCATTGACAAATCCACGGGACGGGATATCTTCCTTATCAGATATAGAAAAATGAAAAAGATATGGAAAGGATATGGCAAATGCTCTCCGACGGGGAAATCTTGGAACGCAACAACCGTCTCCGCGAAGCCGTTCTGCGGAACCGGGAACTCCGGATCGGGAATTACAATATCCTGATCGAATATTTTCTCTATTATCCGGAACGGAACCCCTGTGAACTGCCGATTCACACGCACCGTTTCTGGGAACTCTCTTTTCTGACCGATGGGAAGGTCGATTATTGGATCCGCCGCGAAGAGCAGACGGTATCTCTGAAAGAAAATGACAACGGCTATGTCTTCATTCCCCCGTATCAGAAGCATTTCCGGCGGAACACCTGTGAGAATGTGCTGATTCTAGGATTCATGCTGACGGTCAGCGGAGCGGCTCCGGAAGACGATCGGCGTTTTCTGGAGGCGGTCCGCAAACGGAAATACTCTCTGCTCGGTAGCAGAGGACGGGAAGCGGCGGAAGTGCAGGAGCTGCTGAGCAGGCCGCCGGATGTGCTGGACGCAGAAGAGCTCAATCTGAAGCTCCGTCTGCTTCTCGTCGCAATTTTCCGGGAGAATTTTCCAGATCTCTTCCGCGCGCTGCCAGGAGGGATGCCGAAACACAATCCGGTGTGGCTGGCGGAAACACTGATCTCGGAACAGCTACGGACGCCGTTCCGAGTGGAGGAACTGGCTCGGCGATGCGGACTGAGCCGTCGCCATTTCTACCGCTGTTTCGAAGCGGAATACGGCATGCCGGTCAATGAATTCATCCGTCGGAAACGTCTGCTTCAGGCCGCGCACGATCTGCTTCATACGGAACATCCGCTGAAGGAGATCGCCGATGATGCGGGATTCCGCAATATGAGTTATTTCATCCGCCAGTTCCGCCGCGTCTATTCCGTCACTCCGGGACAGTACCGGACAAAACGGAACAAGTAAAAAATACTTTTCCATTTTCCCTTTCCGCCCTCTCACATTTTCCTGTTTTTCCATTGAGTTCCCTTGCTAAAAATGAAATGTTTTGGTATATTACTCCTATTCATAATCGGCATCCATGTTCCATTACGGCAAACACGGAAAGAGAGCGGTGAAAATGGTCAGGATCAGAGAAGCATCCCCGGCGGATCTCGGAAAAATCAGGGAAATCTACAACTATTACATCCGAAATTCGACGGCGACCTTTCGCGAAAATGAATACTCACAGAAAGAGATTCTGGAAAAATTCGAAGCGGTTCGCCGGATATATCCGTTTCTTGTGGCAGTAGACGAAACAGAGGGAATCGCCGGCTTTGCTTATATCTCCCGTTTCCGTGATCCTTCCGCATACCGGCTTGCGGAAACGACCATCTATCTTTCGCCGCATTGCCTGCACAGGGGATTGGGAAAAATGCTCTATGAGGAACTCATCCGGATGGCCAGAGAAAAGCGGCCGGATCTGACCGGACTGGTTGCCTGCATCACACTGGAAAACAAGGCAAGCATCGGTTTTCACGAGAAAATGGGCTTTCTGCCGTCGGGCACGCTGCCGAAGGCCGGATTCAAATTTCAGAGATTCTGCGATGTCGGCTTCTGGCACTACCTGTATCCGGATCTGCAATGACAGTTTTCTTTTCCTATACAAACCAACAGAAAGGCGGTACAACATGATCAGCAAGGAACTGGCAAGAGCCATCAACGATCAGATGGTCTTCGAACTCTACTCCTCCTACATCTATCTGGGACTCTCCGCGGCGCTCGAAAAGCTCAAACTTCCGGGTGCGGCGCACTGGATGAGAATGCAGGTCGATGAAGAACTCATCCACGCAAACATCTTCTACAACTACCTGAACGATCAGGATGCGGAAATCGAACTGGGAAAAATCGACAAGGTCTCTACCAAAGTCAAATCCGCGAAAGAGGCGTTCGAACTTGCGCTCAAACATGAGCGGATCGTCACTGGACGCATCAATCAGCTCTGCGCGCTGGCGATGAAAAACAGCCAGTTTGCCACGCTGACTTTCCTCAACTTCTTCGTCACGGAACAGGTGCAGGAGGAACGCAGTGTTCAGCAGATCATCGACAAGCTCGAACTGGCGGAAAATTCCAGAGAGGCGCTTCTCTTCATCGACAAGGAACTCGGTTTGAGAGCCGCTCCGACCGTTCCTGCAGCCGCGCAGGCAACCCTCTGACCACAACCATCCCCTTCCCCGTCTTTGCCGAAGCCCGGAGGGACGGGGAATTCAAAGAGATGATCGCATTCCCATGAAAAAACTTCTGCTTCACACCTGCTGTGCCCCCTGCGCCTGCGGTTGCATTGAGCGTCTGCTGGCGGAAAAAAGAGAGGTCACACTTTTCTTTTCCAATTCCAATATTACGACGGAGGCCGAATTTGAAAAACGGCTTGATTCGGTGCGGAAATTCGCGGAAGTATTTTCGCTGGATCTGCTTGTCGATCCATATTGCCATGCGGACTGGCTGGAACATGTTTCGCACGTGGAACGTTTTGCGGAACAGCCGGAACGTGGACTCCGCTGCACCGCCTGTTTTGCCTGGTCGCTGAAACGGACTGCGGAGAAGGCTCTGGAACTGGATATGAACTATGCCACCACACTGACGGTCAGTCCGCACAAGAAATCCGAAACGATCTTCCGTCTCTGCGAAAACGATCCCCGGTTCGAAGCGTACAACTTCAAAAAGCAGGACGGATTCAAACGTTCTCTGGAACTCAGCCGGGAACTGGAACTCTACCGACAGAATTTCTGCGGATGCGAATTTTCCGAACGGAAATGATTTTTCAGGGAGTTTCGCTCCGGTTTTTCCGGAACCCTTCCAGCAGAACCCGTTTCCGCAGATTGTCTCGGGAAGGAACCAGCGTGTCATCGGTGTGGCCTTCATATTCCAGGCTCCAGATTTTAGATTCCCGGAAGGCATGGTAGGTCCAATCCCATCCGAATTCCTCGAAAATCCGGATGGAGTCCTGCAAATATCGTTCTGCACCGGGAGCTGAGGCGCGTGCAGAAAATTCTCCGACAAAAATCCGGGCTCTGTGCTTCTCCTGAAACGCTCGGATGGATCGGATCAAGCGCCCGCGCATCGACTTGAAATCCCATTCCGCGCCATAAAAAATTCCGGGATATGATGCCATTTTCCTTCCCGCCGACTGATCCTTGGACGTATAAGCGGTGTGCGTATAAAGGAACGGATCATACCAGTGAAATTCGTAAATGATGTTCTTCAGTTTCAAGGGGGACAGATAGGTGTAGGTGTACGGTGAACAGAGGTGGTTGGATTCCAGATAAATGGGGGTCTCAGGATCAATTTTCCGGATTGCTTCGGCAGCAAGACGCTGCACCTCCCAGTAGCTGAACTTCACAGGACGCTGTTCATTCGGCTCATTGATCAGATCGTATCCGTAAAGAGCGGGATGATTCCTGAATTTCTTTGCGATCCGCTCCCAGATCCGGACGAACTCCGCGACACGTTCCGCATCATCGAAAAGACAGGGATTCCAGCGTGTATTTCCTGTGCCAGGAACTGTGTGCAGGTCCAGAATGATGTAAATTCCATATTTTTTTCCCAGATCGAGCACTTTCGGAATCACGTTTTCGATCTTCCCGTCAATAAATTTCCGATAGCGGACCGGATCCCGTGCAATCGCAATGGAGGTATTCAACTGAAGACGCATCAGGTTCACATTCCACTGTTTGAGGACTTTGAAATTCTCCTCGTTCGCCTGATCGACAATCGGACTCATGACACCGCGCCGAACCGGACGGTTCCGGACCGCATCGGAATACTCACACAAATGATCTGCATTCTCTTTTATATATCTGACCACGGCAGAAAAGTTCTTCAGATCATATACCATCCGTCCGGAAACATTTTCTATTCCGATACGCAGAACCGCCTCCCCCTTCCCGTTTTCCACCATGGATCCAAAGGAAAATTCTCTTTTCTGAAACGTACCGTACTTTCCATTGCTTTCCGCGTACAATTTTCTGCCATCCGCGGCGGGATGGACCAGCATGAATTTATGTCCGGAATTCCGAACCGCGGGTCTGGAAAGATTCCAGCCCTGCCCGCTCACCGTCCAGACAACATAGCCATTGACAACGTCTTTCAGGTTCACAGGAACAAAAAGACCATGAAATCCTTTCCTCTCATCTGAGGGCACATCACAGATCAGGATCCCGTTTTCAATCTTTGCATGATTTGTCAGCTTTGCCTTTCTGAAATCCACCTTTACATCTTCCGCGCAGACAAAAACGCAGAACGTAAACAAAAATAGAAGCAGTTTTTTCATTTGAATTCCTTTTGATTTTTCCGGAAGGCATTCAACAATACCGTTTTCCGTTTTGTTGTTTCCGCCGGTTTCATGACATCCAGAGCCGATCCATCGTGTTCAACGCTCCAGAGAGTCCCTTCCCGAAACGCATGATATGTCCAATCCCAGCCGTACTCCTCGAAGACCCGGATGCAGTCCTCCAGATACTTCTCCGCCCCGGGAGCACAGGCGAATGCGGAAAATTCACCCACAAAAATTTTCGCCTGATGCCTTGCTTCAAACGCTCGCACATAAGAAAGTTTCTTTTTTATCTGAATCAGATCCGATCCCCAGAAGGTTCCGTAAAACCATCCGGGATATTCCCGGTACTTCAGCTTGCCGCTGTCCAGATCCTGCTGCTTCCGAATAAAAAAGTGGGTATAATCGAACGGCTCGTAAAAATGGCACTCATAGATGATATTTTTCAGTTTCAGCGGCGATAGATAATAAAAACTCAGAGGGCTGTCCATCATGTTTGATTCCACATAAATGGGAGTTTCCGGATCGATTCTGCGGATGGCCTCTGCCGCTTTTTTCTGGAGCGTCCAGTAATCAATCGAGGCTTTTCGGAACTGTTTGGGTTCATTGATGAGATCGTATCCGTAGAGAGCCGGATGGTTCCTGAATTTTGCGGCAATCCGCGTCCAGATCCGAATGAACTCATTCACGGCATCCGGATTTCCGTAAATACCATCGGAGTCCCCGGTCATGCGGGCACTTCCGGGAACCGTATGGAGATCGAGAATGATTTTAATCCCGTATTTGGCTCCGAGGTCAAGAACTTTGGGAATCTCGTTTTCGATTTTTCCATCTATAAATTTCCGATAAAATTCCGGACGAGTTCTGGCATACTCATCCGAGGTATTCAACTGAAGACGCATCAGATTCACATTCCACTGTCTGAGGACCTTGAAGTTCTCTTCGTTCGCCTGATTGACAATCGGACTCATGACACCGCGTCGCATCGGACGCTTCCGAACCTCATCGGAATATTCGCAGATCCAGTCTGCATTCTCCTTGCGGAAAAGAGTTTCGAATTCCAGAGAAGCAAGATCGAATTCCACTCGTCCGCTGCAATTCACCGGACCAAGCTCCACTTTGCAGAATTCCGCATGAGGATCCAGAGCAAGGGGGAATTCCAGGACACCGGTCCGGAACTCCTTTTCCGAAAAAAAACCTCCTCCCAGCCGGTCATGACTGTCATCATCCGCTCGGTACGAAATCCGGATCTGAATACCAGCATCTTTCCTTGAAAAATCGCCTTTCAAAGAACTCGTCACACGCACCTTTCCCGTCAGCATTTCTCCGGCGTGCCGCTTCAAATTCAAACGGAATGAGGAAAGATTTGCCCCATTCTTTCGATCCTCCGGCACATGGATCATCAGACGTCCATTTTCAAGAACAGTGCCCTCCCCCGGCTTCCAATCCAGGATTTCAACAGGAGAACGAGATGCCCCGACAAGCGACAGTGTCAGGCAAAATACAGATACAAAAATTTTTTTCATCTACGTCACCTTGAGATCTCATGAATGACGGCATTGTTAAACAGATTCACATCTGTCAACTGCGCATAGCTCTGAGCGGAAACATGGCCATCCACCGCAGCGACATTGCATCGTTTATTATGCCGGAGCACGACACCGGTCGTCTGCTTTGAAGTTGCATCATTGTTATTGGGATAAGCCACCGTTGTGGTCTGGTAATAAAACTCCCATGTGGTCGTATTCATAACTCGCTGAGAATCGGAAAGCATTGCAAAAGCGGAAGGACTTCTGGGCACCGTTCCCCGCCATGCGCTCCCCTGGGAACGGCCATCTGTACTGGTTCCAACCTTCTTGAAATCAATGCATGAGGCAAAAGAGATCCACCAGCCATTGGAAACTCCATATCCGGTTCCGCGGTTGTTATCTGCCCAGTTCAACGACTCGTTGGCAAAAGGTTTCACCGGACAGCGGGTCGATTGATACGTTTTTATGTAGTTCAACTCATATAACCGGCTTTTCCAGGATTTTTTATCGCCGGTTGAATCCGGACAGTTGTATGGGGAAAAACCATCAAAATCATCCGCATACGCATGAAAGGAAAGCCCGAGCTGCTTCAAATTATTCACGCAGGAGATCCCGCGAGCCTTCTCTCTGGCACTGTTCAAGGCAGGAAGAAGAATCGCAGAAAGGATCGCTATAATTGCTATTACCACAAGGAGTTCTATCAGTGTGAAGAATCCACCACACAAGAACCTTCTTCTACTTTCCCGCTCCGCTCCGGAAAAGTCCATTTTCTTATTTTGTATCTTCATCACTGCGGCACTTCCCTTCTCCATTTTATTCATCATCAGTTCAACCCTTTCTGGAAAAATTTCCATCTTCTCTCATTATATAATAAAAGGGGAAATTTGTCAAGAGCACAAAATGGAAATTTTTCCATTTTTCTCTGTTTTTCTTTTCATCTGAATGAGAAGAGAACAGGGAATCTGCATCTGCCGGAAAAAGATATGTTTTTTTTATTTTTGTACATTTTCCAAATCCAGCGGGAGTGTACAGTATCCGAAAAACAAAAAAAAGGAGACTCCATAATATGAGACAGACAGGCAGAACGGCATGGATCACGGGATCTTCCCGAGGGATCGGGCGCGCTATCGCGGAAGCGTTTGCCGCGGCGGGACACAACGTTGTGATTCATGGACGTAATTCCACCAACCTCGCCCAGACCGGAGAAGGAAACAATCTGGAGGAAGTCGCGGCGGAAATGGCAAAGCGGCACGGAACAAATGTCATTGCTCTCTGCGGCGATCTGACAAAGGAAGATGAAGTCAGGAAAATCGTCGGAAGCATTCTGGAACGCTTCGGCTCCATCGACTTTCTCATCTGCAATGCCGGAGGCGGAAATCTCTCGGGAACGGACGATCCGAAAACCGCCCGGGGAACCTGTCTCGAATTCGATCTTGCCGACTGGAAAAAGCGGATTGATCTCCAGCTTCTCCCGACCGTTCTCTGCTGCCGGGAAGTCGCGCCTCTGATGGCGAAACACGGATTCGGCAGAATCGTCACGATCGGCTCCATCGCCGCCTGCGGCGGAAATAAAACCATGGGAAGCAATGCGCCCTATTCAGCGGCAAAAGCGGCAGTACAGCAGTATACGCGCTGTCTTGCAGGACAGCTCCGCCATGCGAACATCCCCGTCAACTGCATCGTTCCCGGCAACATCAACACGCCCTACACGAAAGCGGCATACGGCGGAGAACGCATTACACCAGATCCCGGAAAAAGCCGTTTGGAACAGATCGGGAAACCGGAAGACATTGCCTCACTGGTACTTTTCCTTTGCGGTCCCGGCGGGGAATACATCAGCGGACAACTCATTCGTGTCGATGGCGGCGAACAGCTCTATCCCTGCTGACCTCGATTCTCTCTCCGGAAACTCTCCCGATAAAATTTCGGAGATTTCCCGTACCGTTTCGCAAACATGTTCGAAAAATAGAGGGAATTGCAGTACCCGACTCTTTCAGAAATCTCTTTCACGGTCAAATTGGAGAGGCGCAGGAGTTCCGCCGCCTTCTCCAGCCGCGCCTCCTCCAGAAACCGGTAAGGGGATTTTCCGCACTCCTCCTGAAAATACCGGGTCATCCGGCTGAGCGGAAGCCCGAATTTCTCTGCAATCTCCGCCATTTCCATCCGCATATCCAGATGAGCGCTCATCCACGAGCGAATCCCTTCCGTGCGCGAAGCAGAAGGCAAAATCCGCTCTGCCTTCGTCAGAAGCTGAAACAGTTTAAAAATCTCTCCGGAAAGTTCCGTATACGAACGCACCTCCTTTCGCTTCATCCAACGTCCGATTCGGTTCAAAATTCCGCAGAACTCCTCCAGATTCCCTGGACAAAGCACATACGCTTGATCCAGATAAAATTCCTTCAGAAGAACATCCAGCAGATTCCCTTGCAGAATCAATCCATATTTCCGGCAGTTCTCTCCGGGCAGATGCAGCAGATCGTTGTCCCGACGGGGATGCAGAAGAATGCACTCTCCGGCTTCCGCCAGAAATGCCGATTTTCCGGATCGATAGTAAAAGCTTCCTTCACAGATCACTTCCAGACTCAGATAATCCTGATTGCGCCTGCGTTGAAAAAAATAATCCCGAATGGTATTGCAGCAGAAGTAACGGCAGGAAAGAGCATAACGGGCACATTCCGTTTCCGATTTCTGGGTAACGGAAGCGGGAAACGGTTCAAACTGGTCATACATGGAAGAGTCTTTCCGAATATATTTCAATGTTGCCGTCTGCGCAGTAAACAGAGAGAGGTCCTTCAGAATCTGCATTTTTATTTTTCCATATATTATTTTAGAAATCCATATATTAATCTATCTTCATCGACTTCATTTTCAAGGGGCTTGTGATATAATGTATAAAAAACAGCAACACCAAGAGGAGAACTATTTTATGAATCTGATTCCGTCCAAGCCGCAAACGACAGCCCCGAACTACTGGTGCACCTGGGCAACCCAGGCTCTTACAATGACACCGGAAACACCGACAGAAATCGCATTTCCCGGCGATCAGGGTCTGTTCGGAACAAGAGATAATCTGAACAGCAGAATTCTGTTCGGCGAAGAGGGATGGGCCCGTGACTGGGAGGGTATCCGCGGCGACCTGATCTTTCTGATCGACGACGGCTGGGATGTCCCGTATCTGACCAGACCGCAGCAGCAGGGCTTTGCATTCGGCTCTCTGATTGTCGATTCCGTCCGCTTTCCCGAATGCACCGGTACTCCGGCGGAACGGCTGAAAGTTCTGAACAGCAAAGTCAGGGAACTGGGCTGGCGTGGACTCGGCATCTGGGTAGCCTGCCAGCCGGCGCGGAGCTCGGAATCGGTTCAGCTCTCGCCGGAAGAGATGGAACACTACTGGACCGAGCGACTCGAATGGAGTCGTGAAGCCGGGATTCTCCTCTGGAAAGTCGACTGGGGCAAATACGCAAGAGACCTGGATTTCCGCAGGCAAATGACAGATCTGGCACATCGGATCTATCCGGAACTGCTTCTGGAACACGCCTGTACCTGCGGTCCGATGAATGGAATTGAATTTGATTCCGCAGAACAGCCGATCGGAAACGGAGCATTCGGAAACGATGCGGAAAGTCTCGAACGGAAACAGTTTATTGAGGGGCTCGCCGCATTCTCCGGAGTCTGCCGGACTTATGACACGGTTGCGCCTCTTTTCACGGCAACGACTATCGAGAGAGCGGTTTTTCATCTTCAGAGCGGTTTCCGAAAATCGTTCCCCATGTATGTCTGCACAGAGGACCCGCCGTATCTGGGAACCGCGCTCGGCTGTACGCTGGGAATCATGCGCAGCAGCCGATGGATTCCAACACCGGATGATGCCACAGCACAGCGAGCAAAACGCTGTACCGAAACGATCCGGGCAATCCGGATGCAGAGGATCGCACCTGCATTCCCGGCCAATCGGGGAGAGATCATCACTAGCAGCGAACGGCTGACGGATTCCTGGCTTTTTCCGGACGAAAGCACCTGGTTCCGTCCGCTCTGGAACAAAAAGATCTGTCAGTCGGCGCCAGCCGTAAGTGCGCGCAATATGGAGCTGCCGGAAGTGACGGCAGTGGAATCGGAGAAACCGTTTGTCGTTTCCACGCTCCATCCGAACGGAACCTGTCTCATTGCCACTCTGCCTCGTTTAACTCCGGAAAACGAACTCAGGACTCCTGCGGCAGAGGTTTCTGTCCCAGTTGACTGCACAACACATACATTCGGAATCTTCGGAGAGTACTCCGTACTGCGCCTGCGCTGCTCCGGCCAGAAAGAATCAATCCGGATCTTTGCACAGGATCTTGCGGCGGATGCGGCGGAAGAGATCACCGGTGCGGTCTCAATATCCGATGGTGTCCTGACCATCGACGGCCAGCTGCTTCATCGAATCGGTACAAGCGCACAGGATGATCTTTCCGATCCAGGAGTCGTCCTTACCATACAATCATCCGAAAAACATGTTCTGTGAATCATCGGAAAACAGATTCTGTCTACACAGTTCCGGGAAACTGCTTTTCGGTTCGGATTTTCCGATCTGCAGTCCCGGAATGAATCTCTATGGAGTCCTCTCAGAACACCTCTCACGCCCGGAGCTGGAAAACATCTTCTCCAATAACTTCAAGCGTCTGATTCACGCAGAGAAAATCACTCCTTCGCGTTGATTCCCGCGCGATTCTCCTCCGCGACGAATTCCCTGCCCTGAATCACTGGGTCGGAAAAAGTCAGGCGAATCACCGGGACCTGTCCGGCAATGCGATCCACCGGAATCCCGCGCAGACGCAGGCACCGCGGTTCCTGAAGACGATATACATTCGGCTCCAGAGTCGCCTCCAGTTCCGTTCCCGTATTCAGAAGAACCGCCTTCTCCGGCAGAACCGTCAACGGAGCCAGCTCCAGAGCGGAACAGGCAGGAGGATTCAGAAGAATCAAATTCAATTCCCGTCCGCCGCCGGTACACAGAATCGTCTTGTCGTCCAGGACTCCGTAACAGGGAGGCGCTGTCACTGCACCTCCGGTTTTGCGGTACCAGTCTCCCAGGGCATTCAGGAGGTCAAGCGACTCCTGCGGGAAGGTGCCATCCGGTTTCGGTCCGGCATTCAAAAGGTAGTTGCCCCCAAGCGCAAGATTCGACGCCATCTGACGTTCCAGATGGTAGATCGAAAAATAATCTTCCTGAATCCGGTATCCCCAGCTGTTGGAACCGACGGAATTGCAGGCCTCCGTCGGATTCGCAAACGGAATTGTCGGATCCGCCTGAAAACTGCGCTCCGGCGTGGAGAAATCCCCGTCATCCATTCCGCGGTTGTTGATCACAGCCGACGGCTGGAGACGACGGATCATCTCATTGATCGACGGATCCCGGATCTCCGGCACATTCATATCCCACCAGATGCCGTCGATTTTCCCGTAATTCGTGCAGAGCTCCCGGATCTGATTTTTCAGGAAGGTCATGTACCGTTCCAGATCATGCTGCGCCGGATCCGTCTGAATCTCATGATGCCGCCCGATATTCGGGTAATTCGGATGGTGCCAGTCCACTACGGAATAATACAGAACCAGCGGAAAATCTCGTTTATGGCACTCATCCGCGAGCTCTTTCAGCAGATCTCTCCCGTAAGGAGTGTGCATGATATTGAAATCGGTCTCCTTCGTATCCCACATGCAGAAGCCGTCATGATGCTTTGTCGTGAAAACGAGATACCGCATGCCGTTTCTCTCCGCGAGATCCAGCCACTCCGACGCCCGGAACTTCGTCGGATTAAAGCTCTTCTGATACTCCAGATAACGGCTCCACGGAATCCGGTAGCGCTGAAGCGCCTGTTCCTGCTGCCCTCCGACAGCATAAATTCCCCAATGAATAAATAGTCCGAACCGTTTCTGAAAAAACCAGTCTCTGGCATCTTTGAATTTCTGCATGGCAAAATCTCCACGATACAAAAAAAGGAGAGCCGTTTCCGACTCCCCTTTCCGAAGGTTTCTTATTTATATTTTTCCAATTCGTCCGAAACTCTCGCGGCAATGATTCCCGCCGCGTTGTCAAGCGGCAGCATCTCCGAATCACGCGATCCGCGCAGACGGAACTCGACACTTCCCGCGGCAATGCTCTTCGGGGAAATCACCACGCGGAACGGAATTCCCAGCAAATCGGCATCGCTGAACATGGATCCGGCTTTTTCGCCGCGGTCGTCGAACAGAACCTCGACCCCGAGCTTCTGAAGATCCTGATAGAACTTCTCCGCAACCTCCATAACACGATCCTTGTCCGGCGTAATCGCGCAGATTTCCACATGGTACGGAGCCACTGACATCGGCCAGATCGGCCCGTAATCATCATGCGAATCCTCGACCAGCGCCGCCATCGTGCGTCCGATTCCAATTCCGTAGCAACCCATGATCATCGGATGCGATTTTCCATCCTTGTCCAGATATTCGCACTTCATCGGAGCCGAATACTTCGTCCCGAGCTGGAAGATGTTTCCGACCTCGATTCCGCGCTTCATCTGCAGCGGCTCGCCGGTCACCGGACAGGGATCCCCTTCCCGGACGGTCGCAATATCCGCTACCAGCGCATCCTTGAGATCGCGTCCGTAATTGAAGTTGATGTAGTGGAACCCGGCTTCGTTCGCTCCGACCACAAGATTCGACGATCCTTCCACGGAACGGTCCACCACAATCACCGCTTTCGACGGGTCAATTCCCACCGGCGATGCATATCCCGGAACCGCTCCCGCCTTCAGAATCTGCTCATCATTCGCAAACGAAAGCTCCTTGACGCGGAGCAGATTCTGCAGTTTGGTCTCATTGACTTCAAAATCGCCGCGGATCAGCACAAAAATCAGCCGGCCGTCCGAATCGGCATAGAACACCGCCTTTCCGGTGTTTTCCGGCTTGACTTTCAGAAACGCCGCCACAGCCTCAATCGTCTTAGCTCCCGGCGTCGCCACCTTCTCCAGCGGCAGCTCCGGCGCAGACTTCTCAAATTTCAGCGCGGAGACCGCAATCTCGCGGTTCGCCTTGTAGCTTTTTCCATCGGGAGAAACGAAAAGCGTATCCTCTCCGCAATCGGCAAGCGACATGAACTCGTGCGAAACATTGCCGCCCATCATGCCGGAATTCGCCTTGATGGAAAGCACATGCTTGAGTCCCACTCTGCGATAGATGTTCACATACGCCTGATGCGCCCGCTCATAATATTTTTCCAGGCACTCCTGCGAGGTATGGAAACTGTACGCATCCTTCATCGTGAATTCGCGGACACGGATCAGTCCGGCGCGCGGACGCGCTTCATCACGATACTTC
Source organism: uncultured Lentisphaeria bacterium (assembly GCA_905197955.1). GTDB lineage: Bacteria > Verrucomicrobiota > Lentisphaeria > Victivallales > UBA1829 > UBA1829. The sequence goes on along the minus strand of CAJKAR010000024.1, from coordinate 29,824 downwards.
GTCTGAATCTGATACGCCATGATCGGCAGCTGCTTGTAGCTGTTGATTTCGGAACGGACCAGATGCACAATCGCCTCCTCGTGCGTCATGCCGAGGAGCATATCCTTGCCGTTGCGGTCCTTGAAGCGCAGCAGCTCCTGTCCGACAGAAGTGAAACGTCCGGATTCCTGCCAGAGTTCGGCGGGAAGGACAACCGGCATCAGCACTTCCTGTCCATCGATCGCATTCATCTCCTCGCGGACGATATTTTCGATCTTCCGGATAATCCGGTCCGCCGGCGGCAGCAGACTGTAAATACCGGCGGAAACCGGACGGATATATCCGCCTCGAATCAGAAATTTGTGACTTACCGTTTTTGCGTCTTTGGGGTCTTCCTTGATTCTGCGCCCCAGCATTCTGGACATTTTCATGATGCGAAACCCTTATTACTGTTGTAGGTAGTGGATTTGAAAACCGGTCATTCTCCGCCGAACTTCTGTCCGATGGTCAGCGAAGGCATCGCGGAGAGGGAGACATAGAACGCCACATAGAAGGAGCTGTCCTTGTCCTGTTTGCTGTTCAACTGCACGGAACGTCCGAACGCAGCCATCACATCCACGCAGTGGAAATTCCGTTTCAGAGAGACGGTCATATCCTGAAGCAACGCCGCCTCCACATCATACGTCACGGAAAAACTGCCGGTCAGCTTCGGATCAATATAGGTCGGGAAATTCACGCCGATCGTCGCCATCTGCGACATGGGATACGAAGCGGAAAGAGTCGAAGACGTCGCATTGATCTGCGTCAGCATCGATCCCATGGAATATGTTCCGCGCTGCTTGTAGTAATCGGAATACATGTACGATCCCCAGATTTTCCAATCCTTCGAGATCTGATAGCTCAGCATCGTGTTCCACATGTTGATGTATTTCAATTTCGACATGCCGACCCGGCCCGCCTGACGCCCGAACGCACGGGTGGCCTCCTGATCATGCTTGTTGTTATGTCCGACATCCCAAAGCAGTTCCGATGTAAATGTCAATCCGTCAAACGGCGTCAGCGAGAGTTTGGTCCCGATATCGCCGATATGACCGAAAATTCCCTGCTTCTCCGCATGGAAATCCCAGTAGGTATCCAAAGACGCCCATTCGGTAATCGCCTCGGACCCGTAAGATCCCCGACGGGTCTGCAAGGTGTTCTGCAAACCAACCCGGACAAAATTCTGTTTGTGAATCCGGTCGATATCATCAAAATAGAGAATCTTATCCTCATCCAGAGTCGGCTCCGGAATGTAGGTGTAGTTCACATAGGGCATCATGACATGCCGCAGGCCGTCGAGCTGAAGGAAGGAGTTGCGGACATTCTGCCAGGTGCGGTAAATCTTCGTGTTCGCCTCGACACCGAGTTCTCCGATGAAGCGGAGATCCGCCCGTCCCGTATCCTGAAAACTCGTGAACGGCTTCATTTCAGAGAAAAACGGCTGATCAATGGAATCCGCTCCGAACATATCCATCAGCTGATCGTCGGAAATCTTCCGCTTGGAAGTATTCGAATACGCGGTAAAGCGACCGCCCGCACGCGGAATGATGTTGATGAAGTCCAGGTTGATCGGATAGTACAGAAAATGAACCGTATCAAACCGTGCGCTTGCATAATCCTTGATTTTGCCGTATTTGGAACGGATATCGAATTTGCGCCATTTCATCTGATAATATCCGGCGGAGGTTTCGCTCTGATAGTAGAGTCCGCCGAAGAGTTCCTGTCTCGGCATATCGAACCGGGCCTCCGGCAGACGCTCCATGACCGTATCAAACGAATTGACCCGGATCGTCGTCAGCAGAGCGGCGGAAGCGCGCTCCATCTGATATTCCAGAGAGGCGTAGGTCGGCGGCTGAATATTCTGATCGTAACGAGCCGTGTAATAGTCATCCAGGAAGTTGTAGTCGCTGTATTTTTCGAACTGCCCGCGGAAGTCCAGATTCGGCGTGATATGAGTCAAATTGGTAATTTTCACATCATAGCGGTCCTTGGGAATTCTCATGCGGGTATGGTTTTTATACCATCTGCTGTTGTCCTCATCGTCATAATCCCACATATTGTAGGGATCACGGTCGTGCATGCCGACGGCAAAGAATTCCGTCCGGGAGAAATCCGTCACAAAATTGATCTTGCCTCCGTAAGCGACACCGCGGTCGGAATAATAGTTGAGAATCGCCGCCGCATTCAGCTGCATCTGTTTTGTGTCAATCACGGAAAAGCCTTTTGACGCACGCACAAAATATCCCCATCCGGAGGAGTTTCCGAAATCAATATCGACACCGAAACTGTCGGATTCCATCGGCTTGTAGAGTGCCGGAATCCAGAGCACCGGAATGTTCCACAGCCGGAACATGGTGTTATAAGCCCAGATACTGTGTTCGCTGTGGTCCGGATTGTAATTCTGGATGCCGCTGTTGTATTCCCGCGGGGAAAGAACGGCTTTGGAAGCGCTGATGGAATAGTGGTCGTGATCGTCAATGATGTAATCACAGGTTGTCAGGCGGGCGTTTTCGACGGTGATCTTTCCATCCGGGGCGCGTTCCGCCTCGGACGCCGCACAGAAAATCGGTCCGTTCTGAACCGCAAAATTCTTGAACTGAAGCAGTCCGGAATTCAAATTCCCGGAAATACGGTCGGCCTTCATGTAGCCGGTGATGTTCTCGATCGAGACCTTGATTTTCCGAACCCCGATCGCGGAAGTCACATATTCAATGACTTCGACCTTCAAGGTGGGATCGTCGAGCAGATCCTGATACTCCTGATAATCGACCGTTTTGGTCCGTTTCTGCCGTCGCGTGAACGTTACATTTCCGGCGGCCTCGATATCCTGCGAATTGATATTGATGATTGCCTTGTCGGCAGTCACGGTCGTATCTCTGAATTTGATTACGACGTGGCCGCGTGCAATGATATTCTCTCCGACATACTCGTAGATATCGGCGCTGGCATCGACGCTTTTCCCGGACAATGTCCCGCCGATGGATTTGATCGATTCCAGCGGCGACGCTCCGTAAGCATCCGCCAGCGGAGCCAGACAAAGAAGAACCGTCGAGCACAACAGCGCCAGACGTCTTACAAGAGACATTTTCATTCCAGTTCGTTCCGCCAGTAAAAAATAGTTCCGTTCATGCCAGTCAAAAACGCTGTCGCGTCAACCGATAAGCATCGCTCCACGGTGCAATGGAAAAACCGCCTCCGCACCGACCAGTTCCATACTATATCATAAAATTCCGCATGCGCAAGCAGGAAAAAAATCATTTCTTGGCAATCTTCGTTTTCCCTGCGGACTCAGACGGATCTTCTGCGGAAGTTCAATCGGATCGCCATGCTCTTTTTTCCAAGGCTGAAGTTACATTCCGGAAGGGGATGCTGATCCAGATCCCCTTCTTCCAATCTCTTTATCCGGGATTGCTTTTCCTTCGGCCGCATCTTATAGTATCCCCACGCGGAATATTTTCAGGAAGGGTGTTTGGGATATGAAGAATCTGAAGGAACTCAAAGAGCTTGTCTGCGGGGAGATTGACCGCCATCGGGATGAACTGATCGAATTCGGGACGGAGATCTGGAAACATCCGGAACCGGGATACCGGGAATTCCGGACGGCGAAAGCGGCAGCGGAAAAACTGGAAAAGCTCGGACTGACCGTCTCCAGTGGACTTGCCTGCACCGGCTTCCGGGCCGATCTGGAGACCGGACGACCCGGCCCTGTCACGGCTCTGCTCGGTGAGATGGATTCTCTGATTCTGCCGTCGCATCCGGAAGCGGATCCTGTCACCGGAGCGGTTCACGCATGCGGTCACAACGCGCACATCACCTCCCTGATCGGAGCTGCGACAGGGCTCTCCGCCACGGGCGTTCTTGATTCCTGTTCCGGCAGAATCGCTCTCATCGGAGTTCCCGCAGAGGAGTCGCTGGATCCGAAATATGCCGAGGAACTCCGCTCCTCCGGCAAAATCCGATACACAAGCGGAAAAGCGGAACTGATCCGATGCGGCGTCTTTGACGATGTGGATATTGCCATGATGCTTCATGCCGGTGAAAGTTTTGTTGTTTCAGATTTCAACGGCTATCTGTTGAAAGATGTCATTTTTTATGGGAAAAGTTCGCATGCGGCAGCGCCGGATCAGGGGATCAACGCCATGAGTGCCGCGAATCTGGCGCTTCATGCGCTGTCGCTAGCAAAGGATCGCTGGGAGTCCGAACCGCATATCCGCGTTCACGGACTTGTCACCCATACGGGCGATGCGGTCAACACCGTTCCGGACCGAGCCTCCATGACCTACATGCTCCGAGCGGATTCCTTCGAAAAACTGAGTCACCTCAGAGAGCTGTTCGACCGGGCAGTGAACGGATCCGCCTACGCACTCGGAGCCGTCTGCGAAATCACGACGCGGCACGGCTGCTCTCCCCTGAAAAACAGCGACGCCCTTTGCGAACTCTACCGCCGCTGTGCGGATGAACTCGTTCCGGGAGCCCGGATCGAAATCAAAAAAACGTTTATCCCCGGCAGTACGGATATGAGAGACCCGAGCATGATTCTTCCTTCGCTTCATGGTTATTTTCCCGGATGCTCCGGAGCCTGTCACTCGCGGGAGTTCCGGATCGCCAATCCGGAGCAGGCCTATCTGCTCTCCTCCAAACTGCTGGCATGCATGGCCCTGGAGCTCATCGCCGGAGACGCCGTAAGAGGGAAACAGATCGCAGAGGAAAAAAAGAATAAACTTTCAATCCCCGAATACCTGAAGCAAATCTCCGGATTCGAATCGCATACCCGCTTCCCGGAACAATAAAAACAGTTGCAGGAAAATCAATTTCGTGATATATTGTACCGAACAGGCAATCAAACAAAAAACGAGGGACGCCATGATCCGATTTTTCAAGACAACAATATGGACAATGAAGCTGGCCGAACATAACTTCTTCATAAGAGCAATGATCAAGACAGCCCGTATTGTCATTCTTTCTTTCCGTTATTTCATGAAAAACAACTGCATGCTGAGAGCCTCCGCGCTGACGTATTACACGCTGCTTTCCATCATTCCGGTTGCCGCGCTGGCGTTTGCGATTGCAAAAGGGTTCGGACTGTATACCAGACTCGAAAACTGGCTCCGGCACTCTCTCGCCGACAAGCCGGAAGTGGCCGACAAGATCATCGAATTTGCCTCCACCATGCTCGATTCCGCAAAGGGCGGAATCATTGCAGGCTTCGGTGCCATCGCCCTTCTGCTCATCACAATCCGCCTCATGATGCAGATTGAAAATTCCCTCAACGACATCTGGGGAGTCAAAACCGGCCGGACACTCATACGCAAAATCAGCGATTATCTCTCCATCGTGCTGCTCTGTCCCCTTCTGATCATCACCTCAACAGGAATCACGGTCTATGCGACAATGCGTCTCAGTTCCATGGCCAAGGATTTCCCCGGTCTTTCCGAAACAATGATGGTGCTTCTGGCTCTCTCCTCGAAAGCCCTGCCGTTTATCATGACATGGCTTGTCTTTACATTCATCTATATATTCATACCGAATACGAAGGTGAAGATTCTGCCGGCACTCACGGGCGGACTGATCGGCGGACTGCTCTATTACATTGTCCAGACCCTCTATCTGGCGGCCCAGTACACGGTTGCCAAATACAACGCCATCTACGGCAGCTTCGCCGCCCTGCCCCTGTTCCTGATCTGGCTGCAGATGAGCTGGACGTTCATACTGCTAGGTGCGGAAATTGCCTTCTCCTGCCAGAACGTCAGTTCCTATGAGGGAACACCGGGAGACGGAGATGTGGGTCTTGCCAGAAAGAATATCTATGCCATCAAGATTGTCCGCCTCTGCGCCGTCATTTTTGCTGCCAAGGCAAGACCCCTGACGGATGCGGAAATCTCTCGGAAACTCGAAATCCCGGTCCGGACAACACGCATGATTCTTTATGAACTGACTTGCGTCCGCCTGCTCTCCAAAGTGATCCTGGACGACCATATCGAAGCCTATCAGATCGCAGTTCCGCCGGAAACCCTGACCCCTGTTACAGTCATCCGATCGCTTCAGAATCTGGTGCCGGACGAAGGACTCGACACCTCCGATCCGGTCTATCAGAACCTCAACCGCATCTGGGAAAACGCCGCAAAATCGGTGGACAACCGTCCGCTGGTTGATCTGTAACCCACTGATGCACAATCGAAAAAAGGAGTTGGCATCGGTTTATTTCTCTCGTGAGAAGCATTTTTTGCATTTTTCTGCAAAAAAACGTAAAAAACAAAACAAACACAGACTTTTTCCTCTTGACTTTTCTGGAAAAGTTGCTATAATTAAAATTGATTCTCACGAGTAAAGCAAAACTAAAAAATAAAAAACAGGAGGCGGAAAATGACTCAGTTTCTCACGATGAAGCAACTGGCGGAAGAACTTCAGCTGAGCCGTCGTGTTGTTTCCGCAGTCCTGAACAACCGGTCCCGCGAATTAAGAATTTCCGAAGCGACGGAAAAACGGGTTCGCGAATATCTCGAATCCTCCGGCTATGTCCGTTCCCGTTCCGCTCTCCAGTTGAAGAGCAAGGAAGACAACGGAATCATCGGGATTCTCTACTGCGGCAAATTCATTGACCTGGAATACCTGACGGCATCGCTGGGAATTCTGACGCAGGAGATCCGCAAGCTTTGCGGATTTTCGGAAATTACCGGAGTCGAACCCGATCACCTTTATGAAGGAGTCAGCGAATTCATTGCCAAAGGAATCCGCAAACTCATCTGGATTCATGCGAACACGGAACAGGAAGAGTTCACTCATGCGGAAAAACTCTTTCCCCTGTTCAGCAGACTCGAAAAGGTGGTCATCTTCAAATTTGACTTTCTGAATTCAGAATGGGAGGAAACCTATCTTTCCAACGGAGTTGAGCTGGTTGGTTTCGACAGTGAAAAATCGTATCGGGAAGCCGCGGGCATTCTGGTCCGGGCGGGTCATCGGTCCGTCGCCCTGAACGAGATCCGGCAGAACACCGGAATGCCGCTGCCGGGAAACGATAAACTGCTTGCCGCATTCCGCGAAGCCGGACTGACAGTACATGGACTTTATCCGGAAGTGGAAGCGCCTTCCGCCGACATACCAAGACTCATCGCGGAAAATCTGGCAAATCTCTACTGGAAAGACGGTGTGAAAGCCGCGTTTATCCGCAATGATCTTCTTGCTGCCGAGGTAATGTACAGGCTTGGCGATTATGGGATTCGTGTTCCCGACGATGTTGCTTTAATCGGCTTCAGCGGCTCCCCTTATTCCAAATGGCTCCCTGTTCCGCTGACCACATTTGAGCATCCTATTGATGAAATGTGCCAGTGCACCATGTCTCTTTTGAAAACAGGAAAATCCTCCGGACATGCGCAGAGCCATATTTTTGAAAACAAACTCGTGCTTCGCAAAAGTCATGGCCCGACCAAAGGAATGAAATCTGGAGGTGAGGAATGAAAGAGAGAAGAGAACAAATCGGGAAAATGCAGGCACCAATCTTGTCAGAATTCACTCTTATAGAGCTTCTAGTTGTTATTGCAATAATTGCTATTCTTGCTTCGCTTCTACTTCCGGCATTGAATCAGACGAGGAGTAAAGCGCAAGCGGCGAAATGTCTTTCCAACCAGAAGCAGATCGGGATCGGACTAATTCAGTATGCATCCGACTTTTCCGACTGGCTTCCTGCGGGGAAAAACGCCGGTGGCATGGCTGGGCAATGGAAATATGAGCTGTCAGAGTATTGCGGAGTCAAAAAGGAGGCATCTTACGATGATGCCATGCAGTCAGTAAAATATGGATTTGGCAGTGTATTTGGATGTGACGGGTTCAATGGGATAGGAAGTGCCCTTGCCGGAACGCTGAAAAAATATCCGGGGCGCTTCGGCGGACTCGGATGGAACGACAATATCAGCTACAATGTCAACTCGAGAAAATCATTCAAGGATCTGATCCGGCAGCCATCGGAAAGCGCTTTAGCCGGAGATACCGTTGATGCATCGCAATGGATCTTCAGCGGATGGGGAGACTATGCAATTCTGCTGCATGTACGCAGCGATTCGGATGTTGCAAGTATTGACAAACGAGTTTCGCGCCGTCATAACGGAGGACTCAATCTTCTTTGGGCGGACGGACATGCCAGCTGGAAGAAACAGTTCGAAATGGCGATGAAAAGAAATTATAAATACTGGTACTATACCATACATAATTAACGTGAAAAGAAAGAGGAATTTCTTATGAAGACAACACTCATCACCTGCATTGCAGCGTTGACGGCCCTGTCGCTCAGCGGGGGATCTCTGATGCCAGAAAAAGGCAAAATCAGCATTGCGGGCTCCGACAGAGCCACATTTCGCGCCAAAGGAGATACTTTAATTCTGAAACGGGAAAAGCCCGGCATTCAGCTTTTTCTGCGTGGCATGGTCCGGTTCCAGCGTCCTCTCTCCAGCGATTTTGCTCCGGATGACGCGCTTGTCATTGAGCTGAAAACAGACAAGGACCTCTCTCTGCGGACCCGCTGGCGCAAAGACGATAAACGAATGTGTCATACTCCGGATATGCCGGTAAAAGCAAAAGACGGTTTCCAGGAAATCGTTCTGCCCCTGCCGGATGCCAGAGGGAAAAAACTGACTACTCTGGAACTGCAGTTTACACCGGAACCGGCTTCTGTCGAAATTCGGAAACTGGCGATTGAAAAACCGAAAAAGATCACTCTCCGGATGGAAGGAAATCCCTGCAAGGTTCAAAATGAGGCTGTTTTCCGCGGAACGACGGCTCTTCCGGAAGCAGATGTTGTCATCAGCATCCGCAATTCCCGCGGAGAAGTCAAATCCAGAAAGGTGCGCAGCAAAGACGGGAAATTCGAACTGGTCTGGAAACGTCCGCCCGTCAATATCGGAAAATGGAACACGGCTTACGCTCAGATCAATGATGGGAAAAGTTCGGCGGATACCTCCATTCCTCTCCAGCTCTTCGGCTATCGGGCGGATGACCGGTCCGCATGGCTCAAAGTCAAAGGCAGACATATTGTCACCTCGCCGGAAAGCAAGGACGGAGAACAGATTTTTGTCCCGGTCGGGATTGGATACGCCCGCGATGTCATTATCCCTGCCCAGGACGAGGAAGTCATGAAGTTCTGCAAAGAGCGGAATCTGAACACCATCCGTCTCCCCTTCTACACTCGTTTCTTCAACAACCGCGATACGGAACCGCTTGAAATCGAAGAGCACATCCGGGATTTTATTCTTCCGGTGGTGCAGGCGGCAAAACGTCACAATATGTATGTCATACTGGACGATCACGGCTATTTCACGGCAAAAATTGATGAAGCCAAAGCCCGTCAGGCCCAGAAAGTTCCCCGGTGGAACGAGGCCGGATTTGCAGAGTGGATCCGCTGCTGGGTCAAAGTTGCGGAGTTTTTCAAGGATGAACCGAATGTTCTCGGCTACGAACTTCTGAATGAACCGCATGATATCGCTCCTGAAGATACCAGAAAATGGTACACACGCTGCCTCAAAGCAATTCGCAAGGTTGATCAGCGGCACATCATTCTGGTCGGCACGGCGGACTGGTCCCACTCACGCGCTCTGGAAAAGACATGGGGACCGACGGCTTCCACGGTCGACGCCCCCTATAACAATGTTGTGTTCTCCTTCCACGATTATCCGGAAGACAACCATCCGTGGATCGTTTCGGACCACATTGCCGCGTTCCAGAAAAAGCACAATGTGCCTGTGATCTGCACGGAATTCGGGGCAACCCACTGGAATAAAAGCGAAACGGTCTGCCGAAGCTTCATCGCAGGAATGCTGACCATGTTTGCCAGACAGAATGTCGGATGGATGATCTGGGCTCTGAAACGTCTCGAAGACAATCCCCGCGCCCCGTACAACCAGGTGGACAAAACAGGAATCAATCCTCCCCGTTACGATTCCTGTCCTTACAGCGACATGTGGGTGCCTGCGGCAAAAATCATGGCAACCCCCTTCCCCAAGGCAAAATAAAAGACAATTTTCTCTTCCCCGATGTCTCCTCAGACATCGGGGCTCTGATCCGAACCACAAACATTTCATGAAAGGAGATTCCACCATCAGGTCCGAAAAGCATGGAGAAATCCAGCAAAATATCTTTTCCAGACTTGACTTTTTTCAAAAATTTGCTATAATTAATTATGATTTACACGAGAGAAGCAAAAGATAAAAAATAACGCGCCAGTTCTTTATGAAAATGAAAACAGGCGCATACCTGATCCATCATCCCAATGGGAATGAATCAGTAGAGAGAATGGAACAGAGATAGAAAGCAGAATTTCTGCAAAGAGTCTGTTCCAGAACTCCAGCAGCAAAGAGAGAATAGAGAAAGAAATAAAAAAATGAGGAGATGGAAAATGAAATCAACTTCCGGTTCCAGGCATTTCACACTCATAGAGCTTCTGGTGGTAATTGCAATTATCGCGATTCTTGCAGCGCTGCTTCTGCCGGCGCTGAATCAGGCAAGAAGCAAGGCGCAGTCGGCCAAATGCCTTTCCAACCTGAAGCAGATCGGACTTGGAGTAGCTCAGTATGCGGCAGATTTCGATGAGTGGCTCCCTGCGGGAAAAAACAATGGAACCCCGGGCAACTGGAAATATGAACTTGCTCAATACTGCGGATTGAAGAAAGAAGATTCTTTTGATGCAACACTCAAATCCAAAAAATATGGGGCCGGAAGCGTTTTCGGGTGTGATGGATTCAATGGGGTCAGTGCAAGCTGTGCCGGTCGTATGAAAACTTATCCGGGACAGTTCGGCGGACTCGGATGGAACGACAACATCAGCTATGGCATTTCCAGTACGGAAATTAAACGGAACTCCTATAAAGATCTGAAAAAATTAAATTCAGAGAGTGCTCTGGTCGGCGATACTGTGGATATTGCGCAGTGGGATTTCGGCAGCAATCATGCAGATTACAGCTGTCTTCTGGCCTTGCGCAACGGGGATCCGCTTGACAAAAGAATCTCACGGCGTCATAGCGGCGGACTCAATATCCTATGGGTGGACGGTCATGCCGACTGGAAAAAACAAGCCTTCATGGGAGCAGGGAAAAACGGTTCTCTCGGCTGGTACTACAACGTTCACAAATAATCAGTTTCAAAGCAGAAAAACGGAGACCTTATTCCGATGAACAAAACTCTCATACTCTGCGCTGCCGCAGTTACAACCCTGACCCTCAGCGGAGGATCCCTCATGCCCGAAAAAGGAAAAATCTCCATTCACGGTGCAGACGGGGCCTCGTTTCAGAAACAGGGCGAGAAGCTCATTTTGAAACGGGAAAAAACGCCGGTCAATCTCTTTCTGCGGGGACTGATCCGTTTCCATCAGAATCTTGACGGCAATCCGGCTCCGGATGACGCCCTTGTTCTTGAACTCAAGACAGAAAAAGATGTTTCCATCCGCACACGCTGGAACGGCGGCGGCAATCTGCCGGAATACGCAATCAAAGGGAAAAAAGAGTTTCAGGAAGTGATTCTTCCCATGCCCGAATCCCGCGGGAAAAAACTGACCGCTCTGGATCTTCAGTTCACCCCGGATCCCAGCAGAGTGGAAATCCGAAAAATTGAAATTGCCAAACCTAGAAAAGTCACCCTGAAAGCCGACGAGTATCCTACAAAGATTCAGAAGGAAATCACCTTCCGCGGCACGACAGCAACTCCGGAAACAGAGGTTACTGTCAGTATCCGCAATGCAGAAGGGAAAGTTCAGTCGAAAACGATCCGCAGCAAGAACGGCAAATACGAACTTGTCTGGAAACGTCCCCCCGTCTCGGAGGGGCAATGGAACACGGCATATGCGCAGATCGGAAGCGGAAAGAATTCGGCGGAAACCTCCATTCCTCTTTCCCTGTTCGGGTACCGGGCGGACGACGAATTTGCATGGATCCGGGTCAAGGGACGCCATTTCATGACCTCGCCGCTCAGCAGAGACGGGGAACAGAAGTTCATTCCGGTCGGAATCGGCTACTGCCGCGATGTCATCATTCCGGCTCAGGACGAAGAAGTCATGAAATTCTGCAAGGCCAGACATCTGAACACGATTCGTCTTTCGTTCTACACCCGCTTTTTCAACAACAACGAAAAGGCGCCTCTTGAGATTGAAGAACACATCCGGGACTTCATTCTGCCGGTGGTTCTGGCGGCGAAACGGCACAACATGTATGTCATTCTCGACGACCACGGCTATTTCACGGCAAAAATCGACGAAGCCAAAGCCCGTCAGTCCCAGAGTGTTCCCCGCTGGAGCGATGCCGGATTTCAGGAATGGATCCGCCGCTGGGTCAAGGTTGCCGAATTCTTCAAAAACGAACCGACTGTTCTGGGCTACGAACTCCTGAATGAACCCCATGACATCTCTCCGGAAGCGACCCGGATGTGGTACACACGCTGTCTCAAAGCGATTCGCGCAGTGGATCAGCGCCATGCGATCCTGGTCGGCAACTCGGACTGGTCCCACGCACGCGCCATGGAAAAGACCTGGGGTCCGGTAGCCACAACGGTCGATGCGCCTTACAACAACGTGGCGTTCACCTTCCACGACTATCCCGACGACAATCATCCGTGGGAAGTGGCAAAATCGATCACAACCTTCCGCGATAAATACAACGTTCCGGTTCTCTGCACCGAGTTCGGGGCAACGCACTGGAGCAAGACGGAAACGGTCTGCCGCATGTTCATTGCGGGCATGTTGACACTCTTTGCCAAAGAGGATGTCGGCTGGATGATCTGGGCGCTGAAGCGTCTGGAGGACAATCCGCGCGGGCCATGGACCGCTCCGAAATGGGATTCCTGCAGTTACAGCGACTTCTGGATTCCTGCGGCCCGAATCACAGCATCACCTACACCGAAAGCAAAATAACAGTATAGAAATGAAAAACGAAAACCTGCATCTCCATGTCATCTCCCACACGCACTGGGACCGCGAATGGTATCAGCCGTTCGAGCAGTTCCGTCTGCGCCTGACCGATCTTATTGATCATCTGCTGGACATCTTCCGCGCATATCCGGACTACATCTTTGAACTGGATGCGCAGACGATCTGTCTGGAAGACTATCTGGAGATCCGGCCGGAAAAACGCGCCATTCTGAAACACTACATTCGGAAAGGCAATCTGCGGGTCGGCCCGTGGTATGTGCAGAACGACTTTTTCCTGACCAGCGGAGAAGCCACCATCCGCAATCTGCTGACAGGACGGAGAATTGCAAGGGAATTCGGCAAATGCGGCGATGTCGGCTACGCTCCGGATCAGTTCGGACTGATCCGCCAGCTTCCCCAGATCCTCGCCGGATTCGGAATCGACAGCTGCGTCTTCGGACGCGGCTTCGATCGCCATACAAAAAATGAATTTCACTGGAAAAGTCCCGATGGCTCCACTGTTCTGGCCTCCTTCCTGAGCCGCTGGTACAACAATCTCCAGCGTCTCTCGCCGGATCCGGAACGGGCGGCGCGCTTCGCAAACTATGCCATCGAAAGCCAAAACGAAGAAGCCGCCACCTCACACCGCCTTCTGATGAACGGGGTGGATCATCTGGAAGCGCAGGAGGATCTGCCGGAAGTGCTGAAACATCTGCCGGGCTTCCGGCAATCGACGCTCCGAGCCTTCTTCGACGGGATCAAAACGGAAGCGGATTCCCTCCCTGTCGTCACCGACGAAATGAGGAACTGCGACTTTTCCTTTCTCCTTCCAGGAACACTTTCCTCATGGGTTCCGCTGAAGATCGCCAATGTCCGTGCGCAGGCGGAGCTGGAGTGGAGACTGGAACCTCTGAGCGTCATGCTTGCAATCGCGGCGGAAGACTGGAGTCTCTATGAGACCGCCTTTCTGCGTCATGCCTGGAAACTCCTGCTGCAAAACCATCCGCACGACTCCATCTGCGGATGCAGCACGCCCAGAGTCCATGCGGATGACCTGAACCGGTTTGCGCGTCTTGCGGATCTGACCGATGGACTCGAACAGCGTATCTTCCGTCATTTCTTCGAGCGTCTTGACCGCTCTGCCTTCTCGCCCGAAGAGTACCTGCTTGCGGTCTTCAATCCTTCGCCCCGCCCCTCCACCGAAGAACTCACTGCCGAACTGGACTTTCCCCTGGAGGAAGCGGTGGAAGCCTTTGAACTGTTTGATCCTGCCGAAAAAGCGGTCGCCTTTGAAACGCTTTCCGTGGAACTTCGTGCAAGGACAAGTTATCCGGCGATCAATCTGCCGGGCAAGACCCCCTGCCGCAAATTCACGATCCGTTTTTCGGCGGAAAATCTGCCTCCGATGGGCTATCGTATTTTCACGGTCCGTCCGTGCCGCGGCAAACTTCTCCCGTTCGATGGGAAGTGCACCCTGCAAAACGAATTCCTTGAGTTCCATGTGGACCGGAAAGGAAAGTTGACCTTGAAAGACCGCAGAACGAACCGATCCTATTCGGATCTGGTGACGTTTCAGGACGAGGCGGATATCGGACACACCTACAATTTCTTTCCTGCGCCGGAGGATGCGGCTATCGACATACCTTCCCGCAGCCGGATCACCGTGACCCATAAAACGGACTGCGTGGAAGTCCGTTACCGCTTTCTTCTTCCGCGCACCTATGACTTCGAACACAAACGACGTTCCGGCGAAGAAATGGAAAACAGCCTGACGGTCCGCTACTCTCTGAAGCGTCATTCCCGGCATCTCTCCGTGGAAGTCGAAGCGGACAACCGTTCGGAAGCGCACCGCCTGCGGATGATCTTCCGCACCGGAAGCCAGACCGATCAATCTTTTGCCTCGGTTCCCTTCGGATTCGAAACCCGGATCTGTGACGGCAATCCGCGGGGCAATCCGAACAGCGGAGTCATCCGGGTTGCCGATCTTTCCGTGTTCAACCACGGACTGTTCGAATACCAGCACAACACAGATGGAACTATTGCGCTGACTCTTTTGCGCTGTGTCGGCAGAATCACCAATTCCGACTATCCCAACCAGAGTCCGCTGATTGCGGAAGCTCGCGAATGGGAAGCAAAGGAAGCAAATCTGATTGGAACTCATCGTTTCCGCCTGGCAATCCGGCCGGGAGAGGCCTCGCTTGCAGAACTGGAAACGGAGTTTCGGAAATTTATTCTGCCTTCCGCGGTGGCGTTCGATTCCGCCAATGAACGGAAATTCACATCCGGACGCCCCTGTGTTCAGGAAACGGAGCTTTCGGAACTCTTTTTCCGTCCGCTGCCTTCCGGCGCGAAGCGTCTTCCAGTAGAAGACTCCCTGCTGGAGATTCATGGAGATGTCGTCTTTTCCGCCTGGAAGCGGGCAGAGGAACGCGATCTGCCGATTCTTCGCTTCTACAATCCGGATTTCACAAAATCCGTTACAGCCGCTCTGGACAAGAGATCCAGCTGGACCCGTTGCTCTCTCGCAGAAACCACTCTGCCCAAAGGGAACATGCGAGGCAACACTCTGGAACTCCGGCCGGGAGAAATCATTACTCTGAAACGGAAATCTTCTTTCCGCAATTCCTGATTCCGGTTCCAACCGGAATCAGCCAATCCAGTACAGACTGAAATCAAGCAGATTCCGCAATCTGGGAAAACAGCCTTGAGGGCAAAATGAGAGAGTGATTCCCCCTTTTCCAGGGATCTGGACAAAACATCCCCATCTCTTGAAATCCATGGGAATACTCTCTCCCCGACTCCTGATTTTCCCCCTTCCGAGTGGAATCAGGCGATTGTTCAGAACAGGCGGGAACCGATCTGATAGACGATGAAAGTAAGCAGATAAGCAAGAAGGGTCAACCCGATGATCTGGGCGAACATCAATCCCCAGGAATTCGTCTCGCGCCGCACGACGGCGACCGTTGCCACGCAGGGCATTGAAACCAGACAGAACAGCATAATGCAGAAGGCCTGCAGCGGCGTATACTGCTCCCTGAGTTTCTCTCGCAGGGAAGAGGAATCCTCCTCCGCCTCGCCGACCGAGTTGAGAATTCCCAGCTGGGAAACGAACAGTTCTTTACCGGCGATCGCGCCGATCAGAGCGGAGCAGACCTTCCAGTCGAATCCGATCGGATGAAACACGACCGTCATAGCATGTCCGATCCTCCCGGCAATGGAGTATTGCAGACGCTCGCTCTCCTTTTCCGCCTGGAAGACCGAAATCTGTTTCCGCTTCTGTTCCGCGGAAAGCGAGGCATTGTTCTCGACCTGCTCCGTCATAGCCGCATAATCCTTCGAATACTCCTTCTTCTCCGGAAGGGTATTGAAAAGGAACATGATCACAGAAGCAACCAGAATAAATGTTCCCGCCTTTTTCAGATACATCGTCGACCGCTCCATCATATAGATCAGCAGACTGCGCACCGTTGGCATGCGGTAGGGCGGCAGTTCCATGACAAACACTTCGTCATCGCTCCGGAAAATCGTCGATTTCAGGATACCCGCGCAGCAGAGCGCCAGAATCACGCCGATGAAATAGATCAGCCACATCATCACCGCCTGATAGCGCGGCGCAAAAAACGCGGGAATAAACAGCGAATAAATCGGCAGACGAGCCCCGCAGCTCATCAGCGGCAGGACCAGAATCGTTGTCAGACGATCCTTTTCCGATTCAATCGTTCTTGTTGCCATAATCGCCGGCACACTGCATCCGAATCCCAGCAGCATCGGAATGAAACTCTTGCCGTGAAGACCGAACTTATGCATGAACCCATCCATCACGAAAGCAACGCGCGACATATATCCGGTTCCTTCCAGAAACGCGATCGCCAGGAACAGAATCAGAATGTTCGGCAGAAACACCAGCACTCCGCCGACTCCGCCGATAATCCCCTCCGTAATCAGGGAACGCACATACTCCAGATGACCAGTCGGCCACAGATGATTAATCAGATCCGCCAGAGACTTGAAGCCGAGTTCAATCAGATTCATCAGGGGAATCGAGCACTGGAAGGTCAGAAAAAAGACGATGAACATGAGAATGAAGAAGATCGGCAGTCCGAGATAACGGTTTGTCACCACCCGGTCGATATCTTCGGAGAACTGATGGCGGGACTGCTCTTTCATTGTGATAGCCTCCCTGCATGCTCCGGAAATCATTCCGTAGCGGCAGTCCGTCATATAGGTTTCCCCGCTGACCCCATAACGTTTTTGAATTCCTTTCCTCCATTTCTCCACCTGCGGGAGCAGCGGCTTCAGCTGAGGCATGGAGCGGACGGATTCATCATTTTCCAGCAGTTTGATGGCGAAATAGCGCGGCGGAAGACGTTTCAGCAGAGGAAGATCCATGGCGGCGACCGCGGAAGAGAGTTCCCGGATGACAGGCATAGCCGTCTCCCCGTAATCAATCGGCTTCGGCGGACGGGTGTCGGTGGATCCGAGGACTTTCAGGAGCAGTCGTTTCAGCTCATCGATCCCCTCCCCGGTGGCACCGACCGCTTCCACGATCGGAGCGCTGAAATAGCGTTCCAGAATCGGAATATTGAAGTCCAGTCCGAGACGCCGCGCATCATCAATCATATTGAACACCAGGATCATCGGGATGTTGAGCTCCGCCAGCTGCGTGGTCAGATAGAGATTGCGCTGGGGATTGCCTGCATCAATGACATTCAGAATCAGATCGATCTCCTCGTTCACGAGTTCGGCGAATGCCACTTTTTCCTCGGCGGAAGCGGACGAAAGTCCGTAAATGCCGGGCAGATCAATAATTTCAATCCGGATATCCCCCATCCGGCAGATGCCGGTCTTGCGCTCCACCGTTACGCCGGAATAGTTTCCGACATGCTGATGTGTACCGGTCAGAATGTTGAAGATAGTCGTTTTCCCGCAATTCGGATTTCCCGCGAGAGCGATCTTGAAAGTGCGTTTCATTGTATCATGCCTGTTATCAGAAATTCCATGGAGCCGTCATCAGGATCCGTCATTCGGCGAGCCGGACCCAGATGTGTGAAGCATCCTTGCTGCGAAGAGAAAGACTGCTTCCCATGACCTTGATCCGCAGGAGATCGCCGAACGGCGCGGAGCCTTCCATTTCCAGCAGAGTTCCGCTGACCAGTCCAAGATCAGCGAACTTTTTGATTCCGCGCAGATTTTCCGCCACACGCACAACCACGCCGCACTGACCATCCTTCAATTTATCCAGGGAGATCAGATCGTCATCGGTTTCCGGGCAGATCTGTGGAAGGGTCTGCTGCAGATAATCGCGGAGGGCTGCGCAGTCCTCCCGATTGGAAATCGCCTCGGAGAGCAGAACAAAACGGGAAAGCACTTTTTCCCCGATGATATGTTCCACTTTGCATGCGGCATCGTTGGCTTCTTTTTCTTCGAGCTTCAGGATCCCCTGGAAAAAACTTTTCAGGACGCTGTGGCGATGACGAATCACCGCCGCGGTCTCGGCTCCGGAAGCGGTCAGGAAAACAGGAGAGTGGGACTGATAGCGGATCAGGCCGCGGGAGGACAGCGCCTGAAGGGCATTGGTCACGGACGGCATTTTGACATTTAACTTTTCCGCGATCTCTTTCGTGTGGGCATGGCCCTGCGACTCAATGATCTCGGCAATGGCCTCCAGATAATCCTCCAGACTGCTTGATATTGATATTCTCTCCACGGTATCCGGCACTCCTGTCACTGTTATATTTTACGTAATATACCGTACAAAGACTGAAATGTAAAGAGGGATTTATGCAAAACTCATCTTTTCTTTCGGAAGAGATCGGGCGTAACTCCATAGCGGAGACGAAAGGCTTTGCAGAAATAACTTTCATCGGGGAAACCGCAGCGGAGAGCGATTTCCTTCACATTGCCCGACTCCAGCTGAAGCATCCGTGCGGCATTGCCCAGCCGCACCTCCCGCAGATAGCGTCCGGGGGAGACCCCCTGCACGGAGGTAAACATACGGGTGAAATGACTGCGGCTGTAACCTGCCGCATCTGCGATGTCATCGACCGTGATTCCCTCCGCGTAATGATCCATGCAGAATTTGACGGCATCCAGAACAAACCCCGCTTCCGATGCGGCAAAGCGCAGGATCTCGATCTCCTCGTAAAACGACATCACAAACGAGTACGCCAGCTGGGAGGCATGATATGCACTGCGCACCTTTTTATTCTGTGCCGTGGAAACGATATCAAACGCACGTTCAATGGCTTTAGAACGTTCCAGCGGGAGTTTCACCACAGGTCCGAAACGCCGGGAAATCTCCTTCCAGATCCGGAGAATCTCCGAGCCGCTGAGACTCAGATAGATGAACTTCCACTTTGGAGAATCCTCCGGCAGACGATATCGGTGGTCCTGCGGAATCAGCAGGCACATGGCATCTCCGGGATGGATCCGGAAGAGGCGTCCTTCGAGCGTCAGCTCCCCCTCCCCTTCCAAGGTATACTGCCAGATGCAGTAGGGATGTTCCCCGCGTTCCAGTCCGTTGTTATTGTACAGAACCGGATGCCTGCGCGTTTCGATCCCGCATCCGGAGAGCATCGAATGCAGATGCGTTTCCGCATGCGGGAAATACAGAGTGGTACCGAGGATTTCGTCCGGAGGAGAGAGCGTCATTCCCCGCCTCAGAACCCGGTCGGGAGATCGACGAATGCGCAGGGAATGCCGAATTTCTCTTCCACGAGTTCCTTTACGGCGAGAACACCGGGAATCTCGCTGCGGTAGTGTCCGAGCGCAATGACCGGAATTCCCGTCTCCAGCGCATAGTGATAGGACTGATGTCCGAATTCACCTGTAACCAGACACTCCACACCTTCCTTTTTCATTTCGCTGAACAGGGAGGGAAACGCTCCGCCGCCGGAGATGATGCCGATCCGTTTGACTTTCCGTCCGGATTCTCCGATAATGGAAAGATCGCCTTCGCACGGCAGATTCTCGTTCAGGAACTCCGCGACGTCCTCCACGGATTTCTGCCGCTTCAGAGTGCCGCTGAATCCGATTTTATATCCATCGTAGGTTCCAAACGGCTCAATTTTCTCCAACCCGAGTGTCCGCGCCAGCAGAATGTTGTGTCCGAATTCCGGATTCGCGTCAAGCGGGAGATGCGCCGCATAGAGAGAAATATTGTTGGAAGCAAGCATGGCGATCCGGTCCGCATCCACTCCGGTAATGCGTTTCAGGCTGCCGCCCCAGCTCAATCCGTGATGAACAAAAACAAAATCGGCATCCGCATCGGCGGCATCCATAAAGAGTCCGCTGCATCCATCGACGCCGAAGACGGCCTTGGTCACATTTTGTGATCCTTCGAACTGAAGCCCGTTGTTGGAAGCATCGGCGGCAAAGGCCTTCAAATTCAGGATTTCGTCAAGATAGGCTGTTACTTCGTGGATCGTCGGCATTTTCATTTTCTCCTTTCCGGAATCGTTTTACCATAATCCGCATCCGCAGTTCGGAAACGGCTTTTTCCTGTATAAACTGTTCCAGTTCCTCCGGAGTTTTTGCGGCAATCGCCTCAATTTCCGGACTGGTGCAACGGAACAGAAACGATGCGGGATTCGGGAATCCGCATTTCCGCACATTCTCTTCCGCCGCAAAATAACGTTTCCGCTGACAGGCGTTGCGAATCAGCAGATAGACCGGCCATGCAAATGCCAGAATCCAGAACGGCCACGCCGGAAGCGGAACGAAAAAAACATTGATCAAGACCTGCACCAGCAGCAGAAGCAATACCGGAAGAATAAACAGAATCGCATCGCGATCCGTCTGGAAACAGTTGCCCATGTAGCGGCGCAGACGGCTGCAGGAACCGGCATAAGCGAAATGCTCCTCCAGAGCGCGATCATGAAGCGGAGCCCTTGCCGCATGGCACAATTCATGAGACAACAGTTCATCCCGCGTGTACACGAACCACTTCCGGGCCGTCTGGAACCGTTTGCGGATAATGAAGACGGGAACGGTATCCGGCTCATCATCGGAGAGTGCGCATCCGCCCCAGAGGCATCCGAGTCCGCGACTCACAAAATATCCGGGCACCCAGCGGATGGAAAACCCGTAAAGAGCTTCCGTCGTCCGCGACGCCTCTTCGATGATCTCATCCGAAATTCGTTCCTCCTCCGAAATAAAAATATTGCGGTAAATCTCAAACGGTTTTCCCCCGGATGTCTTCCCCAGAAAATCAAGGAATCTGGAATGCATCGCCCGAATGCGTTCCACAAAGTTTTCGGCATTCTCATCCGGCTTTAGCAGGAACCCGGATGAATCCAGTTGTGCGAGAGCCTCCGGATCACCTTTTTCCGCAGCGATCAGCAGCTCTTCTCCGGGAAACATATCCACATTCATCTCTACTCCATTCGTTTTCCGGAACTGTACAGCTCCAAGATGAAAAAGGCAAGCGGAGAAAACGGCTTTTCCTGGAAAAAGAGAGAATGATTACAGCAAATGTGTCCCACCACAACCTCAGGCGCATTTTTCCTGAAACAGATAGAGGAAAAAAAACCGCATCCCGGGAATCAGCCGAGATGCGGCGAATGGCAAGCTCTTACATGCGGGAATTACACAGCGGTAATTCCGAGAGTGTAATCATTGCTGTAATACTTCTTTTCGTTCTTGGTGGAAATTTCGACATAGTAGGCACCCGAAAGCTGTTCTTTGGACATGCCGTTCTGGTCGAAGGAGACCTTCTTATTCGTTTCGACGGATCTGACCTCATACTTCAGATTGGTCGAATTGAAGTTGGAGAAGTCGAGTCTCACCATGGAGGAACCGTTCAGTTCGAAGCGGAAGAAGTCAGAAGCGTCATTGAATCCGACCCAGCCGCTGAGCTGAATGGTTTCATTTGCCGCAAGAGTCTGAGCTTGAGCAACCGTATCAACATCCCATGCAGAATTGTCATTGAGATGATTGTCGTTGGTGAAATAGGTTCCGTTGAAGTTCAGATTGTAAGCGGTTTCCTGCTTTGCAGTCTTCTTGTCAGCGGATTCGACAACGACATAGTAGTTGCCGGCTGTCAACATCAGGTTGTTCTTGAATGCGCTGTTGGTGCTGGTACCGGCATTCAAAGTCGCGGTGGCGATCTTCTTACCGGCAACGCCATTGGCATCTTTCTCGTACACAAAGACTTTCACCTTTGCCGAGAGATCGTAAACACCCAGATTGAAGACCCCGTCTCCTGCCACATTAACCTCGTAATAATCCACCGGATCGCCATAACCGACCCAGAGATCATTGGCTGCGGTTGTCGGCTGGTTCACGACCAGAGTTCCCTGATCCGCCGTAGCAAAGCTGCTGTTCGGCGAAGCCGGGTGCTTGTACTGATCGCTGACCATCAGATCATAATACGAATTCTGTTTCCCTTTGCCCTTGTCTCCGGATTCCACCGTAATCATGAAATCACCGACGGGGACCAGATAATCCTTGAAGAGATTCGTATTATTGGTCGTGGACTTGACCGTAACAGACTTCAGCTTCTTCTGTTTTCCATCCACGAACTGATACAGAGTGACTTTCAAGGTGGCATTCTGCTTGACATTGATGGAAACATTCAAAGCGCCGGCATGGGTTGTCGAGAAGCTGTAGTAGTCCACAGCATCCCCGTAGCCGACCCACTCATCGGTCGAAGCATAGTATCCGTTCGCATCCAGCGAGACAACATTGCCCGGATTGGAAGAAGGCTTATTCGCAGGCAGATAATTTTCCGAGACATTCAGATTGTAATAGGAGTTTACTTTTCCTTTTCCGCTGTCTGTTGTTTCAACCGCGACGAAGTAAACCTCCGGAATCAGCTGACCGGAGAAGAGTCCGTATGCATCCTCCGAAATTGTAACAGAAGCTTTCTTCTTCCATGCGTTGTCATACAGGGTAACTTTCAATTTGCCGGTCACGCCGGTGATATCGATACCCTGAACGGTTGCGGCGGCATCCCCTGTAAACATGTAGTAATCGCCTTTGTCCTGATATCCGACCCATCCCTGAACACTGGCCGTTGCCGCGCCATCGGTGGAATTCAGCTTGATGGAAGTCGGATTCGTCTTGAGCTCGTCGTAGTCCGGCGACTCAAAGAAGGAGATATTGGCATTGATCGTATACTGTGCCCGGGTGACATTCTTGCCGGCCTCGACATAAACATAGATGCGATCGCCGTATTTTGCCGGATCGATGATAATATTGGAAACGCCATTTGTTCCGCCTTTGACGGTGAACTTCTTAATGGTTTTCTTTTCAATATCATCACAGATTGTGATTGTCAGGGTCGATGCGGAAGCAACCGAAAGGTTCAAAATTCCGCCAAGCGGTCTTCCATTGATATCCAGTTTACCCTCGTTCGGCAGATCGAACTTATACCACAGTCCGTTGATCTTCTGGTCATTCACAAACCCGACTTCACCGGTTGCAGAGGTGGTATAATAATTGGTTCCAGGCGTTGTATTGTCCAGAACATACGCCAGAGCGGAGGAACTTCCATCACCGGTGTAGACATCTTCCGACACCGTATAAGAGACTTTCTCACTCCAATCACTGGTTCTGCCGCTACCATCCACTGCCTGAACCCGGAAATGATAGGTTCCGGAATTCAGAATAAGTCCAGCCCCCCCGATGTACAGATCATCTCTGGAGAACTCGTCAGCAGGCAGATAGAGATAGGTTGTCTCCATCTTATTGGAGATTTCGATATTGTATCCCTTAATTCCAAATGTATCACTTGACGGGATCCAGGAAATCCGATGTGTCGCGGAAGAATTGGGATCCGCATCAACTGTTATGCTGACATTTTCCGGAGTTGTCGGATCCGTGTAAATATCGACAATATCATTTCCATCGGAGTCCTTCAACTGGAACGGAGTAATCTGCTGGCTCCAGTTTGCGACCTCATGACCTCTTCCGTCCACCGCTTTCACGCGCCAGTAGAAGGTTGTTCCGGGAGCATAACCGGCAAGCCGGGTGATACCGTTATTTTCCGTACTCAGAACCAGATGATCTCCTTCATAAACATTGGTGTTAATGAATTCCGATTCTGTAAGCGTGTTATATACCAGCTTGCTGTCATCCTGGAAGGTTTTGTCCAGAGAGATCTGATAGATGAAATAGACCCCTGTCATATCCTCATAGGTATGATTCGACGCATCAAACGTAATCGTGATATTTGCCGGATCACGAACCTCAACCGGATCCTCAGGTCCTTCGATACCGGGCTGCGGGAACCAGTTGTATTCCACAGTGATCGTCGGAGCCGGAAGAGAAGTGAAATGTCCTTCTCCGCCATCGGGTCCATGCGGAGCATCCAGGTCGATGAAGAAGGAATCACCGGTCAGAGCCGAAGATACGTTTCCGGCATAGTCTACGGCAACCAGAGACCATGTATATGTACCATCCTCATAGTTATCCCAGAAGCTGCTGCTGAAGGTATAGTTGGACAGATTAGGATCATCCAGCGTCACCGTAAAGGTCTTATCTGCGGGATCCCCTTCCTTATGAAGCGTAAAGATGTACTCTTTGACACCGGTCTGCGGAGTGACAGCAGGATCTTCCTGAGCAGCGGCCTTCCAGTCGATGGTGACATTATTGTTCGAATCGACCGTAACGGTGACATCCGTACTTGTGAAGATCGGCGCGGTTATATCGCCGGTCCAACCCTCCACGGAATCGCCTTCCAGATAGCTGGAAATATTACCGGTTCTATCGACCGCCTGAATCCGCCACTCATAAGTAGCATTGGCATAATTATGCAGCAGATTATCCGAATTCAGCGTAATGGAATTTCCTGTAATCAGATTATCTATTGAATTCACAGAATACCATGCACCGAAGTCAGCATCACCCGGAAGTTTGTAGCGGTATTCCACGATATAGCCCTGAATGCCGGAAGGATCGACGAGATTATCGTTTCCAACCGTCTGCTGAGCATCCACAGCAGGAGTCCAGGAAATGGTCACCTGCATCTGAGCATAACTTTCTCCGCCGACATTGTTGATGACAAAACTTACATCCCCATGCGATCCGGAAGAACCCTCCGCGAATACGGGAGCCTGAGTATCATTCTGCCAGGTGCTGGAAACGAGAGGCGATTCATTTCCGCGTTTATCAACGGCATAAATCTGCCATTCATAGTTTCCATCCGGCAAGCCGGTCAGAGTCAGTTTTGAAGTTCCGGCGGAATGTTCTGCCCAGACGGGCTCGCTCCATTCGCTTTCGCCCTGTTTCCGATACATGACCCAGTAGCCTTTAACACCGGCTCCGGAATCCTCTGCAGAAGTCCATGTAAGATCGACATTCTGAATCAAAGCGCCGTCAACCACAGAGTAGTGGACATGGTAATTCATAGTCGGGTTGAATACCGGCGCATCGTTATCCGGAACGATATTGACCACGGAAGAGGTCATATGTTTATTCTTTTCATCATCGGAAGGCATTACATTGTAAAGCCAGTCGTATGCTTCGATCCGAATCTGATAAGTAGTATCCGCCGGGAGCCAGATCCAGTTGCCGGTTGCATCCTTCAGATCATAGGAATAAGTAGACTGTCCAGGCACTGCGGCAATCACAACATCGTCAAGCCCCAGCTTGGAATCAAAGATAATTCTGTAATACGCTACACCTGTATTGACAGTACTGCCATTATCCACAGCGGCATCCCAGCGAAGGGTATAGGCAGCCAGAGAAGAATCCGAAGGATTCATCGTGTAATCATACGTGGGATCCGTCACAAAAACAGGAGCTGTGGAATCCCCATCCGAAGTAAAGTAGTATTCGGACGCATTTCCCGCCTTGTCATAGGCGACAAACATCCATTTGTAGGAATCCGCGACATTCAAATCTGCATTGACGGTCCAAGTGGTCATTCCGGAGGAGATTTCCGTGGAATCCAGATACTTCCAAGTCGTCGCACCTGTGCTGGCATCTGCTACGACTTCATAGCAGAGTTTGAAGTAGAACAATCCGGAATCGCTGTCAACGATATCGGCGACATTAATCGTAATGCTGACATTCTGAAGCAGGTTTGTAACCTTGCGTCCATCATTATCAATCATATCACCCGGATTGATGGTCTCCTGATCCACGTTTACAAAAGACTCGCCAGTCCAAATCTGATATCCATTCAGATCGATTGTCGTAGTAGAGGGATTGTTCACGATATTGATCGTCGGAGCATCAACATCCAGGACCCATTCCATAGAATAACGGTCTGAGGACTCTTTAAGGACATTGTCAAAGACAGTCAAATAGGCTTCATAGATTCCCGGAGCAAGTCCGTTGATCACCTCTGTCATTATTCCGCCGAACTGATAGCCGCTCACCTCAAATGAGATGGACTTATATTCGTCATTGGAACCTTTCAGACGATAGTGCCAGGTATATTTGTTCACTCCGGAGACATCATCCGTTGCATTATAAGTCCACTGCAAGGAGATATTCACGGTAGAGGAAGCCGTCTGAGTAACCGGATCCCAAACCGGATTGTAAACCGGATAATTGTCAGTCACCATGGAAGGCTTCGGATCATTCAGTACAGGAGCCTCCGTATCGCGGGTCTCGACGAGGAAGCGCTCGCCATCCGTCCAGCCGCCGGCATTGTCCTTATTATCGACCGCCTGCACACGCCAGTAAACATACTGACCATCATTCATACGGGAAACGAGCATGTGATTGATTGTCGTCGTCTTGCTGGTATGTTCGAAGATGGTGTAAGTATGCCCGTTGGAAAGGGTTATTTGAGTTCCATCGACTCCCCAGGAAGCGCTATAGGAAGGATCAAGCGTTTCCAGTTTTGTCCACAGTTCAGCCCAGTCCTCTTTTGCGATATCTTCTTTTGCAACGAAATACTGCATTTCATAATACTGCAGTCCATTGGAACAGTCGCCTGAGACATCCTCCCAGCCGAAATCCATAGTCGTGCTTGTTGCACCCTGAGTATTACCATCAAGGAAGTAAGTATTTCCGTCTGTCACTTTTCCTACGCTCAGAGGAACCTGAGCCAGCTCACCGCCGATCTGTTCCGCAGAGGTCCAGTCGGAATAATAGGCTCCGGAACTCTGATTGACACGAACCCGTGCTTCGACAATCTGATTTTCCTGAACGTTATATACGTTATAAGAGCGGGCAGAGTTACTCAGCATGACAACGATGGAATTTGTCCATTCGTAGTCACCGGATTCCGTCAACGTACCGATGCGATATTCAAACTCATATTTGGCATTGGTTGCAAGGAATGTTGTTGGATCATCCCAGGAGAATGTTACCGTCTGATACTGACCGGGAACATCAGAAACCTGCCCCTGGAAACCTGTAATGGGAGCAATCGCCGAGGTCGGAGTTCCATCTGTAACCTGAACATAAAGAGCGCCGTTCTCAATCCAGGTCTCATAAGTGATTGTAGAACCACCGCCCGTCAGAGTTCCCACAATGTGCTCACCAACGAGCACGTTTTTCCGTTCTGCAGAGGTATTGTTATAAAGGAATCCGATTTCTTTGGGAACACCATTTTGTCCCCAATCAACGCCCTCAATGATTTTGTAAGTCTTGCCGACTTCCGCATTGTTCAGGTTGATTGTAAGACCGGTGACAGCTGTTCCTTTCATTTTTCCCTGGGACTGAATAATCGCAGTATCTCCAGTCGCGATATTCTCTCCTCCGACGGAACCATACTGATTCAGCAGGACCGTAAGATTCAGGTTACCGTTTGTCGCAAGGAGATCGCCTGTAATGCTGGCGTTGCTGTCCACAGTGATGTAATTGGTTCCTGTCGTAAGATCGATATCTCCATTAATGACAGCTCCTGCGGCAATCGTCAGATTGTCATTCTGTCCGGAAGGCGTATAACTGCCGGCGATGTCTCCGGCGTAAATAGCAAAAACATTATCACGCTCACCGGAGATAACCGGAACGGTGATGTCTCCGGAAATACGCATATTGATAGCGTCCTGGGTCATAATACCTGCAATGACAGGATAAATCCCTATAGCACCAGCATTTACAGTAATGGATCCAACCATATCAAAAATGGAATCATTTCCATTCTTAAATGCAGAAACATCCAAACCGACATTGCGAACAGCACTCAAACCGGAATTCACTGTAATCGTCCCGGTAAACGCTTCTGCCGTCAGTGTATCGGACTTAATACCGACCGCTGCTGACAAACCTCCGACTCCAGAAGAAATTGATGTAGTTACAGTAATGTTGGAAGCCAGAAGTCCGCTGGCATATCCCAGGGACCCGGCAGTCCCCCCCGACTGCGAACCATTGATCGTGATATCCGAAGCATAAATACCATAAGCTCTTGCAAAGGTATAATCTTTGGACGGACCTCTTGCACTCAAATAGAAATCTGTATTCGTAACCTGAATGTTTCCGGCAAAGGTATTATTACCAACCAGAGTCGATGTATAAATACCGGCAGCAAGCACATCGTTGTTGGTCACGCTCCATTTTGCGCTGTCTCCACCACTCAGATTAAAAGATGTATTATCGACAGTCGCAGAAATTTCCCCCAGGAACATTCCGTTCACCGTAAGACTGTTTGAAGCCATACCAACAGCCTTCACAGAATTTCCTGAGAATGTCAACGCGACATCCCCCTGAGCCCTCGCATAGAAGGTATTATTAAGAGCCGTAACGGTAATGGTACCATTGTAACCATAGTATCCATTCAACCCGTTATGAGAATCCAGTGTAATGGAACCGGAATAATTATTGGGATCATCGGAACCACTGCGAATACCGTAAGCACCGATTATATTTCCAGTAGCGGTTGCGGCACTATCCGAGAAGGAACCATCCTCGTTGGGTTTTGTATCCGTTACAGAAGCTCTGATATTGGAATTATTCGCTGTTGCAACGATGGTTCCATAATAAGAACCGTCTTCAAGCTTCTTGCCCCAGTAGCCATCACTTTTTACGGAGGAAATCCCCCACACGCCATGAGCCTGAACGGTATTCGAATTTGCTGTTGCGCCCACGGTGGAGGTTACCTTGAGTCTGGCATCCGCGGTGATAGTACCTGTAAAATTATTGGTAATATAAAAATTTTCGGCCTTGTATGCAGAGGCATTCAGGATATTGGAGGAAGCATTGTTTATCCAGTTGTCCTTGTCATCCGTAAGACCGGCGATATTACCTCTGCTGGCGACATTGACAGAGGCGGAAGCATCTCCTGTCACGGTCAGCGTCCCAGCCAAGGAGAGGAAACCATTGGTTGACAAATTCTGAGTGGTTCCAAACGCAGTGGAACTGCCTTGAGCAAAGGCATCATTATCTGCAACGACATTGACTTTGATATTCCGGTCGTTCAGTGCGGATCCATCATCTGCGGTTGTATGCGGACCACCGGTCTGCGAAGAAAAATTCAGCTTACCGCCCGTACTGAACCGGACTCCGGAAATTTCCTTCAGTGTAAGTTTTGCTGTATAATTAAGATTATAGGGAGTTCTGCTATCAGCTCCGGTATAATTACCAGCAAGAGTTACGAGATTATCTGAACCAATGTCAAGCAAAGCATCTTTTAGAGGAGCACTTTGCAAAGTTTGGTTATTACCAACTATATTCTTACTCTGCCCTCCAGCATCCCCGTTTGCACCGGGAGTCGTAGCGAGATAAATAATATCCGCACCACTAGATTCCCAAAGGCTAGAATCCGTACTCCAAATATAAATGTTGTTCGCCATCGTTTAGACCTCCTACGACAAGGCAATGTTTCACATTAGAATACACACCTTACTATATAAACCATTCCAAAGCAAAAATCAAGTATATCTTGTTTGTTTCCAGAGGAAAAACGCGTTTTTTTTTCATCTTTTACCCGTTTTAACAAAAATCAGCCATATTCTTCCAAAAAAAAATATAAAGAGGTAATTTCAAAATAAAAAATTAAAATCACTTGAAAAAAGTCAGCTGAAAGTT
>CAJKAR010000023.1 GCA_905197955.1 uncultured Lentisphaeria bacterium | reverse complement strand
TTTGAGAGTCAGCCTCCTTTCTTTTTACGTTTCCTTTTACCATAGCAACTGTATTTGCTGAATATTTGGTTAATGATAATTTCAATCCGCTGTTTTTCAAGACCGGATTCGAAAAAACCGGGGGTTTTCTTCCCGTTCGAAACAATCGCAGATCCTTGAAAAAGGCGGAGACACTGCAGGAAACATCAAGGAAAGAGCGGAGAAGAGGGGAAAACTTTTTTCACTTCCCGTCTGGAAAAATCAGCAAAACGGATTACCTTATTAGAAAAACTTTTTGAAATTGGAAGGTGCAAGTTGTTTCTTTTTTTCTATAATCTGTTTTTTCCCCTGGTATTTCTGTTTTTCCTGCCGGGATTAATCATGAAACTGATCCGCCGTCCGGGAACGAAACGGAACTATCCGGAACGGTTCGCTGTTTTTACGGAAGAGAAGAAAGCACGTCTGAAAGCGCTGGATCATCCGATCTGGCTGCATGCTGTAAGCGTAGGCGAGACCAATCTGGCCCTGACCGCCATATTCGCATGGCGCAAGGTGAATCCGAACCGCCGCTTTGTGCTCTCGACTTCCACGACAACCGCTCAGGAAATCGCGCAGAAAAAAGTCCCGGAAGGCGTAGAAGTCATCTTCTGCCCGATAGATTTTCTGCCGTTTGTCCGGAAAACCTACAACCTGATTCAACCTTCCGGACTGGTCGTGTTCGAAACCGAAATCTGGCCGAACCTCATCCGGACCGCTAAACAGCGCGGACTGAAAACCGCTCTGGTCAATGCCCGGATGTCCGACCGTTCCATGCGCGGATACAAACGTTTCCGCTGCTTCTTTGCTCCCGTGATCCGCAATTTTGATGCGATCTGCGTTCAGACCGTCGCGGACCGCGAACGCTTTGAAGCCGTTGCCCCCGATATGGCCGACCGGATTGTGGTCGGAGGAAACATCAAATTCGATCAGCGGGCTCCAGAGAATTTCAAACTTCCGGATCTTTCATCGGTCTTCGCCCCCTCCGCAGGCCCAGTCATCATTGCGGCGAGCACCCATCCGGACGAAGAGAAAATGATCGCCGACGCCTTCCTCCGTCTCAAGCAGAAACTGCCGGATTCCGTCCTGATCATCGTTCCGCGTCACGCAGAGCGCGGCGCAGAACTGGCTGAGATGCTCCGGGGAAAAGGAATCCGCTATTTCCGTCGGACAACCGGACCGAAACCGGAACACTATGTGGACTGCCTCCTCGCAGATACCACCGGCGAACTAATGGGATTCATTGCCGCATCCGATATCGTCATCATGGGCAAAACCCTTGCAGGCAACAACGAAGGACAGAATATCATCGAACCTGCCGTGCTAGGCAAAGCGATCATTTCCGGCCGCGAACTGCGGAATTTCCGTCAGGCCATGGAGATCCTGAAAAAAGCCGATGCCGTTCTGACCGTCGAAACCGACGGCGAACTCGACAAGGCCCTCTATATGCTGGCATCGGATCATGAATTGAGAAATAAACTCGGTCGCCGCGCGCACGAGGCAATCACGGCCCACAGCGGCGCGATCGCGAAGAACATCGAACTATTGGAGAACTTGTTTTGAAAACCCAAATGCTTCAGGCCCGCGAAGGGATTGTCACACCGCAGATCAAAGCCGTCGCCGAAAAGGAACATCGCGACGTTGAATTCATTCTGGAACGTGTTGCGGATGGGCGCATCGTCATTCCCGCCAACATCAATCATAAAAATCTGGACCCGATGGGAATCGGCCGCGAACTTCTCTGCAAAATCAACGCCAATATCGGCAATTCCGCCATGTCGAGCTGTCCGCAGGCGGAGAAGCGGAAACTCCAGCAGGCAATCCGCTACGGAGCCGATACCGTGATGGATCTCAGTACCGGCGGAGATATCGATTTCATCCGCTCCTCCATCATCGAAGCCAGCCCGATTCCGGTCGGAACCGTGCCGATCTACGAGGTCATCGCCAAACACGGCGCAGACCATTTCGACGAAACAACCATTCTCGACACCATCCTTTCCCAGGCAAAACAGGGTGTCGATTATATGACAATCCACGCCGGACTTCTTCAGCGGCATATCCCCATTGCGCTCAAGCGCGTGCTGGGAATCGTCAGCCGCGGCGGCTCCCTGATGGCGCAGTGGATGAAACGTTACGACAAGGAAAATCCGATCTATACCCGTTTCGACGACATTCTGGACATCTGTCTCCAGTACGATGTGACGCTTTCTCTGGGCGACGGTCTCCGTCCGGGATGTCTTGCCGATGCCAGCGACGAGGCACAGTTCGCAGAACTGGATGTGCTCGGTGAACTCGTGAAACGCTGTCGCGCCGCCGGTGTGCAGGCTATGGTCGAGGGCCCCGGTCATGTCCCCTTCCATCAGATCGAAATGAACATGAAACGCGAACGGGAAGTCTGCGGCGACGCTCCATTCTATATTCTCGGTCCGGTTGTCATCGACTGTGCTCCCGGTTACGATCATATTGTCGCATCCATCGGCGGAACGGCAGGAGCGTATTACGGGGCCGCGATGCTCTGCTATGTCACTCCGAAAGAACACATCGGTTTGCCCGAGGCGGAGGATGTGCGCAACGGCTGTGTTGCATTCCGGATCGCCGCACACGCTGCTGATGTCGCGCTCGGCAAGCCCGGAGCAATCGATCGTGACAACGCCATCGGTCGCGCCCGTGCTGAATTCGACTGGGAAAAACAGTTCGATCTCGCTCTGGATCCCGATCGCGCCCGTGAATACCGGAAACAGGCGCTCGAGGCCGCCAATGCCAAGAATCAGCATGGAACAAAATACTGTACAATGTGCGGACCCGATTTCTGTTCGATGCGGATCAGTTCCGATCTGAAACAGGAAAAATAATCCTTGAGCTGCTTTGATACAGATTCCGCTTCGGCGGTGCCGAGCCGGAGCGATGAAGATTTCATGCGGGCGGCATTGCGTCTTGCGGAAATGGCGGGCGAACGGGGGGAAGTTCCGATCGGTGCGGTTGCCGTGAAAGAGGGCCGAATTATTGCCAAGGGCTGGAATCAGGTCGAAACATTAAAAGACGGTACCGCTCACGCGGAACTGCTGGCAATGACTGCGGCTGCCGTTGCCGTGGGCGACTGGCGGCTGGACGGTGTGACAATTTATGTCACCAAAGAACCTTGTGCAATGTGTGCCGGTGCTCTGGTGAATACGCGAGTGGATCGCGTTGTTTACGGAATGCCGGATCCGCGTTCCGGCTGTGCCGGATCCGCTCTGAATGTCACAGGTTTTCCGGGAATGCTTCATCGGGTGCAGGTGACCGGAGGAATTCTGGAGGAGGAATGCCGAAGATTAATTCGAGACTTTTTTCAGCAGGTCCGCAAAAAATAGAGCGCAGCGAAAAAAATAATAAGGTGCAGGTCCGTGACCTGCTTCGGTCCAGCTGAAGAAGCTGGTCGTCTGCAGGACGAAACAACAAAAGAGCAAATAAACGCGCAGCGAACAAAAATAACAAGGTGCAGGTCCGTGACCTGCTTCGGTCCAGCTGAAGAAGCTGGTCGTCCGCAGGACGAAATCTAAAAAGAAAACGGATACATTACAGATATACAACAGATACACGACCCCAAACTTCAAAACCAAGCCGAAAGAGACACCCAATCGGAGAGATGAGATGAAACGCCGAATTTTTCTAATAACACTACTTCTTGTTCTTTCTGGAGGAGCCGTTCATGGAGGGGAAAACCCTGAGGGAAAAAGTCCGGCGGAGGAACTTCCCTACAAAAACCTGTCAGTTTTCATGGAATCGCTGATGCTTCTGCGAGCGAAGTATGTGGATCAGGAAAAAATCTCTTACGAAAACCTTCTCCGGGCGGCGCTGCGGGGCATGATGCAGGAGCTGGATCCGTTCAGCGCCTACGAGGAACCGGAAGCCTTCAAGAATACGGTGGAGGACAGCATGGGGAAATTTCCGGGGATCGGGATCGTGATTACATCGCGAGAAGATGCTTTGGAGATTGTCTCAGTGATGGAGGATGGACCTGCGGCGAAATCGGGTCTTCGAAGCGGCGACATGATTCTGGAAATCAACGGCAAAAATACGCGGATGATGTTTCTGGACGAGTGCGTAAAAATGATGAAAGGACCAGTCGGGACGAAAGTGAAACTGAAAATTTATCGGCGTTCCGACGATTCAACCAAAGATGTGGAAATCGAGCGTGCAGTCATCGCGGTCTCTTCCGTAAAAGCCATCGGCTGCGCGGCGAACCGGATCGGCTATCTCCGGATCACGCAGTTCACCGCAACGACCGCCTCGGATCTTGACAAAGCCCTCATCACTTTGAAACAGGATAAACTGGACGGCCTGATTATAGATCTTCGCAACAATCCTGGCGGTCTTCTGACCGCTGCGATAGAAACGGTCAGCCGTTTTATCGAGAAAGGCAAACTTGTTGTCTCCATCGAGGGCCGAGCGGAAAAAACCGTCACCCACAACGCCGTCGGCTGCCCCAAGGACCTTGATCTTCCACTCGTGGTCCTGATTAATGAGAATTCTGCGAGCGCGGCGGAAATTTTTTCTGCCTGCATGCAGGATTACAAACGCGCGATACTCGTTGGGGCCCGTTCCTTCGGGAAGGGATCCGTTCAGGTCATTATTCCGCTGTCCGACGGCGGCGCTCTGCGGATGACCACCGCCAAATACTACACCCCCGGCCGCAAGGAAATCCACGGACGCGGAGTGGATCCGGATATCGCAGTCAATACGAGTCCCGCGGGAACGGCGTCGATCTCCCGCCATCTTTCGATGCGCGGCGACAAGGTCCCGCTGGTTCAAGACGGAAAGTACCGCGACGTTCAGCTGGAACGCGCCATAGAAATTCTGAAAGGCGTCGCGATTTTCCGTCAGGCCGAAAAGTAAAAACCGTTACTTCAAAGCCCCGTCAGGCCCGGTTTCCGTCCCTCGCTGGACCAGATCTGCTTTGCTCCCCGCGATCCCCGGCAGGGCACGGACCGTTCCGGCAATCCGTTCCGCCTGCATTTCCACCGCCGGTTTGCGGAAATGATAGGTATCATTCCAGAATTTGTTCCGGTCAAGAGGATCCATCAGCGAGAAAAGATCAATCACCGGCAGCTTTTTGAGCTTTGCCGTTTCTGCGATAATCTGATTCAACTCTTTTGCCTGAGCCGTTTTCACCGGATCTTTCAGAGGGGTGTTGTTGGTCAGGAAAAGTTTGGCATCCGGACATTTCTTCCGAATGAAATCGACCGCAGATTGATAGGCATTCTTCCACTCCTCCCGATTGGTCGTCAGACTGTGCAGACCGTTGTTGAAGGAAATGACATCATAATGATATGCGGAAAGAATCTGGTCCAGTTCCCGGAAATAATCCTTGTCGGTCACACACTTCGAGGACGCCCAGAAGGTGATGTTCATGATTTTTCCCAGCTTGTTCCGGACCGTGCCCTGATAGCCGTTGCAGATCGAATCTCCGATCAGCAGCAGCCTGGGATGACTGCGGTCCAGCGCGTTGTAGGTGTAGGTGATGGACCATTCGGTGCTTTCTCTGGTCCGGCTCGTCCGCGCCGGCTGGAACTGACGGTAAAGCTCTTCTGCGATTCCTCCGGCGGATGCCAGAAGAAGCAGACCGGCAATCAGTGATCTTCTGTTCATGGATACCCTCATTTCTTAGTTCAGTTTGCAGATGTTCCAGTAACTGTATACCATGATTCCATTTTTGTCAAAGAAAAAAACCCCTTTCTCCAATCTCCGATCTCCCTCTGCCCGGCTCTCTTGAAACGTTTTTTCCCCGCAGACAAATTCATCAAAAAAACTCTTTTTCTCAAAACAAGGGGGTTGACTTTTTTTTCGAAATAGAGTAAAATATAAAAGAAGAATAACGTTATTCTAAATTATTCTGCGGAGAATTTTTCGAATGGTAAAGCTGAAGGACATAGCCGAGAAGACCGGCGTGACGGTCTCCACCGTATCTGCCGCCCTGAACGGCCGGGGCAATATGCGCGAGGAAACGCGCGATTACCTTCTGCGAACCGCAAAGGAGATGGGATATGAACCCAATTCCGCCGCCCGTCAGCTCCGGAACAAGCCTGCCGTGGATGTGGGACTGATCATCAACGATAAATATACGAATCTGCGCCGGGGCGGCACCTATCTGGCCCATATCAGCGAATTTCTCTCGCTCTGCTCCCGCGGAGGACTCTCCCAGCGGATTGAATTCTATACGCAGGAGGATAAGGACAATACCCTGCCGGAACTGATTCGGGACAAGATCGCCGGCGGCGTGATCCATGTGGGATATCTGACCGCCGGGGTCCGCCGTTTTCTGGAGGCAAATCCGGAATATCCGCTTGTAGTCTTCGGAGAGCCCGGATTTTATTCTGTAAGGGCGGCTTTGGAAAAAGGGGCGTATCAGGCGATACAGTATCTGGCGGCGCTGGGACATCGGAATGTGATGGTTTCGCTCGGACCTGTCAAGTATGATTATCATCGGCAGATCAGCCAGGGAGTGAAGAAGGCGTTCCGCGATTTCGGACTGATCCGGCTTGGCGAGGAACTCTCCATCGAACCGCAGGCGGAAGAGGATGAAGAGCATTATATGGAACGCATGTTCGAGTGGAGTCTCCGGGTCCTGGAGCAGAATCCGCGCCCGACGGCGTTTTACTGTTCCGGTTCCTTTACGGGCCGATCGCTGATTTCCGCCGCTTTCCGGCTGGGACTCCGGATCCCCGAAGATCTCAGCATCGTGACTCACGGCATCGTCAACGAGGGCTCCAGCTCCTATCCGGAACTGACCTCCGTTGAGCTGAATTTCAATGGAATGTATACCGCTGCGCTGTCCATTCTTCAGCAGATCCGGAACGGATGCAAGCCGATCCAGAATGAAGTATGGGTGGATCCTCTGCTTGTCATTCAGCAGTCAACAGCGGCTCCGCCAAAAAGAATCATTCAAACGGATACGCAGATGAATAGAAATAGAGAAATAGAGAGGGCATAATGAAACAGAAAAATTTTACATTGATAGAGCTCCTTGTCGTCATTGCCATCATTGCGATTCTGACAGCAATTCTTCTGCCGGGATTGAACAAGGCGCGCGACAAGGCGAAAGGCGCTTCCTGTCTTTCCAATATGAAGCAGATTGGACTCGGAATCGCTTCCTATGCGGCGGAAAACAACGATCTGGTCCATTCGGCGATCAAAGACGCAAACGGACTGCGGACCATTCAGTTTCTGATCCAGTACGGTTATCTTCCGGGGGATGCTTCCTCGACAACAGTTTCAAAATTCAAGCTCTATTTTTGTCCTTCCTCGAATATGGCGGGTTTTAATAAGACAACCAGCGACATCAAGTACCGTTTTTACGGAACTCCTTACTGTCATAAATACGGATTCCACGGGGAATCATATTTTTTGAAAGTCGGCTCGGGAGATGCCACCCAGCACTTCGTTGATCTCAAGAGCTTTCAGAAAAAGAAACTGGCTTTTTCCAGGATCTCCGGCGTGGTTGACAGCGGTTATATTGCGGGAAATTCGAAGGCCGGTTCCTCTGCATCCGTCTATCAGGACTGTGTTGCTTCCAGCAATCACCGCTGGCTGATCCATTCGGACAACACAACAAATACCTGGTTTTATGATGGCCATGCGGCAGCTCAGACTCCTTACAGTGTTTTGAAGGATGTCGAGTATCACGGCGGCTGGTCGAAAATATTTCTTTTGCGCCGGAGTCTGGAGCGATTCTCGTTCCCCGACGGCTCTTCCGACTGAGCTCCTTTTTCCCTCTTTCCGCCGCGGGGTGCCGGGAACAGGTCCCCTGCAAAGGAGCTTCCCTTGTAGTTGACGTTTTTTGCTGTATATTACTATTGTGGAAAAACGTTAAGATACAGGGGATTTTTTTATGCTGGGAGATCGGGATTATATGCGTGGAGCGCCCGGACGCGGAAGAGCGGGCGAAGGTGGAATGGAATGTCTCCTCCTGCTGATCGCCATCAATGTGGCAATATATCTGCTTTCTTTTCTGGGGGGCCGTTCCTTTGCCGGGATGCTGGTGTTAAGCGGGAATGTTCTTGGACCGTTTGAGATCTGGCGGTTTGTCACGGCGGCGTTTACGCATGTGGATTTCTGGCACCTGTTTTTCAATATGTTCGGACTCTATATGTTTGGATCGCTTTCCGCGCCGCTTCTGGGATGGAAACGGTTTCTGGCGCTGTATCTGGTTTCGGGAGTCGCGGGGAATCTGCTGTGGTTCGGGTTCAACATGAATTCCGCGTTCTGGCTTCTTGGAGCCAGCGGCGCCGTGGTGGGGGTGATTATGGCAACTGCGATGATGATGCCGAATATTCAGGTGCTTCTTCTCTTTTTTCCGGTTCCGGTCAAGTTGAAGACGATGGCGATTGTCTATATTATACTGGAAGTGATTCAGCAGCAGGCGATGCCGTCGAATATTGCCTATCTTGCCCATATCGGGGGATTCATCGGGGGATTTCTGTTTATGGAATTGTGGGCGTCTGAGCTGGTGGCCTGGCATCCGCTGGGGGCGGTGTTCGGGAGACGGAACGTTTCCGCGCCGAAGCCGCCGGAAATGCGGGAGGAATCCTCTCCGTCGGAGTCGAGACCGCCGCGCGGCTGGACCGTTTCCGCTTACGACGCTTATACAAAAGGCGGAACGGTCACGCGGGCCGAACTGGACCGGATCCTTGACAAGATTTCCAGAACGGGAATCAACAGCCTTTCCGAGAGTGAAATGGAGACTCTCCGGAAAGCGCGTGAACAGATGAAATCGGGACAATCCTCCCGTTGAATAAGAACAGAAAGGATGGAATATGAATATCTTATGGGTGACAAGCGAAGCGGTTCCGTATGCGAAGACCGGCGGTCTTGCGGATGTTTCCAGCGCACTGCCTCTTGCTCTGTCGGAGCGTGGCCATCGCGTTTCTGTCGTGATGCCGTTTTATCCGCAGATCATGGGCAAGCTCCATCTCAAGTTCAGCGCGACGCATGATCTTCTCCGGGTCCCCTTCGGTTCCGGCTGCGAGTGGGCAAAGGTCAACGAGCTGAAAATCAACGACAATCTGACCTATTATTTCATTGAATATCACCGATTCTTCGACCGTGCCGCTCTGTACGACTGGTGCGGAAGCGAGTTCGCCGACAACGCCATGCGCTTCATTTTTCTTTCCCGTGCCGCG
The DNA here is from genome assembly GCA_905197955.1 of uncultured Lentisphaeria bacterium. Taxonomy (GTDB): domain Bacteria; phylum Verrucomicrobiota; class Lentisphaeria; order Victivallales; family UBA1829; genus UBA1829. The sequence continues at coordinate 65,046 of CAJKAR010000023.1, read as the reverse complement.
ATGGAACTTGCCTCCAATTTCCGTCTTGCTCCGGATATTCTGCATGCGAACGACTGGCACGCGGCGCTCTGCTGTGTCTATCTGAAGAGCCATCTGTACCGCGACAACGAACAGTTCCGCAACTGCCGTTCCGTCATGACGATTCACAACATCGGCTATCAGGGGGTGTTCAACAAGGGCAACCTGTTCTGGACGGGGCTTGGATGGGACTATTTCAACTATCTCTGTCTGGAGTGGTACGATCAGTTGAATTTGCTGAAAGGCGGCATCATGACGGCGGATATGGTTTCGACCGTCAGCCCGACTTATGCGCAGGAGATCCTTTCTCCGGAGTACGGGTTCGGACTCGACGGAGCGCTCCGCTCCCGTGCCGGACTCGGCAAACTGCGCGGCATCCTGAACGGAATCGACGCAAAGGTCTGGAATCCTGCGACGGACCGCTTCCTTCCCGCCGTCTATTCCGCAGATTCGATGGAAGGAAAGGCAGTCTGCAAGCGGGTGCTTCAGGAAACCTACGGACTGCCGGTTCGCGATGATGTGCCTGTCTTTGCCGTCATCTCCCGTCTTGCCCATCAGAAGGGGCTGGATGTGCTGAATTTCGGGCTTGAGGAGCTCCTGTATCATGATGATCTCCAGTTCGTGATTATCACGTCCGGAGACAAAGGCATCGAGGGACATTTGCAGTATCTGGCGCAGAAATATCCGCAGAAATTCGGTCTTTATCTCGGCTATGCGGGAGAGCCGGCGGCGCATCTGGCGGAGGCGGGAGCGGATCTGTTTGTCATGCCGTCCCGCTATGAACCCTGCGGACTGAATCAGATGTATTCGATGGCTTACGGAACTTTGCCGATCGTCCGGCACACCGGCGGACTGGCGGATACGGTGTTCAATTACGACAACAACAATCCGGGAGCATCTACGGGCTTTGTCCTGTGGGATTTGAATGCGGCGTCGCTCAATGCGACCATCCGCTGGGCGGCGGATACCTGGCGCAATCATCGCGACGACTGCCGGATGATGCAGCACAGAGGCATGACCACCGATTTCTCCTGGAATCGGACCGCTTCCGAATATGAGAGGATGTATCAGGATGCGCACGTCTGATTTTGATTACGAACTTCCGGAGGAGCTGATTGCCCAGAATCCTCCGGAGCACCGCGGAGATTCGCGGATGCTGGTGCTGGATTCCCGATCGGGGAATTGCGAGATCATGCCGTTCCGCCGGATTGTGGATTATCTGGAGCCGGGGGACTGCATTGCGGTCAACAATACCCGGGTGATCCGGGCTCGTCTGTTTGCGCTGAAGGAGACCGGAGCGAGGATTGAGATCATGCTGTTGCGGCCGCAGGCGGATCATCGCTGCTGGTCGTGTTTTCTGAAGCCGGGCAAACGGGTGTCGGAAGGGACGGTGCTCGCGCTGCTGCTGACAAGCGGGGAGCCATCGGGATGGCAGGTGATTGTACGGAAAAAAGAGCCATCGGGGGAATGCGTGGTGGAGCTCTCGGGAGAGGCTCCGGAGGAGATCATTGAGCGTTGCGGACATATTCCTCTTCCGCCCTACATCAAACGTCAGAATCTTCCGCCGGATGCGGAACGGTATCAGACGGTTTATGCAGAGGCTCCCGGAGCGGTCGCCGCTCCCACTGCCGGACTGCATTTTACAAAAGAGATTCTGGAAGAACTCGCCGCAAAAGGGGTACAGAAAGCAACGGTGACGCTTCATGTGGGGCAGGGAACGTTCAAACCGGTGACGGTGGAGGAGATTGCCGAGCATAAGATGCACTCGGAGGACTTCTGCTTTACGGAAGAGACTGCCGAACTGTTGAACCGGACACGTCTGGAAGGGCATCGGATTGCGGCGGTCGGCACGACCACGCTCCGGGTGCTGGAATCCTGTGTGCAGCAGGATCGTCTGTTCAAACCGCACACGGGGAGTACGGATATTTTTATTTATCCGCCATATGAGGTTTTGTCGGCGGATATTCTTCTGACGAATTTTCATCTTCCGAAAAGCACTCTTCTGATGCTGGTCAGTGCATTTGCCGGATGCGAGAACATTCGGAACGCCTATCGTCTGGCGGTTCGCGAACGGATGCGTTTTTTCAGTTATGGCGACTGCATGCTGATTCTGAAATAGAGAATTTATTCGTCTGTTCCGGTTCGCCGGAAAGAAAAAATGCGGGAAGATGATGAAAAAATCATTTTTTTTCAAAACTTCCCGTTGTTTTTCGGGAAAAAGGGGTTGACTTGCTGGAAAAAATGTTGTATAATGCTCCACGGAAGAACCTTAAGAACGTGAAGGAGTATGTTCCAATGAAAAAGAGAAGTTTCACATTGGTGGAAATCCTTGTGGTCGTGGGAATTATTGTGATTCTTGCTGGACTTGCGATTCCCGTGATCAGCAAGAGTATGGCGACTGCGAAACTGAATCAGGCGGCGGCTGAATGCAATTCCATTCAGCTGGCAATCAAGAATTTCGAAACGGAATATTCTGCGATGCCGGAACCTGATGGTGTCACGGAAAACAGTAACGCCCAGTATGTTATTGGGAGAAAATATTCTGAAATCCCCAATGGAGCCGATACATCATATAAACGTTTTTTTACGATGATGATAGGTTATCCTTATAATGATGATCCAAACGCAGCTACTCCTGACCCCACAGAGAAACTTTCTTCAACTTCAGCAGAATGGTACAATAATAAGAAGCATATAACATTTTTGGATCCGCCAGCATCATATGCTCAAAAAAAAGGATATCTTGATCCGTGGGGAAAAACTTATTTTATCGTCTACAAATCGGACGGTGAATTGCAAAATAAACTGGATGGATTGTATATGACAGGCTCAAACGCTTATCCAAAGGAAACTCTTTTGACCCCTGTCGCTGTTTTTACCAGAGAAGGTCCTTATACGACTAAGGATTTAGATTCTGCTCGTTATGCAACATCATGGGAAGGTGTGAAAACCTATTAAGAGAAGGAACAGAAAAAATGAAGAAACAGAATTTTACCCTGACGGAACTCCTGGTGGTCATTTCCATTATTGCCATCCTTGCCGGACTGCTTCTGCCTGCGTTGAACAAATCGCGTGCCAGTGCGCAGAATGCGGCCTGTGTCAGCAATCTGAAGCAGGTCGGCGCGACCTTCATGCTGTATGCAAACGATTTTGACGATCTTCTGCCTCCGGCTGATTTCGCAGGAACTCCTTCCACGACGGCAGCAACTTCCCAGCCATCATCGGAAGATGCGCTGGAGAATGCAACCAACATTCCGTGGTACATTCGTCTCGGAATGAAAAAATATCTGCCGAGATTTGATGCGACCGATACGTCGAAAACAGTTGTGAACTGCCCGATCACCTATGGCAATCCCGGAAAACTGAATTCTTACGGCGTACCGGTGGGTAATTCGGATGAAGGCTCACTGAAAGTTGGTTCTACTTCTGTGTATTACCGAATCCGTTCGCAGATTGACAACAAGCATGTTCTTGCTGCGGATTCCACGCTGGGAACCGGCAAAGAGCCGGAAGCCTACTTCCTGGATGAGGGGACCGGCAGTGCTGGTTCGAGTGGAAAAGGAAATATTGTCCTGCGTCATTCCGACCGCGCCAATGCGGCGATGGCTGACGGACGTGTCGATAACTTCGATGCCTCCAGAATCAAAGACAAGATGAAAACCTACAATTACGTTGAAACAAACTAAGAACTGCCGGTTCTGCTGAACGATGTTCCGATTCCGCCGTATGGAAAGTTTTCATACGGCGGTTTTGTTTCGAAGAGAGTGCCTGGGAGTTTGTACCGGGAGTGACTGTTTCCGGGAAACGTCGGAATATCCGGGAGGAGGAAAACAATGGATTCATTCAAGGATTTGGGATTTGCCAAACTCGATATGACGCGGTCGTCGCGGACCGGTCTTGGGGAAACGGTCTATTGTCCGGGGAAGACACCGGAACAGCTTCTGTCGATCATGCATGCGTTTCGGGAGGCCGGAACCCCTGCGCTCGGTACAAAATGTTCACCGGCTCAGGCGGAATTCCTGACGCAGGACGGGATCGCTGTGGAATATGATCCCGTTTCCCGGATTTTGAAATCCACATGGGGGACTATTGCGGAACTGCATGGGCTCGTTGCGGTCTGTACGGGTGGAACTGCGGATATTCCGGTGGCGGAGGAGGCTGCGCGGACGGTGGAATTTTTCGGAGCAAAGGTCGGGCGCCATTTCGATGTAGGGGTTGCCGGACTGCATCGTCTGCTGGCACGGATCGAAGAGATTCGCCGGGCGGATGTGGTGATTGCCGTGGCCGGGATGGAAGGCGCGCTGGGAAGTGTCCTGGCCGGACTGGTGGAGTCTCCGCTGGTGGCGGTGCCGACATCGGTCGGTTACGGTGCGAGTTTCGGAGGCGTGGCACCTCTGCTGGCAATGCTGAATTCCTGTGCGGAAGGCATGTCGGTGGTGAACATCGACAACGGATTCGGCGCGGGAGTGCTGGCGTGCCGGATGATCCGGATGATGGAGCGGAAACATGCGGAACGGGGATGATTTTCCCGTTTGTTCCGTCCGCTCCCGGAAGAGTTATTTTGTAACGAAGAAGTGGTTCTTTCCGATTCCGGTGGATGCCGTTTGAGTCCACATATAGGCACGGCTTTGGGGAAGGGTCTCCACATGGCCGTCAAAGAAATGCGCATTGATGCCGAAGCCGCCGTTGTGATAGGGCTGCATTCTCAAGGCGTTGGTGCTTGGATAGACATAGGCTTCAAATCGAAGCTGTCCCTGAGTATTGCCGAGGAGTTCGCCGGCACAGTCTCCGCTGTAAATCACCATGGAGGGATTTTTAATCTGTCCCGCCTTGAACCAGGAATAGGCAAAGGAGACGCGGGGAACGGATGAGGCGCGCCAGTCCATGGCATTGATCCCGATTCCCTGGACTTTGCGGAGTTCGGAGAAGAAGGTCGCTCCGGGGGTCCGGTAGTTGTGAAGATAGTTCATCGCGGAGGCATTGTTCGACTGCGGTGAGGCCGGACATGCCCACAGCCACGGCATTTTATTGACATAATTGTTGAGCATGGCGACCCAGCGGTCTTTTTCTTCGGTGTCGGTTTCGCTCATCCGGTATCCGGGAACGGTATCGTCGTTATCGCTAGTGTAGGTGTTGACCGCGGTCCCGATCTGTTTCATCTGGTTCAGGCAGGTCATGGTTCTGGCTTTCTCCCTTGCGCTGTTCAGTGCCGGCAGCAGCATTCCCGCCAGGATGGCGATGATCGCAATTACCACGAGGAGTTCTATCAGTGTGAAAACGTTTTTTTCCCTGTTCATTTGAAGGAGCTTTCTCTGTTATTGTTCTGATTCAATTCGATAGATTTCCAGATCGGATGGTGCAAGATGAGTCCGGATTCCCGTCGTGCGCAGTTCTTCGCCGGTTCGGATGACGGGAGCGGATGCCGGATACAGGCGTGTCAGTTTCCAGTTCCGCGGACCGGGAACGGTCGGAAACAGACGGATCGAGACCGGGATGGACTTCTCCGATTTCAGGGTTCGGAGGTTGTCGAATCCGTTGAAGGCGGAGACGATCAGATATCTGCATTTCTCATCCTTCAGCAGAAAACCCTGCACTCCCGGCTGATCGGTTTCGACCTTTCGCCGGATTCCAGCCGTATCAAGCAGAGTTTTCAGGTGTTTTGCCGTGAACGATTCGCGCTTCTTCAGCGGCAGATAGAGAATGGTTCCCGGACCGGATTTCCATTGGGTGATCCGGTTTTCGGCGAGAGCGGGAGCCTGCAGTTCCTGTCTCCAGAGGAAGGGGGTTGAGGAATCGAGCGTGTATTCGCCTGCGTTGCCGATGAACGCGATCGTTCCGCCTTCCTGAGCGAATCGTTTTAATTTATCCAGCAGTTCCCGGCTGAAAACGCGGTTTTCGCCGGAGACAACCAGCATTTTCTGCTGTCGGAAGAGAGAATACGGAGTGATGCCGCTCAGCCAGGGGACGTTGCCGAGAGAGAGTTCGCCGGCGGCTTTCTGCAGATCGTTGCACGGCATGGCATACCATCTCCAGGCGCGGGTACGGAAAAAGAGATCGTCCCACGAGAGGAGAAATCCGATTGGCGGCGCATCCGGACGGGTCTTCGACATCGACTGCAGAACGGGAATGACTGTTTTCCAAAAGCGCATGGAATCCTGGAGGTTTTTGTTTTTCGGATAGCCGTCGGCGTGAATGTTGACCATACTGTTCCAGACGGTTCCCAGATTGCTGTGTTCCATGCCGTAGCGGAGAGTGTTCGTGACAAGATCCTGAAGCTGCCGTCGTTTATCCGCAGGGACGTAATGGGATTCCGGCTGCCGGCGGATTCCGTAGTTTGAGGCGATCGAATAAAGACGGACCATCTGATGGGATTCGCCTCCGCCGTCATTGAGGCTGGAGCCCCGCTGCTTCATCGCGGGAAGAAGATATTCGATCGGTCCCATGTAGGTGAGATAGTTGGAAACTGGACGTTTGCTGTCCAAGGCTCGGATCGCCGGATCGAAAAGATTGGTATTGGCATCGGCAAACACTTCCAGCTTTGCGTCTGTGAAATCCCGCCACGGCTGTGAAAGATCCACGGCTTTGGAGAAATCCGGCATCGGCGGAGTGACCTTCTCGAAGTCGGAGAAGTTTGTATTCCACTTCCGGTTGAGCTCATGGATGGTTCCGTAGCGTTTTTTCAGAAAGACGCGGAAGCGGGCCTGAAAATACGGGGAGTAATCGGTGATGCGGTTGTAATGATCCATATAGGTGCCGGAATCGAGTCCCTGTCCGCTGTACGTCCAGGAGTGGAAGCAGGGATTGTCCTTGTAGCGTTCATACAGGGCGGAGATCAGGCCGCGGATCGCGGTTCTGTACTTCGGCGAGGCGGGAGAGGTGACGCAGAAGTTCCGCCAGACCTGACAGTCGCCGTTGTGATCCATCATCCACTCGCCCCAGCAGTCGTAGGGGGAGCCGTCGAACAGTGAGCCGCCGATAATCAGACCGAAGCGGATTCCGCGCTTGGTGAAATAGTCAACATAACGATCCAGTTCCTGAAACAGAAACACGCCGGTCAGCGGTTCCACATGGTTCCATTTGAAATTGATGTTGATGACATTGCTGCCCCGTTCTTTCATCCCTTTGACAAGCGCGTCGAGTCCGCGGAGATTGGATTCGAATCTCCCTACCATGACCTGATTTTCGTGAACGATTACTTCGGGCAGAAGGGTTTTCGGGGAGGTATATTTTTTCCAGTCCGGTTTTTGAGCAGGATAGGAGCCTTTCCGCCAGATCAACTGCCGGGTGCGGGCAATTTCCCGACCGTCTTTCCGGAGCGAGGTCCGCAGTTTGAAGCATTGTCCCGCCTGCAGTTCGGGAAGGGGGATGGAATCTTCGCTCAGCGGCAGTTCTTTCCGGATGGCGATGCTTCCGTAGAGATCCTTTGCTTCCAGTTCAACGCGGATTCCTTTCGGATCGGCGGGGAGCCCTTTCAGAAAGAGTTTGCCGGAGTGAAAGTCTGTATGGAAAATTCCGGAATCGCTCTGCGGAAGTTTCCGATCGTGCTCCGGAAGTGTGTCTTCCACAACATGGAAGGTCAGTTCGCGTTCCGTGACAATTTCGTTCCGTTCGTTGATCCCCTGCACTTCCAGCAGATAAAAACCGGTGGGGAGCCAGGGCAGCTTCCATGCGCTTTCCGGAGAGAATCTTTTTGCAAAGAGGACGGGTCCGACGATTTCTTTCCGGATTCTGACAACACCTTGCAGTTTGTTATATTTGGTTTTGTTCGGGAGATATTGCTTCAGATCCGCGGTGACAGGATAATTCGTTCCCTTGTTCAGCGTGATGCAGAGCGGCTGCGAACTGCGCAGTCCTGCAGCTGGATCGAACGACTGAAGGTAATAACGATAGGGCGCCGCTTTGTAGAAAACGCCTGCGGCGGAAAGGTGTGCCGCGGTCAGCAGAATCAGCAGCAGGAAGAGGGATTTATGCATCATGGGAGTCTCCTTTTTCGTTAAGCTCTCCGGCAGGAGATGGCGTTGTCTTTCCAAGAAGATTTTCCAGCAGGAGATCGGCAATCGTCGAGATGGAGACCTCCAGCCATGCGGCCGGAAACGGACAGAAATATTCCAGTTCCCGGTTGCGGTGAAAGACCGTGAACAGCTCTTCCGGCACTCGGATTCCCCGTTCCCGGATGGCGAGAATGGCGCCGCGTGCCGCATGATCCGGATAGACGATCAGAGCTTCCGGACGCGGTTTCGAGTCAAGAAGATCGGCGGTCAGACGATATCCATATTCCTCGAAGGTCGTATAGTCGGGCCTGTGGCTGCTGAATCTTCTTTGATAGCGGGGCATCAGCTTGATTCCGTTTTCCTGGAGGGGCTGAAGCGGAAACGCGGTTTTAGTCCGCGGATTCTCCGGGCAGATGATCCCGATCCGCTTGAAATTTTTTTCTTTCAGGATCCGGACGATTTCCGGAATGGACTGGATATCCCGACGTTCCATCAGGATGCTGCTGACATCCGTTACATGCACGGGCAGACGATGAAACCAGCTGTGAGACTCCTCTCCAAGAAGGATTCCGGCAACTGCCTGAACCTGATCCGCTGCAACCGCCCGGCTGATATATTCCGGAACGGTGGATTGTTTTTCCGGCTTGCGGGAGTCGAACCAGATGGTGTATTCGAGTCCGAGATCCTGAATTTTCCGGCAGAGCAGATCGCGCAGCGTATCGTAAAACCCGTATTCTCCGTTGGAGGTGATCTGGCGCGTGGTGTACAGGCCGATTCTGCGGATTCCGCTGCGTTTCGCGCTGACGGCAATGCCTCGGCCCGGATATTTGCAAAGAAGTCCGGAACGCATCAGCTCATCCGTCGCCTGCTGAATGGTGTAGTAGCTGATGTTCCAGATCCGGGCAAGTTCCCGCAGAGAGGGAAGTGTTTCGCCGCTGGCAAGACGTCCGGTTTCAATCTGTTTGCGCAGAAACAGAGAAACATCCCGGCAGGCGGCTGTCTGCTGTCCGCGCGGCAGAACACGAAGAAATTCCGGAGTCTCTTTCATGATGATCCTGTCTATATTTTTTGCTCTAAAATAAAAATCAGTAAAATCAGTTTCGTTCTTCATTATACTCTAAAAGATGATTTTTGTCAAGAGGGAAAATTTAAAAAAATAGTGAAAAATAAAAATCAGTAAAATCAGTTGTGATGGTTTTCAGAAGATTTCCCAGTCAGCGGAAATGGTAACCATTTTCCGTCCGTCCGATTGTATGCGGATCTGTTTTCCGCCCGGCCGGTTGTGTGCCGGTCCGGGGGATGAATGCAATATGGGATGGAGGCAGGATCCCGGAGTTCTAGGATGAGGAAATTTCTGAGGATGGAACTCAAAAAGTTTTCCGGGGGATGGCTGGAGCCGATCCGCATCCGTTGCCGGGATCGCATGATGCGGATCGGTGAGTGATCTGGCTGATTCAGTTTTCCTGCCGTGCCTGCCGGACGACAAGAAAATCCTTTGCCGGGACGGGGAGGTCTTCCGGCGTGAATGCGGTTTCATCGGACCAGTTGACATAGAGACTGGAACCGTCTTCAAATTCCGTCCGGCTGAGCGCGGTCGAAAGCCGGGTGAATCCGTTCAGAAAGAGCATCTGGAGGGGGGCGAGACGTTTTGTATCGTCCGCGATCCGTTTCAGAATGATACCTTCCCGGCGGAGGATTTCCGGCGGTGAAACGAGGAAGTCGTCGCTTCTGCTGTTCAGCGGGTCCGCGCAGAGACGGAAGCGCTGGTAGAAATAGATCAGCGGAAGTCCCCCGGCGGCGATGTTCTGAAGATACGCTTCCGTTCCAGGACGAGCGTTGATCGTGGTCCGACAGGCGTTGTAGAGAACAAAACCGTGAAAGAGCATGGGAACGAGAGGAAATGTCTCATCGGCGAACGGAAGATCGCAATGCGTTTCCGGCGTGTTGCCGATGGCGTAGGCTCGATCCACTTCCGGCATCGACCACTCCCGGATGCCTTCCGACATGCTGACTCCGGTGAAGTCATGCTGTGTTTTCAGAATTTTTTTATAGCACTCAGCCGCCTGTTCCAGCGTCAGGGGATGCGCCGGATTGCAGCAAGGACGCAGATTCAGAAGCGAGATGACATCGACATAATAGGCTCCGTCGAGTCCGAAGGATTTCAGTTTTGTAAGGTTTTCCGGCAGATAGTGCTGCAAGGCGCGCTCCGGACAGCAGAGATAGGCGCGTCCACCGCCCCAGCACTCGCCGGTGACGGGATGACCGCTGGAATCGAACATCCAGTCGGAGCGGTCGAGATTGTCTGCGAGCGTGTAGGTGTCGATATAGTTGTCGTGAACGCCGACCCGGTAGCCGAGCGACTGAATATGGCGGATCGCCCGGCGCATCGCCTCCTCTCCGCCGATTTTCTCTTCCACGGGGAAGAGCTGGGGATATGCGCCGTCGTGTCCGCCCCGGTTCCAGCCGACAAAGGTGAAATCAAGATGTTCGATTCCATTTGCGGCGCACTCGTCGGCGATCCGGATTGCATCGTCGAAGGTCATCAGAACTCGCACCTCCGGCTCGTTCTCCGGAGTCTGCTCCGGAATCGGCGAGGGGACCGGCTTGGTCGCCATCCGCATCCGGATGCAGATCGAGCGGGCCGACTCGGCAATTTCCGGTCTTTCCGCGGCTTTTTCCGCCAGCGGAACAAAATGTTTGCGGGTCATCAGATCTGCTCGGCACTCTTTCAGCAGAGATGCGATTCTTTCCGGAAAAGTCTGAATCCGGACCGAGGGCGATTCCACTGTCAGCAGTTCATCCGGTGTTTCGCGCAGATGGAAAACGGCGGCAACCGAGTATTCTCCGTTTTCGCCCCAGTTGGTCCGGAGTCTCAGTTCCGCGTGGAGTTCAGCTCCATCGACAATCATGGATCGGGCGCTTTTCCCCTTCAGCAGAACGGTGGTCAGTGTGCTCATGACATAGGGCGGCCACTCTTTGGCACAGAAGCCCGGAAGTATGTGCTCCGCCGGAACTTTCCCGGAGGTTTTGCAGAGAACGCCGAGGTCGCAGGGTAGAAGAATGGCGGCATCCTCTCCTTCTGCGGCGGCAAGACGCGAGGGTAGGAGCGTAATGGTGCGAAGACGGTTTCTGCCATGTTCCCGGATGGAATCTCGGGACAGACGGGCCGTTCGGAGAAGTTCTGTTTCCTCCGCTTCCAGATTGAATTCGATTCCCAGCTCGTCGCTGATCCAGCGGGAGCCGGAATTGTTCCAGAGGGGGCCGGGTTCGAGAGGCGTTTCGTGGATGCGGCCTTCGGCATCGAACCAGGAGAGTTCCGCGATTGGCTGGGATGGATTTGTCATTTTGTTTCCTTCTGTTGTGGAATCAGTGTTCCGCCGGGGAAGAATTCCGGTTTCAGAAAGAGCTGTTCCACCTGGTTAGAGTTCTGTCTGATTTTTTTCAGCAGCAGCTTCACGGTTTTTTCCGCGAATTCCAGCGGCGGAACATACGCCGCCGTGACCGGAGTCGGCAGAAAGTTGCCGAACAGCGTGTGCTGTGTCGTGACAAGGGAGAGATCGCGCGGGATTTCCACGCCGCATTTCCGCGCAGCGGCGATCAGGCCCAGAGCGGTGTTTTCCGAGAAGCAGATCATGGCATCCGGCCGGTTTTGCGGAGAATTGTTCCAGACCTGTCGGAACAGTTCCTCTGCCGCTTCAATGTATCCGGCTGCAAGCATGGAGCGAATCTGGAGCTCGTAATGCGGATTTGGCGGAAACGGCCCATCCGGGAGCGGAACGGGAACGGGGGAGAGCGTTTCCATTCGGACGGAGGCGCCGCGTCCGAGGGTTTCCGCGACTCCTTTCAGAAGCTCGGCGGCAAAGTCGGGGAAGGGGGCGGAATGGGGAATCATCAGTGCAATCTTCTGATGGCCGCACTTGCGCAGTTTTTTCCCGAGAAGGCTCCCGATCGCGCGATAGTCCGGCATGACGCAGTTTTCCTGCGGGTCGATGTTCCGGCAGATCACCGGAACTCCGTTGAGACGTGCCAGATGCAGGGGCGATTCCGTATCCGATGAACTTGCATTCTGTGCTGTCGGACAGACTATGATTCCGGCCGCTCCCTGTCCGATCAGGTTCCGGAAGATGGATTGTTCCCGTTCCGACGAAAATTCTGTGACCATGATGCTGGTCAGGTATCCGGCATCGGAGAGCAGGCGGAAAATATGTTCGCAGTATTCACCGAGCTCAAAGAGCACGTTCGGAACCACCAGACCGATCAGATTGCTCTTTCCCGTGCTGATCTGCTGTGCCGAACGGTTTGGAACATATCCCATTTTTTCGGCGGTCCTCAGGATCCGTTCCCGCGTTTCCGCTTTGATGCTTCCCTTGTTCGCCAGTGCGTAACTGACCGTGGACTCGTTCATGCCGAGTGCCGATGCAATATCTTTCAATGTGATTTTCATGGGATGTTTCCAGATTCGAATCAATAAAATCAAGCGCTTGATTTTTGGTTGAGAGCTACTATAATCTCTTTTTTGGAAATGTCAAGAGCGTTGAATGCATCTGGAGATTTCCACCTGAGCCGGCGATGTGTTTTTCCGTTGAAATCATTGATTGCTGACTGGAAAAAGATGGAAAAAGCTGTATGTTTCAGACAGATGATTCGGGTGGATTTCAGAACAGATGAGACTTCTTGTTTACAACATAGCTTACGGTACCGGCACGGCGGGTGGAATCGGGACTTTGCTGACCGCGCATCGCTATATCCGGACGCGGAAGTCCTACATGGATCATATTATTGATTTCATTGATGAGAGCGATGCGGATGTGGTCGGCCTTGTGGAAATCGACACGGGTTCGTTCCGTACCGGTTACCGGGATCAGACTGAGCTGGTCGCCTCCCGTCTGAAGCATTACTCGCATTGCGGTGTGAAATACGGGATCGACTCCATCGGCAGACGCATTCCGATTCTGCGGAAGCAGGCAAATGCGTTTTTCACCCGTCTGGAAGCGGTGCAGGCGGGTGCATACTATTTTCCGGTCGGGTTCAAAAAGCTGATTCTGGAGCTGAATATCGGAGGAATTCGCTTTTTCCTGGTGCATCTGGCGCTGAAGCAGAGCACAAGACAGCTTCAGCTGGAGTATTTGACGAAGATTGCGGCGATCAATCCGGGTCCGGTCATCATCGCGGGGGATTTCAATGCGTTCGCGGGAACGGAGGAGATTGAACATATCGTAGAGCAGTTGGATCTTTACGATCCGAATTTCCGGGGATTGCCGACCTATCCGGCGGGTTCGCCGCATCTGCGTCTGGATTTTGTTCTCTGTTCCCGTTCGATCCGTTCGCTGAATTTCAGCGTGCCGGAGGTGGAGTATTCGGATCATCTGCCGATTATTTTTGATTTTGAGTATTGAAGAAAGGACCGTCCGTCATGCTGGATGTTGAGAGTTTGAGCGAAGAGATGCTGATTGCAAAAATCCGGGAGTGCAACCGTCGATACTGGGAAGAGGAGGCGTCCGGCGATCTCTCCGATCCGGAGTACGATCTGCTGATGGAGGCTCTGCGGAAACGGAATCCCTCTCATCCACTGCTTTCGGAGGTCCATGCTCCGAAGGTCAGCGGGACCGGTGCAAAGGTGCACCATGCGCGTCCGATGCTCTCGCTCGACAAGGCTTATTCGCTGGATGAATTGATGAGCTGGGCGGAAAAATATCACCGGTCGGAGGAGGAGCTCTTTCTGGTTCAGCCGAAATATGACGGCATCTCCGCAATCTGGAACGGAAGTGTTCTCGCGACCCGCGGCGATGGATATGACGGTGAGGATATCAGCAATAAAACTCCGCTCATTGAAGTGGAAACCGTCGGATTCCGTGGACCGCTTTCCGCTGTATCACACGCGGTCCGGGGCGAGATCGTGATCCGGGAGGATGATTTCAAAACCGTATATGCCTCCATTCTCAACCGGAACGGCAAACCGTACCGCAATCCCCGGAACGCGGTCGCCGGGATGATGGGCTTGAAGGAGATCGGTCCCATGCTGGAGCAGGGGGCAAAGCTGACGTTTGTCGATTACAATCTGTTTTCGGAAAACGTGAAATATTCCGAGCTCCGGTCTCGCTGGGAGGCGCTTTGCAGAACGCTTTCCGCTCTGCCCTATCCGATGGATGGAATCGTGGTGAAGCTGGCGGATGAGGCGTATTCGGATTCCCTTGGCAGCACGGCGCACCATCCGCGCGGACAGATGGCATTCAAGTTCACGAATCGGAGACATGTTTCAAAACTGGTGAATGTGGTCTGGAGCTTCGGGAAAAATTGTCTGACTCCGGTTGCCGAATTTGAACCGGTCGAGATCGGGGGAACAACCATCCGCAATGCGTCCCTGCACAATTTGCAGAATATTCTGGACCGGGATATTCAAATCGGCGATTATGTGGAGGTGGAGCGCGCGGGGGATGTGATTCCCTACATCGCCGCGGTGACGCCCGGACCGGAGCGTCGTAGCTGTGTCATTTCGAAATGTCCCTCCTGCGGGCATGATCTTGTTGTGGAACTGCCGGAACTGCGCTGTGTGAATCCGGATTGCGAAGAGACCATTGTACAGCGTCTTCTTGCGGCGGTGCGGATTCTCGGCATCGACGGGATCGGCGAATCGAATGTGCGGCGGATGGTTCGGAATCTGGGGATCCGGCATTTGAGCCGGATGTTTGAACTGGGCGTTCTGGACTGGCGGCAGCTCGACGGAATCGGCGACACTGCGGCGAAAAAACTCTATCGTCAGATTCAGGCCGCGCGCAAAACGCCGGATTGGAAACTGCTGACGGCGCTGAATATTAAAGGAATCGGACCGAACATAGCGAAACTGCTTCTGGAAAAGATTTCGTTCGGGGAGCTGCGCTCTGCGACGGTGGAATCGCTTTCGGAGATCGGCGGCATTGGACCGGAGCGTGCGGGAATGCTGAAAAAAGAACTGGAGCGTCAGGCGGATTCGATTGATGAACTGTTGTCGATCCGCGAGGAAGCCGAGCCGGAACAGGATCTCTTTTCTCTGCTCTGACCGGCATTCCGTTTTCAGGAATCCTCCTTCCCGGTCGGGATTTTGCCGGGAGAGGAGGAGTATTGCCGGTTAGGGAATTGCTTCCACTTTGATATTGTCGATCAGGACTTCTGGAATTTTGCTGAAAAGAACAAAATTGGCCATGGGGATAGCGGCGGTCGGATACTTTTTGAGATCGGTGGGATAGGTGACCTCGAAGGAGTATTCTTTCCACTCTGTTTCGATTGCGCAGTGTTTGCGGAGCAGATTGATCGGGGGGTGATTTCCGGAGAGGCGCTGGTTGTTCGAATTGAAGACAAACAGAAGACTGCCGTTAGCTGATCCCTTTGCCCAGAAGCTGATTTTGTATTTTGCTCCGGCGATTACGGGGAAGACGCCGGAGGAGATGGATGCCTGTGTCGTTCCATCGGAGACAAGCTTCATGCTTTTGTCCCCATTGATGAAATTGGACTTGACGATTGCGGCGGCAAATTTTTTCTGTCCCCAGGAACGGGTCCAGAATCCCGGAAGGGTCTGATCCTTTTCGAAGTCGAAGAGATATCCTTTTTTGTAATCGCTGCTGGAAAGTTCCAGAAGTTTGAGATTGCGGATCTCCAGAGACTGTTCGTGGGAGCGCCGCAGATAGATCGAAAAAAGAACGGAATTCTTTTTTCCGGAATAGAAATAGTTCCGGTAGAGATTCCACTCTTTGTTGACTTCAAAACCGGGAAAGACGGTTCGATCGAGTTTGAGAAGGGATTGCGCCTGGCCGCTGTTGTCGGAGAGTGCGCCTCGCGCTTCCCATTCCAGAACGTAGAAGGTATCGGGCTTCACGGCTGCTTTGAGTTCCAGGGATGCCGTGCCCTGCATATCGGGTTTGCATTGGATGGCAAAGGTGTTATCGGCTGTTTTTTTCCATCCTCCGCGGGGAGTGATTTCCGATGCGGCGGGGGGCTCCGCGTTCAGAAGAACGCCGCTCAGAAGGAGGGCGGCAGTGAGAATGCATGATTTCATGTTCGAAACTCCTTTCTATTTGGCTGATTGAATGATTCCAAAGGCAAGACGGTTGCGGAACGGTCGGTCTCCGTTCGCCCAGGAGGCTTCCCGGACGGGTTTTCCGGAGAGGGTTTCCGCATCGTCCACTTTGATTTCAAAACCGAATTCCCGCTGGTCCGCAGGAAGCAGACGTTTCGGAATGGTCAGTTTGACAAGATAGCCATCCGCAGTATGGCGCACCTGGCAGGGGAGGTCGGATACCGTGGTCCTGACCGGATGATTCATGAAATGGACATTGGCTTTTTTCAGTCGGGGCAGGAGAAAGAGACGGAAGACATCCTGCGTATATTTTTCCGGGTGTTCCAGAGCGGATGTGTCGGATCTGCGATCAAAAAAGAACTCCACGCAGTCCTGATCCCAGGGGGCTCGTCCGTTCATCTCCGTGCCGGAGTCGGTGGAATCCTTGACCTGCACGGTCAGTTCCAGCTCCTTTCCTTTCCGTTCAAAGCGGAAGGTTCCGGAGAGTTTTCCATCCTTGCTTTGGAACTTTGCGGTCTCCCCGATATTCAGAAGTGGATTTTCCGTAATGCTGAGCGGAATCCGGAAGGTTTTTCCATTGGCAAAGAGTCCGAGGAAGGCCTCTCCTCCGGGAGTGCGGACCTGGCAGGGAAGATTCAGGGTGACGGATTGTCCGGCCGGAATCGTGAATGCATGAATTCCTTGCGGACAGAAGAGACGTCCGGAAAGTCCGGCCCGGCACTCCGCATTCCGATTGCCGGTGTTGTAGAGTGTGATGCGGAGAACGGAGGAGCCGTCTTTCTGGGGGATCAGTCTGGCAGCCGGCTGCGCCTGGACGATCTGCTCCATGCGGACCGCAAGATTTTTCAGCAGGTCTCCGAATCCGGAAGCATTGTGTTTCGGCCGGAGATAGTAGGGCGCAGGTGTAAGGGGCAGAACTCCGGAGGGAATCGGATTGCCGAAGAGATCCATGACTTCGAAGGGGGAGAAATCGGCGGAAAGATCGCGTCGGGAAGCGTAGTTCCAGACGGCGGCGATTTCCTTGCCGTCGCGTCGGAAAACGTAGCAGATGATGCCGTTCGGATAGCGGAACTTCCCGATCGGTTTTGCTCCCTCGAAAAACCGTGCCAGAGGATTGTAGGCAACTCCGATCGCGGAGAAGGTTCCGTCGATTCCGTTCAGAGAGGTGAACGCGCGGAAGCGCTCGTGGATCGTTTTTTTCCAGACGGAATCAATGTGCACCGGACAGCTCTGCGCGATCCCTTCTCCGAGATCAATCAGGAACCGTGCCGCCGCATGATGGGCCTCAAACAAAGAGGATGTGTAGTGATCCCGGTAGTCCGCCTGCTGGAGATAGTAGAGTTCCGTGTTCCATGCGCCTGCGGAGGTGAAGGGGGCGAGCTTTTTCCTGAATTCCCGGAGCTGTTCATCCGCCGGATAGGGGGAACCGAGCTGCGGTGTCGCGTAGGGATGGAAACTGATGGCGTCACAGAAGGCGGCACCGCCGTTCTGAAGGCCCTGAATGGTGAATTTGTCGATGTTGTCCCCTTTGTCGCTGGTGGAACAGAATGCGATGATGCAGGCGTCGGGAATCTCGCGTTTGATCTCTTCATGGGCGATTTTCAGATATTCCATGTAGCGGCTGATTTCCATACAGAACTGAGGTTCGTTGAAAATCTCGAAGAGGCGGATTCGTCCAGCCGACCGTTTTGCAAATTCGCGGATGAAGCGCTGGAACTCCTCCTTCGGCGGATAGAGCTGCGTATGCCTGCCGAATTTCATGCTTTCGCAGAGAGGAAGCAGCCAGTCGCGGAAACGATAGGTCTCGAAGCCGTACCGCCGTTTGATGAAGTCGGAGTTCAGGGGGACCGCCAGCATTTCGATCCCATGTTTCCGGTAGAGGGAAAGATCGAAATCGAATTTATCGGTATTGTAGACCCCGCGTTTCGGTTCGAACAGATACCAGCTGCCGATGGAATAGCCCGTATCGTGAGAGCGCAGCAGACGGATGCCGAGCCGTGCCATCATACCGAGCCGTTCATCCGGATTGCCGTTGGTTGCCGGATAGCACAGTTCATCCGTTTTGCCGATTAACCGGCTGGCGGTTCCTCCGTTGAATCCGACGCAGGCGTCTTTTGTGAAATCCAGTTTGCGCGGCGTGTATTTCCCCAGCACGGCGATGCTTCCGTGATATTTCCGCACTTCGGCGGAATCCGGAATCAGGGAGAAGGCTCCGATTCGTTCCGCCCGGAAGTGGAACGGGAAGACGGCGCTTTCGCCCGGTGCAAGTTTGAGATCCGCGTGGAAGACCGGTTTTGCCGTTTTGAAGTAGTCATCGAACAGCACGACTGGGATCCTGGCGGTATACGGTTTCCCGGAAGCGTTGCGGATGTGAAGTTTCGCCTGGACCGTTTCCCCCTGATCGAAGAGAGGAGCTCCCGGTTCCACGCCGGCTTCGATTCCGCGGAAGAGATCGCTTTCTCCGGAAACGAACACCCGGATGTCGTCAAGCCAGATGCTTCCGGTTTCGTTCGGTGCACGCAGAAAACGGACCACATAACCGCCTCCCTGTTCGGCTCCGGTGCGGAAGGTGAAAGAGTGCTTGCTCCATTCCGGTGTCAGGCGGAAGTATTTTCCCTGAACATTGATCGGTTTGCCGGGAGCGCGGAAGTCGGTCTGCAGGGTGATGCCGCCGCTGCCCTTTGCCTGAAATGAGACGTGGATTTCCGCATTCGCCGGAAGAAGAAAATCCTTGCACTGAAGGCGGTATTCTTCGCGATGGGGATTGTCGATCCGCAGGGAAAGGCGTCCGTCGGTTTTTGTCGAGTCGTCGAGGACGGGCAGATATTTTTCCAGTTTCGGGTTCTGTTTCGGGCGATAGAAGCGGTCGAAAGAGTAGCCGCAGGTTCCCAGTTCGAACGATCCGTTGAAAAACAGGTTTTCCGCATGGAGAACTCCGGTGGCGAAAACTGGGAACAACAGGAGCAGATGGACAAGATTCTTCATTCTGAAATCCTTGGTTGACGGGTGAAAAATACTTAAAAATAGAGCGTTCCGGAGGGAACACTGTTTCTGTCATGAAGAAATTGTTCGTCGCTGTTGTTGAGGAAGATGGTCAGAAAGTAACGTCCTTCGACGTGCGTGTCGATAAAAAGAATATTGGCGCGCCCTTTCAGAGCCAGGGCTCGTTCAATGCTCCACTCCTCTGTTTGATTGGTATCCAGAATTCGATTGTCTGTACCCCCGTGAACGAAGGCAAACTGCATGATCTTCTGATAGCGGTTCAGCCAGAGACCGCCGTTTTCCCCGATAAAGGGAAGACGGCTGGCATTTTTGAACTGGGAGAAGCGGCGGAGCATGTGTTTATATGGCTGGGAATGGGTCGGGTCATAGGATCCATCCACCCAGGTGTTGATTCCATAATCCGAACCGACTTTGGTTCGGTTTTCCGCCGGACAGTGGTGAACGGTTGGAGCGGTCCGTTCTCTGGAAAAGGGCGCCCCGTACGGAATCAGCAGGGAGACCCACAGATCCTTGGAATTGTATGTTTCTGTGTAGCGTTTTGTCTGACAGGGAACCATCCAGTCATCGTTGTCCGCGGCGTAAGCAACACTTGCGGTCCCCATGGTTTTCAGGTTGTTTTTACAGGCGACATCAAATGATTTTCCCCGTGCCGAGTTCAAGGCGGGAAGCAGAACGCCCGCCAGTATCGCAATGATGGCTATCGTTACGAGGAGCTCAATCAGGGTGAATGATCTGTTCTTTTTCATTGTTCGCTTTCTTTGATTTCCCATCGTTTTATTGTTATAGATTATACTCTGAAAACAGAAGAACGACAAGAGGGAAACAATGCGATTCTATATCCTGAAATTGGAATTTTATATCTATTTCTTGCCTTTGCCTTTTCTCCGGCATTCGGATGGGGTCATCCCGAATTTTTTTCGGAATTCTCTGGAAAATGCAAACTGCGTTTTGTAGCCGCATTTCAGAGAGATCTCCTGTATGGTGAGACGGGTGGAATTCAATAATGAGAACGCAAGATGCATTCGCTGTTCGATCAGATAGTGCTTCGGGGGAATGCCGAGCTCTTTTCGGAAAAGACGGTTCAGGTAATCCGTCGTAACGTGGAGCTCCTCCGCAAGCGCCGAGAGCTGGAACGGTTTGGAGAGATTGAATTCCAGAACACGGAAGGCATCTGCGAGCAGGGGTTCGGGAGTCCGTCCGGCCTCCCGGCCGATTTCCATGATAAGCTCCATCGTGAGTCCGGAGATCTTCGGAACGGATGCTTCCGATCTCTCCTTCAGGAGCCGATGCAGTTCGCGGAGAATCAGAAGAATCTGCTCCGGATGGGTCAGACGGTGGATGGGCGTGGAATAAAGCCCTGTCATGGCAAGCAGCGAGAGATGAAGCTGACCGCAGATGCCGAATACGACTTTTCGACAGTCTTCCCGAATCTCCAGATGTTTGGTTTTTCCTGCCGGAATCAGACAGAGCTCGTTCGGTTTCACAGTCAGGCGGGTATCGTCCAGAAGAATATTCATGGAGCCCTCCAGTACCAGTTCAAAGGAGGTCAAGGTGACGTTCTCCTGGGAGAAGCGATAGCCCCTGGGCAGAATTGCCGGGTAGACAATGTATTCCGTCCAGAGCGGCAGCGCGTGATGGCGTCCATACTCCCACGATTCGGCGGACATGTGGAACTGAACACCTTTCCGGAACACTCCTGACATTCCGTCGAAATCAAATCTGTGCTCTTTGCTTTTCGATTGTTTCATCTCTGCTCCCGCTGGAAGGAGTATAGCCTGAAAAACGGAAAATGCAAATCTTTCTCCTGTTCTCCGTAGAGGAAAAGATGCCTGCTTCTCCTCTGTTTCCGGGAGTCCCGCCGCGGATGGTTTCTTCTTCCGGAATCCGAAGAAGAAAATCTGAAAAAGATTTCTCCGAAAACACCATCCCTTTTATCGGAACAGGGATACGCCGGGCGATCCGGAGAGAACCGTTTTCACATTTTTTTCTGTTATTTTGCGCCATAGCGCTGTTTGAAGCGGAGAAGCTCCTTTTCCCGTTCAGGGGGAATGGCGTCACAGAGGATAAAGCGTTCGGGGTGTCCGGTTGCATCCATGATTCTGGATGCCCCGTCGAAATCGCCGCCGGGCGCAAGCCAGATTTTCTTACCGCCATCTGCGATT
Organism: uncultured Lentisphaeria bacterium; assembly: GCA_905197955.1. GTDB lineage: Bacteria > Verrucomicrobiota > Lentisphaeria > Victivallales > UBA1829 > UBA1829. The sequence continues at coordinate 43,822 of CAJKAR010000023.1, read as the reverse complement.
GTCCGGTAGATCTCCTCCCATGCGGTGAACGGGAGATTTCCGGCACCCGGCACCCATTGAATTCCGCCGAGTCTCTCTTCCGCGAGGAGCTGCGGCAGATGCGGCAGTTCTCCTTTCCCGTCGAGATGATAGAAACTGCGCTCCAGGCGTTTGCAGCAGGCGGAGAGTTCCGGCATGACGAATTCCGCAAACATTTCCGGAGAGATCATATAGGAGAAATCGCATTGAAGCATGTAGTACGGTTTTGAGGAGAAGATGCCGTCCCATGCACTCCAGCCATGATTTGCCGGCAGGAGCGAATGAAAGTAATCGAACGCCTCGAACCATGCGTCGTGAATTTCCATGGTCAGACGTTTCACCTCCTCCGGAGCATCGTAGAGCGCGAACAGCAGAGCTTCTCCCGGAAGAAACGTGCTGAGAATATCAAGCGCACCGCCGAAATCCGTGATTCCGACATGGATTCTGCCTTTCAGGAGCCGATCCGCTTCCCGGCAGATGGATTCAATGCGCTGAAACCACGGCGATTTCCGGTCGAGTTGAAAATGCATCTGTTCCAGCGGAACGCCTTCCCATCGGCCGGGTGTGAACCAGACCGTATCCATGCCGTTGTGTCCTTCTCCCCCGAGCATTGCCGCCAGCACGCCCGGACCGAAATTCAGCCAGAACGAGGGATAGGATCCTTCCGGATAGGAAAATGCGGAAAGCCACGCTTCCTCCTCTTTCAGGATCTGTTCCGGTGGGATGGAGAAATCGTACATGGAAAGATACCCTTTCGGAGGAACGGCACTTCCAGGTTCGGGCAGGATTCGAATGTTGAACATCGGGGAATCGGATTCTCCGTTCCACCAGGCATCCCATTGATGGGAACAGCGGGTCCAGTCGAAGGTGTTGAGATTTGTCATTTTCCTGTGAGTCTCCCTGTTTTTGCAATACAGTACACGCATAAACGGGAATCCGCTTTCTGTATATTGAGATGGATTGCTTTATATTGTCCTGAAGCGAAAATTGAAAACTGGCTCTTTTCCGTCTAGATTATCTGTCAGCAGGAACGATTCAGAGGGTTTTCAACAACAATCAATTCAGAGGCAGAACCATGTCGATCAAACCTTACCTTTCTCCGTGGCCGGGGCGGATGACCGCGCGCGAACGTTTCAACCGTCAGATGCATTACCAGAGCGTTGACCGCTGTTTCAATATGGAGTTCGGCTACTGGGATGAAAACTTCACGGAATGGGATCTGTTCCGCGAAAACGGAATCCGGAACAATGAGGAAGCCGACCGCTTTTTCAACTTTGACCCGATCAAGGGTATCAGCGGAACCATCTGGATGCATCCCGGATTTGAACGGAAGGTGATCGAGGTGCGGGGCGATGTGAAGATCATGACCGATGCCAATGGACTGCTGATCGAGGTGCCGCTGGATGGACATGATACCATTCCGCATTACCTTGGAGCTTCCGTTGTCACACCCGATGACTGGAAGCGCTGCAAGGAGGAGCGGTTCCGTCGGGATGATCCCGCCCGCCGTGTGGATATCGAAGCATTGAAAGCGGCGCATCCGGCTGATCGTGATTACCCTCTGGGAGTTGATTGCGGTTCCATGATCGGCCGCATCCGCGACATGCTCACCTTTGAAGGGCTTGCCTATGCGATGTTCGATTATCCTGACATGGTGGAGGACATGGTGGAAACCTCCTGTCTGCTCGTAGAAGATTTTCTGGATCAGGTTCTGCCTCATTTCCAGTTTGATTTCGCCAGCGGCTGGGAGGACATCTGCTTTAAGAACGGACCGATCGTGACGGTGGATTTCTTCCGTGACATTGTGATGCCCCGCTACAAGCGGATCCGTAAAAAGCTGGACCGTTACGGCATTGATCTCTGGTATACCGACTGCGATGGCGATGTGCGTCCGATTCTGCCCTATCTGCTCGAAGGCGGAATCAACTGTCTCTTCCCGTTTGAGGTGATGGGCTGTTCTCATCCGGGAGAACTCCTCGACCAGTATTCCGGCGTCCTGCGCATCATGGGCGGCGTAGATAAAATTCAGCTCGGCGCCGGTCCGGAAGCGATCAAACGCTATCTCGAAACGCTGGTGCCCTATGTGGAGCGGGGCGGCTACATTCCGTTCTGCGATCATCGCTGTCCGCCGAACGTGAAGCCGCAGGATTATCTCTATTATCTCGACTTGAAACGGAAGATGTTCGGAATGAAAGAGGAGTGATGCCTCTTTCCGTTTCAGACGAGAACTCCGCTGGTTCGCTCTCCGATTTTTTCAGATCATCCGGATTCGGAGAGCGTGCCGGAATTTCAGATTCAAACTCTCAGTGAAGTCGGGAAGTCCGTTCCCTGATTCACGTTCCAGAGGATAGAAGCCGAGAGGCTCCAGTTCATGAATGACCCTGGCTGCGGATATTCCCGGATCCGGGCTGTATTCCGCTTCGATCACCGGAACCGCCGCAGAACCGGGAAGCGATGTCCCGCCGATATGCCGCAGAGATCCTCCGGTGTGCTTCAGAACCGGAGCCAGAAGCTCCTCCAGTTCGGCGAACTGTTTTTCCCAGATCGGATTCCATGGAACTTGAACGCGGTCCGCGGACCGCGCGGAATAGATCCGATGCGGCATGATTTTTCCGCCGACAACCTTGTCATAGATGCCCATGGCCTCCATGCCGAGACGTTCCGCCACCCGGACGGAGCGGCAATTTGAGGGACGGATATCCGCAATCACGCGCGGAACGTGCAGTTCCCGGAAAGCATAGTCCAGACATGCCTTTCCGCCTTCTGCCGCATAGCCTTTGCCCCAGTGAGCCCGGCGGAGAATCCAGCCGACTCCGGAATGGACTTTTCCTTCGATCTCTTCCGGAAGAATTCCCAGCTGTCCGATGTTTTCTCCGGAGGTCCGGTCGAACGCCAGCCAGTAGCCGCAGCCGCAGTTCCGATAGCGGACTTGATTCCGGTCGATCCAATCCCGCACCTCCTTTTCGGAGAAGGTGCGTTCCCAGGCATACATGACCTCGGGATCCTGAAGCATGGCGCAGAGCAGAGGAAAATCCTCCTGGGTCATTTCCCGCAGGATCAGTCGGGATGATTCTGTGATGATTCTGCCGCACAAGGCTGCGGATGACGTTTTTTTAAGATTACTGTTCATAACAGAACTCGCTTCCGGAGACAGGATGTTATTTTGAAAAAAGGCCCGCGCGAAATCGGAAGATTCACGCGGGCTCTGCGAAACTGAGAAAAAGGAAAAGAATTACCGGTAATCCGCCCATTCGGGTTCGTTCTGGAAGATCCAGTGATAGTAATCCTTGCCCTGGAGTTTCTCTGCGGCGGCGTCATCGACGATGACGGTGCACTTCGGATGAAGCTGAAGTGCGGTTGCGGAAACCATGCTGGTGATGGGTCCTTCGACCGCTTTTGCAATGATATCGGCTTTTTCCGCTCCGGTTGCCAGCATGAGGATCCGCCGGGCTTCCAGAATGGTTCCGACCCCCATGGTGAGGGCGCGTTTCGGCATATCCTCCGGACGCGGGAAGAGCGGAGCGTTCTGCTCGATCGTGACGGGAGTCAGCGCTTTGGCGCGGGTCCGCGATGCGAGAGAGGAGAGCGGCTCGTTGAATCCGATGTGTCCGCTTCTGCCAATGCCGAGAAGCTGAAGATCAATTCCTCCGCACTCCTTCATGCGCTTTTCATACTGTTCGCATTCGAGATCGAGATCGGGAGCGTTCCCATGCGGCAGATGGGTGTTGCGGATGTCGATGTTCACTTTCGAGAACAGATGTTTGTTCATGTAGGAACGGTAGGTGTTGGGATCCTCTTCGGGCAGTCCGATGTATTCATCGAGATTGAAGGAGCGGCAGAGGGAGAAATCGAGTCCTTCGTTCCGATGCATTTCCGCGAGAACGGCATAGAGATTTTCCATGGTTCTTCCGGTGGCGAGCCCCAGGGTGGAGGCGGGTTTCCGACGGATCTGAGCGGCAATGAGCTTGCTTGCCAGAAGAGTTGCCTTCTCCTCTGTCGGCATGATGATGACTTCCATTACAGTTTCCTCCGGTTAGACGTTGAAGAAGTTTTTGGGTTCCGAATAGCACATCATGACGGCGAGTTTTTCCGCCACATCGTAGGGCATTCTGCCGAGACGGACCTTGTTTGCCAGCACATTTGCCAGCACTCTGCGGAACATTTCAAAACGCGATGCGTAAGAGAGAATCTTGCGGGAATCGGAGACCATTCCTCCGAAATTCGCATAAAGATCCACATTGCCGATGTAGTCGAGCTGAGTGTTCATTCCGTAGGGCGTATCGTTGAGCCACCAGGCGGAGCCGAGACGGACATTTTTGCCGAACGCTCTGGCAACCGCGGCAAGCGATGCCTGATGACAGGGTTCCAGACAGTAGAGAACGATTTTGAGTTTGTCGTCAAAATGGTTCAGGAAGCTGCAGAGGGGCTTCACGATGTCGATGTAGAATTCGCTGACATCTCCGCCGACATCCGCACCCAGCGCTTTGTAGAGAGTATCCCGAACATTTCTGACCACTCCCATATGCATCTGATAGACCCATCCGGCGCGCATATCCATATCAGCGACCTGCAGCGTGAGGTAATCCTGATAGGTGTCGATTTCCGCCTGAGTCGGTTTTGCCCCAGCGAGGACTTTGCGGAAGATGGCGTCCGCCTCTTCGAGAGTCGCGTTTCCGGGCAGCGGATGAGGAGTATCGTGGTCGCTGGCGCGGCAGCCTTTTTCCGCGAAGAAATCATGGGACTTCTGGAGGACTTCAACCAGCGTTTTTACATTGTCGATGGAGGTATTGAATCGTTTTCCGAGTTTTTCGATATACTCCTTGAAGTCGGGGAAATGGATGCGCATGGCTTTATCGGGCCGCCAGGTCGGGCGGATGATTGTTCTGCCGGCTTGAGCATTGACCTGGTCATGATATTCGAGCGTATCGGCGGGATCATCGGTGGAGCACATGACTTCGACGTTCATTTTCTTCAGGAGTTCGAGCGGTTTGAAGTCCGGTTCGGCGAGTTTCTGATTGACTTTCTCCCAGATGGCTTCGCCGGAGGCGGCGCAGAGCATTTCGCGGATATCGAATCTTCTGCGCAGATCGAGATGAATCCATTCATAGACGGGGTTGCCGGCGATTTCGGGCATGACGCGGGCGAGTTCCAGCCATTTTTCCTTGGGGGAGGCGTTGCCGGTGATGAATTTTTCCTCGACGCCGCGCTTGCGCATGACTTCCCAGACATAATGATCGGTAGCGGCGAAGACCTGCCATGCATCCGAATAATTTTTGTTTTCCGCAATTTCCTTCACGTCGGCATGATTGTGCGGGTCGATGACGGGCAGGTTCTTGACGGAGCTGTAGATGGCGAGGGAGACCTCGCTTTCGAGCAGATACTTGTCATCCATGAATCCCATGGGCTTCCTCCTCGGGTTGTTGTCTATGACAGTTTGTTTGAAGATGCTTTCAGGGGACAATATACTCCCGGAAGAGATTTTTTCCAGCCTGCGGGATAATTTTCACAAGATTCTGCTTTCATCTGCGAAAACTGCGTGTATATTACCTGTGTCAGGAAATCTGCAACATTAACAATCTTGAGGTGAACATGGCGCGCAAAACTGCAAAAAAAGTGTCGACATACAAGGAGGCCGGAGTGGATATTGACCTCGCGACGGAGCTTCTGTCCCGGGTCAAGAAGAAACTTTCCATGGCAAAGCGTCCGGAGATGCTCGCCCCGATCGGCGGCTTCGGCGGACTTTTCCAGATTGATCTGAAAAAATACAAAAATCCTGTTCTTGTCTCCAGCATCGACGGAGTCGGCACCAAGCTCATGGTCGCCGCTCTGATGCAGAAATACGACACCGTGGGACACGACATTGTCAACCACTGCGTCAATGATATCAGCGTGCAGGGCGCTGAACCGGTGTTTTTCCTGGACTATATCGGAATCGGCAAACTGCGTAGTCCTCTGTATGAAGAAGTGCTCGGCGGAATTGCCGATGCCTGCCGCAAAGTCGGATGCGCGGTTCTCGGCGGCGAGACGGCGGAAATGCCCGGCATGTACGGAAATGATTTCGACCTTGTCGGAGTCATCAACGGAATTGTGGAAAAGGATCGGATCATCACCGGAGAGAAGATTCGTCCGGGACATGTTGCGATCGGTCTTCCTTCCAACGGTCTGCATACGAACGGATTCAGTCTTGCCCGCCAGGTGCTCTTCCACACCTGCCGCTACGATGTCGATACCGAACTTGCCGAACTGAATCACGAGTCCATCGGGGAAGCGCTTCTGAAGCCGCATACCTGCTACTGGCCGGCCATCAAGGCTGCGATGGAGGCGGGACTTTCGCTCGACGGAATTGCGCATATCACCGGCGGCGGACTCTATGACAATGTGCCACGAATTCTTCCGAAAAACGTGGATGCGGTCTTCCACAAGAGCACGATCAAGAAGGCTCCGCCGATCTTCAAGCTGATTACCGAGGCTGGGAACATTGATGATTCCGAAGCCTACCGTGTCTTCAACATGGGAGTCGGAATGGTCTGGTTCGTTCCGGCGGACGAAGCCAAACAGGCGATTGCCATCTGCAAAAAGGCCGGCTTCAAAGCGTTTGTCTGCGGCGAAGTGGTCAAGGGCAAGAAGAAATCGCTTGTGGTTGACTGACGTATTCTGATCTGTTTGTTTCTGCGACTCCGCATCGGCTTCCCCGGTGCGGAGTTTTTGTTTTCCGGGAAAATTTTGCCGGGATTTGAAATTGTCAAAAAAACAGAGAGAAAACTTGAATTTCTTGTGATTTCATGGTACTTTTTATGTTCAAAATTTCAAAATGGGAAATCATGGAAACAGGCTTATGGATCTGCAAGAGCTCAGAATCAAAATTGATTCCATCGACCGTGGAATTGTGCGACTCCTCAATGACCGTTACGAAGTCGTGAAACAGGTCGGGGAATGGAAGCGGGAGAGAGGCGAGCCCATCTACGTTCCGGAACGGGAAAAGGCTCTGCTTGAGAAACTGGAAACGATCAACCGGGGGCCGATGCCGAATTCGACACTCCGAGCTGTCTACCGGGAGATCATGTCGGGGGCGCTGCGGCTGGAGAATCCGCTGAAGGTGGCGTTTTTCGGTCCCGAAGCAACCTTTACTCATCTTGCCGCGAAAATGAAATTCGGACACGGGGTGGAATATCTTTCCAAAAGCACTATTGCAGATGTATTCCACGCGGTGGAATCGGGCAAGTGCGACTACGGATGCGTTCCCGTTGAAAATTCCACCGAGGGTGTGGTCAATTACACGCTTGATATGCTCATGGATTCCTCTGTGAAGATCTGCGCGGAGATTAATATGCGGATTCAGCAGTGCCTGCTTTCCAATGCGGAAAAATCGAAAATCAAGGTGGTTTACAGTCATGCGCAGTCGCTTGGCCAGTGCCGCAACTGGCTGACGGAGCATCTGCCCGGAGTCGAGACAATCGCGGTTGTGAGCAATTCGCGTGCGGCGGATCTGGCGGCTCGCGAAGAGGGGGCCGCAGCCATCGGCAGCGAGCTTGCCGCGGAGGTTTACGGCCTGAAAATCGTCGAGAAGGGCATACAGGACAATCCCAACAACACCACTCGTTTCCTGGTGACGGGGACGCAGGAGGTGAAGCCTTCCGGACAGGATAAGACTTCCATCTGCTTTGCGATCAAGGATCGGGTCGGCGCGCTTTATGACTGTCTGCTCCCGTTCAAACATGCTGGCGTTACGCTGACGATGATCGAGAGCCGGCCGTCGAAGCGCAGAAACTGGGAATATCTCTTTTTCATCGACATGCTCGGACATGCGACTGATCCCGAAATCGCCGAGGCTTTAAAAGAATTGAATACTCTGGCGCACTCTCTCAAGGTGCTCGGCAGCTATCCCTGCGCGATCCCGCTGGAGTAAGTAAGACAGGATGATGTGAAAATGACGGATAATGCGATTGAAATCAAAAATGCAACCGTGAAACTGGAGGGCTTTGAAGCTCTTCACGATTTCTCTCTGACTATCAAACGTGGAGAACACTGGTTTATTCTGGGGCCGAACGGGGCGGGGAAAACCACGCTTGTCAAACTGATGCTCGGACTCGTCTGGCCGCTTTACGGCGCGACAATTTCCATTCTTGGAAACCGCTACGGCGCCTGCGATATCTTTGAGATCCGGAAAAAGGTTGCCTGGGCAAGTCCTTTTCTGAACACCTGGGCGGCGGATAACTCCTATCGTCGCTGGACCGCGCTGGAAGTGGTTCTTTCCGGACTCGATTCCACAGTCGGATTCTTCCGCGAAGCTGAACAGCACGAGCTGGACAAGGCTCATGAAGCTCTGGAGATGATTCAGGGCGGCAGCATTGCAGATCGTTATTTCGACCGTCTTTCCTCCGGCGAACAGGTGAAGGCGATTATCGCACGAGCCCTGATCTCCGATCCGGAACTGGTCATCCTTGATGAAACCTGTGTTTATCTCGACCTTACAAGTCGTGAAATCCTCCTGAAAGCGATTGATGCTCTCGCGGCACGGAAAAATTCTCCCACCATGGTCTTCATCACTCAGCGGATTGAGGAGATCACAAAGAGCTTCGACCGCGGACTCATTCTGAAAGATGGACGAGTTTATAAACAAGGCCTGCGGGAAGAAATCCTTACCGCAGAGAATCTTCATGAAACCTTTGGTATGCCGATTAATCTGGTCGAAGCTCCGAATGGAAGAATCTGGCCGGTTCTTCAGTAATTCCCGTTGAGTCTTTGCGGAAATCGCAAAGACGATCGAAAAGTTTAGGGAAAGAGGGGAGCGCGAGGGGAGAAGAACCGCTTTTCAAAGCGGTTTGCTCCTCTCGCATTTTTTTAGAGAGTTTCGTGCGTTGCACGACCAGCGTTTCGCCGCTGGACCGCGACAAGGACACAGTCCTTGACCCGAGAAAAATGCCTGCGCATTTTTCCGCCCTTGATTTTTTACAGGAGAAACTTCTGGATTCCTTCCGCATTTTCTACGGTTGAACCGGGAAGGAGAATATCGGCGGAAGTTCCCTGCGGAATTTCAAATTCACACTGAATTTTTCCGTTTTCACGTTTCCACTCGCTGCGAAGGGTTCCGAACGGAGTTTCATGACGCATCCGGACATGGGAAAGCGAGGAGATAAACGCCGGTTTCAGCAGAAAATGTTTGAATCCCGGAGTCTCTTTGAGAGGGACCGCTCCGCCGAGATATTCAAACATCCAGGCGGAAATATCGCCGAACATGATGTGGTTCTGGGAGGAGGTCCCGTTCCACTGTTCCCAGAGGGATGTTGCACCGTTTTCGATCCAGAAGCCCCATCCGGGGAATTGTGTCTGGGTGATCAGGAGGAAGGCGTCTTCTGCATAGCCGCAGTCAGCGAGGACGCGCGGAACGTATTTGGCGCCGAGGATTCCGAAATCGGTCTTATGGTCGTTTGTCCGGACCATTCCGACAAGTTTTTCCGCGATCCGGGCGCGGTCTGTTTCTTCCGCCAGATGGAAATAGACCGCGGCAGCGAGAGCTGTCCATGAGCCGTCGGCATAGGTGCCGTCGCCGTTGTTGAATTTCCGGTTGAAGTTTTCCCGGATCTGCCCCGCGAGTTCCGCATAGCGTTTTGCATCGTTTTCGTTGCCGAGGATTCTGGCAAATTCGACCATTCGAGTGACATCATAATAGTAATAGGCGGAGGAGGTCAGTTCGACCGGCGCGATGCGACGACGGTCGTGATGACACCAGTCGCCGAGTCCGAAGCGGACCAGATGATTTTCCGCCATTCCGGCACAGTAGTCGAGATAGAGTCCCATCGCCCGGTAGTGCCGACGGATATTTTCCGTGTTGCCGCGAAAGAGATACATTCTCCATGGATATTCAAAGAGAATGCTGTCCCATGCCGGTCCGCTTCCCCAGTTGTATCCCCATCCGCCGGAGGGTGCGATTCCGGGCAGCTGACCGTTCGGACGCTGGGTATCTGCGACAATCTGAAGAAAATGAGTGCAGGCTTTTTCGCAGTCGAAGTTCCAGAGTCCGGTTTCCATGGCGAGCTGTGCATCGCCGGTCCAGCCGTTCTTTTCGCGATGAGGACAGTCGGTCGGGATTCCCGTGAAGTTGGAAAGATAACTTTGCACCGTGTTGCGCTGGAGCGCGTTCAGAATCCGGTCCGAAGACTCGAATTCTCCTGCCTGCCGGAAGGAGTTGTGTACAAAACATGCCTGAATATCGAGAAGTTTTGCTCTTCCGTCCCACTGATACACTTTGGCGTAGCGGAAGCCGTGATAAGTGAAGCGGGGTTCGTAGATTTCGGGTTCTTCGGAGCCTTTCAGGATATATTCATCGGTCTGGAACTCTCCGCTTTTGACGAACATGTCGATGTACTCCCGGTCGATGTCGCCGCTGACAGGCCGGACATGTTCGCTGTATACGATTTTAATTCTTGTTCCGGCCGGTCCTTTGACCTTGATTCTGCACCAGCCGGTCAGATTCGTGCCGAAGTCGTAGATGGTTGCGTTGGAGTCGAGGCATTTTGCTGCAATGGCGGGATAATGCTTCATGACTTTGCAGGGTTCAAGTTCCTCTTTGATGAGCCATCCGCCCGGAGGATTGCACTGTGCGGCGTTTTTCCAGGAGGAGTCATCCAGATCGGGATCCGCGAACCCGGGAATTTCGAGTCTTGCATCATAGAATTCTCCGTTCCGGAGTGCGTCGAAGGTGACGGGGCTGTCGTGGGTCTTCCAGGTGATATCGCTTTTGGCGATGGTGACTCCGTCGATTTCAATATCGCAGAGGAGTTTCGGCAGATCGCGCCAGGGGGCTTTGTCGAAGCTCCAGACCTCTGCGGTCTGGCAGTTGTACCAGCCGTTGCCGAGGAGAACGGCAAGAGCGTTTTTTCCCGGACGGACAAGTGATGTGATGTCATATTCAATCCAGGAGGCTCGCTGCGTAAATTGTGTTACGACGGGGGCAAGAACACGGTCATCAGCTTTTCTTCCGTTGACATAAAGTTCATGCCAGCCGAGTCCGCAGAGAAAGACCGTTGCTTTTCCCGGGATGGATTTACATTCGAAAGTTGTTCGCAAATATGGTGCGGCAGGTGTTGCCGTGGTGGGGGTTCCCATGCATCTTCCGGAGTTGATCCAGTATCCTGACCAGTTGCGTTCTGTATTCATGCAGTTTCCTTCCGATTAAGTTGAATGTGCAGAACAGAGTTTATTTCCGGATAATATAATCCTTTTCCGGAGAATTCAACAGGTGGATTTGTTGCAACTGTTATTTTCCCGTAGATTTTATGAGTCATCTTGGATTCCCTTTGACCCGCTATCGGTTGCTGATCGGAAAACAAGGAAAAGAATCCAGACAGAATTCAGTAAAGATTATTGAAAAAATTAAAAAAAAAGCTATATTACCATTCTGTGCGGCAGGGGCCGCCAAATCAAACAATCTCAAGGGAGATCAACATTATGTTCGGAAACACTTTCGGTAGACTCTTCAAAATTACTTGCTGCGGCGAATCTTATGCCGGCGGATTCAGAAAAAATCTCCCGGTTCCGCCCGAACTTTACGGCGGTTTGATGGTAATCGTCGACGGCGTGCCTGCGGGCATCAAACTCACGGCGGAAATGGTGCAGGCGGAACTCGACAAACGAAAACCGGGACAGACTCCGCTGGATTCCCCCCGGCTGGAAAAGGATCGTGTTTATATCTATTCCGGCGTTATGGAGAATGATATCACAACCGGTGCGCCCGTCGGCATGATTATTCCGAACAACGATATTCAGGATGTTCATATCGACCAGTATCGCTCCTACAAGGACGAGATCCGTCCCGGACATGCGGAGTACGGATTCTTCAAGAAATATGGTGAGCACGGCGACTGGGTCGGCGCAGGCCGCGCCAGCGGACGCGAAACCGCCAGCCGTGTTGCAGGCGGAGCCGTCGCAAAAGCGATTCTCGACCGCATGGGCATTGATGTGATTGCCTACACCATTGCCTCCCACGGCATCAAAATGGCTGAAGATGTCTCTTATGAATTCGCAAAGGCCAACTATCGCAAAAACGAGATCAACTGCCCCGATCTGAAACTCGCGGAAGAGATGAAGCGCGATATTCTGAAGATCAAGGAGCAGGGCGAAACCGCCGGCGGCATCATCGAATGTATCGCGCACGGCGTTCCCGCCGGACTCGGTGAGCCGGTCTTCGATAAGATGAATGCCATGCTTGCCCATGCCGTCTGCTCGATCGGAGCAATCAAGGGGCTCGAATTCGGCGCCGGATTCAAAGTCGCCGACATGCTCGGCGCAGAGTCCAACGATGAAGCCTATGTGGATCCTGAAACCGGCAAAGTCCGCTTCAAAACCAACAACGCCGGCGGCATTCTCGGCGGCATTACGACCTGGGAGGATATCCGTTTCCGCTGTGCCGTGAAACCGACTCCGACCGTTTCCGTTCCGCAGGATACCGTCAACGTTGCGAAAATGGAAAATGTGGTTCTTTCTCCGATCACGCGCCGCGACCCTTCTCTTCTGCCGCGCATCTATCCGGTGATTGAAGCCATGACCCGCTGCGTCATTCTTGATGCTATCTACATGGCGGAAGCCTACTGGAAGGTCGAGGGAATCGATCGCAAGTGGCTCAAGATCTGACCTGCTTTTGTTGATCGAAGGTCTCCGGAACTTTTCCCGGGGACCTTGTTTTTTCTCGCCGGGACCATGCTGTTCCGGCGGTTTTTTCATAAGTTGCAGTATTTCTTCAGCAGCGGGAGTTCATTATGGTTGCCCCGAGACGGCCGTCAGATCAAAATGCGGCGGAGAACGATTCCGCTTTGGACGAACTGGAATCGGAAGATCTTGACCTGGAAGAACTTGAAACGGCGGATCTGGAAGAGGAACTTGCGGAGTCTCCTGTACCGGTTCTGCATCCGCAGTGCCTGGAAGAGACCGCCCGTTTCTTTTCCGAAGACGGTCCCCTGAGACAAGCCGAGGCGCATGGCGGACGACCCTATGAACCACGTCCTCAGCAGGCCGCAATGGCCAATGCGATTGCCGCTGCGTTTGAGCGTTCTGCCAATCTCTGTGTTGAGGCTCCCACCGGAGTCGGAAAAAGTTTTGCCTATCTGGTTCCGGCGATCTACATGGCGCTTTCGACCAAGTATCCGGTGCTGATTACAACGGAAACTCTGAATCTTCAGGAACAGCTGGTCTACAAGGATCTGCCTCTGCTGACGAAACTGCTGGGAGTTGATCTGAAATTTGTTCTGGCGAAAGGTCGCGGCAATTACATCTGCAAGCGGCGTCTTGATCTAGCCAGGGGAGGGCGCCGGGAAGAGTTTCTGCCTGCACCCGGACTGGTTCCGGATGTGGAGCGCCTTGCAGACTGGGCGGATAAAACGGAAGATGGAACCCGTTATGATATCGACTTTCCCGTGAACAGCGATTTATGGCTCTGCGTGTGCAGCGAGGCATCGAACTGTACCGGACCAGCATGCCGATATTTCCGAACCTGTTTCTACTTCAAGGCGCGCCGGGAATGGGAAAAAGCGGATATCATTGTGGCGAATCATGCACTGTTTTTTGTGGATTTGAAGATTCGCGAGATCGAACAGCTGGAGTCCTCGCCTCTGCCGAATTACGGGGCGGTTGTTTTTGATGAAGCGCATACGCTGGAGGATTCCGCTTCGGCTCATCTGGGATTGTCTCTTCGGTCCGGAGCGGTCCGTTACTTTCTGAATCGTCTCTACAATCCGGCGACGGGGAAAGGTCTGCTGCTGCGGGCTGGCGAAAGCTCCATGAATCTCCGGGCGACAATCGCAAAGGTGCAGGATGCCGCAACAGAATATTTCAATCAGTTTTACGAGGCGGTTGCCAAACGCTCCGATGCCGTTTTGCGGATTACTTCTCCGGGGCGATTCGAGGATCGGCTTTCTCCTGCGCTCGGAACAGTGGCAAAGCTGCTGCGGGAGTATATTGCGGAGCAGGAGGATGAGGATTTCAAGACGGAACTTCAGTCGCTTCATGAGCGCTGTCTGGCCTTTCAGGAGGAGATCGCCTGTTTCACGAACATGGAGTGGGATGAACATGTCTACTGGGCGGAGGGCAAGATTTCTCCGGTGACCCGCTCGCAGATTCTGGAGCTTTCCGCAGCTCCCCTGAATATCTCGGATCTGCTGAACCGGATTCTGTTCTCGCGGAAAAAGTCGATTATTCTGACCAGCGCGACGCTGGCGGTGAACGGATCTCTGGATTATTTTTTCCGCCGCATCGGTTTTACGGACGGCAAGGGGATCATTCTGGATTCGCCGTTCGATTATTCCAAACAGGTGACGCTGTATCTGCCGCGGGCGATGCCTCTGCCTTCCGATGATCTCTACTACGGAGCCGTTTGCGATGAGATTATGCGTTTCCTGAAAAAGACCAACGGGCGGGCCTTTGTTCTCTTTACAAGTTACAGCATGTTGAAAACTTGTGCGGAGGAACTGAAGGATGAGATTCGGGAGCTGGGGATTCGTCTGCTGGTGCATGGAGGGGCGCTGTCGCGGTCGTCGATGCTGGCGGAATTCAAGAGCAGCACGGTGCCGTGTGTGATTTTCGGGGCAACAAGTTTCTGGACCGGTGTCGATGTTCCGGGGGATGCCCTCTCGAACGTGATGATTACAAAACTGCCGTTTGCGGTTCCCTCGCATCCGCTGATTGAGGCTCGGCTGGAACGGATCCGTCAGGAAGGCGGTGAGCCGTTCCGGGATTATTCGATTCCGGATGCGGTTCTGAAGTTCCGTCAGGGAGTCGGGCGCCTGATCCGGAGCAAAACGGATTCCGGGATTGTGGTGGTTCTGGATCGGCGGATTGTTGCCAAGAACTATGGCCGTCGTTTTCTGGATTCGATTCCTCCATGTCCCATTGAATACTTCTGAAATCGTTCCGTTCTCAGGATATTTTGTCCCGCATTATTTTTCCGTGTCTTCCGGAAGGATCAGGTGTGAAAGATGCAGTCTGCGCATCCTTTCCAGAATCATCGAATCATAGGTTTTGATCAGCCATAGATTGCGCTTGCCCTTTCCGTAAAAATGAAGGGAACGAAAGGTGAACTCCATGAGCATCAGAGGATAGTGAAAGAACGTGCGCATGGCGCAGAAAAGCAGAAACCACTTATTGGAACGCTGTTTTGCCGGAAGCAGTCTGGATTTGAAATACATCAGGCGAAGAAATCTCTTTGATTTCTTCTTGAGGAGAGGATCGCTCAGTTCGTCGATGCATTGTTCCGCCATTTTCAGCATCAGGGAAAAATTATAGTTGATTTCTTCCGGATCCGTGCTGGAGGTTGCCTGTTCTGAATGGATTCTCCAGGAGGCCAGCTGCCGGGGAAGATAGACAACATCGGTATTGAGTGCGGCACGCATTCCCCACTGAAAATCGGCACTGCGGCCGAAATCTGTCGGAAAGAAGCCGGTCTTTTCAAAAAGGGTTTTCCGGATCAGAATCTGCGTGATCGACGTATAGACCGTTTTTCCTCCGAGATGCAGAAAATAATCATGCGGTTTTTTCCGGATATGAGGCAGATTCCGTGGAAAGTCAAAATGCCAGTAGTGGGCGACAAAAAGATCGGAAAACTCGTCGATTTCGTTTCCGTCGGAATCCAGCAGCTGGAGCATGGAATCGCAGATGCCGCACTCCGGATGAGTCTCAAGTGCGTGCACCATTTTTTTCAGACAATCCGATTTCATCGTATCATCGGCTGTCGCGATATAGACATAGGTCCCGCGCGCTTTGGATATGCCGAAGTTCCATGCCTGGTACAGCCCTCTGGGAATCTGATACCGGAAGATCTCCTGCTCATCATGTGTTTGAAGTTGATTCAAATATTCCCACGTGCCATCATCCGAGTAACTGTCTACCACGATCAGTTCCCAGTCCCGGAAGGTCTGATTCAGAATAGAGCTGATTCTAGCCTCCAGAAACTTCCTGGCATTCAGGGTCGGAAGAATAATGGATACAGCTGGCACGGAGGTAGAGCAGTTCATAAGTCTTTCGATTTCGGCTGCTTGGGAAGCGGTGGAATTTCATCTCCTTCCGAAAGGAAACAGATCCGCTCGAAGGCGATTCCCAGCAGCCGATCATCCGCTGCCTGGAATCTCTCATGAACATCCACAGGATTTTCGGTATAGAATTTGAGCTGAATCGAGGTCCTGGCTTTCAGAAGCTCCCCGGTAAGATCCAGTGTCAGAAGACCTTTCCCCGGCAGATCCTTTGGAAAATCGATTTCCCGGATTCTGGTCCCTTCCGCTTCGATGATCAGATGGCGGTGATCGTTTTCCGGCAGAAATGTCTGATAAGCTATGACCATTTTCAGCGGATTATCTGTGCCGGAAATCGGGAAAAGATCCATTTTTGCTTCCTTCTGGAGCCATGCACCCCATTTTTCCGGAGTGTAATATCCGGAAAACTGGAACGGAAGAGTCAAAGGTTTCGCAAATTCATACCAGTGTTTTTTCTCTCTAGGTATGCTGGAATGATTTTCCACCTGCATGGTCTGGATTCCAATTCCCAGAAGCCGGTCGTCTCCGCTGATTCCCAGTTCTTTCGGATTGGAACAGCCATCCACCTGAAACTCGAAGGTGTTTTCTCCGGAATGGAAATAACTGCCGGGAACGAAAAACTCCACATCGACATCCGTCGTTTTTTTCGTTGTCCGGGAAGAGAACTCTTTTTTTCCGATCGGTTGACCGTTCAGAAGAAAAGTCAGCTTCAAATCCTGAAGAAGACAGAGATAAAGCCGCAGGGAGATCCGCACAAGATCCCCAGTGTTCCATTTATTCAGGGAAAATGCGATCCTGGCTTCCTTTCCATCAATCCAGCGACCCCAGCCCTCCAGCGGGAGAAAGCCGGAGATACGGTACTCGGTCGGCAGCTCTTCCGCAAAATTGAGGCAGAGCGGAAAATCGATTTTTTCCAGTGCAAAGTATTTCATAAACGGGGTCCAGTCAAGACGGACTCCGCAGAACTGGAGATAGTAGCCGCCGTCAATCGAGGAGAAGGATTTTGAAAAGAGAAATTTCTTTTTGGCGGTATCTTCCCACATCCGGGCTTTTTTCTCTCGAAGTTCCGCGTTTTCTTCCGCCTGTATTTTCTGGTATTTCGGATTGATGATGGTGCTTACTCCGCCAAGGTCAAAATTCGAGATGATTTCCGGAATGTAAACATAGCGGTTCTGGGCATAATGGAAGGCACGGATATTGAAATCGTAATCCGCATAGATTTTATAGTTCTCGTTGTAGTTGCCGATGGCTTCAAAGAGACGTCTGTGATAGAAAATCGCCTGGTGACAGATCGCCGGATCATTGTAGCCGGCATTCTTGTATGATTTCACTTCATTCGGCGTTTGCAGAAGCTGGGAATGCGGGATGTAGGTTTTGTTGGTGAAAAATACGTCGCCGAAGACAAGATATGGCCTGTTCGCGGAGTTGAACGCATCCACGACTTTGGCAAACACATGCTCTGAATAGAGAGTATCCTGAGCGTTCAGAAAGAATAGAAAATCGCCTTTTGCCGCTCGGATTCCCTTGTTCATCGCATTGTAGATGCCGGAGTCTTTTTCACTGATCAGTGTTCCGATATGGGCACTGTATTTTTGAAAGATCTCAATCGTGGAATCGGTGGAGCCTCCGTCTACTGCGACAATTTCAAAGTCCTGACAGGTCTGCCGGATGATGCTGACCAACGTTTCTTCCAATGTCTTTTCCGCATTGAGAGTCACTGTAATTACCGAAATCATGTCAAACCTCTTTCTTTGGAAAAAACCTGTTCTTTATTCGGAACGGGTAAATGCGAAAAACGGCAGACAGGAAAATAGACGGATTTTACACAGCGTCCGTTTTTCTTTTCCCGCCTTCGCCTGATTATATACGAATTCCAGATAACTGGAAAAGAAACTCTGAATCCATTCCGGTTTCCCCAGATGAGAACCGATTTTGATCACCTGATCGTACGGCAGATGGTAGAATTGTTTCTCATAAAGATGAGAAAGTTCTTCCGCAGAAAGGGGCAGTCCGCACTCTTTTGTGAAGAATGCAATGTGCTCTGCTTTCATCCGCTCCTTTGCCTGAATCATTTCGCCGGATGCTCCGCCTACATGGAATGCGATAATCGAACGGGGAATGTAAACCCCTTTCCAGTTGCCGGAAACGATCTGGAGCATCAGAAGATTATCGTTTGCCATATAATTTTCATGAAATCCGCCGAGTTGTTCCAGAACGGATTTTTTCGCAAAAAAGGTCTGATGGCATGGGTAGTAGCCGTAAGGAATATCCAGGATGGTGCCTTTCCAGGTGTAGAGCAGGGAGGAGTGATTGGCCGCATACACTTCCGCATCGGCATAGGAGTAATCCGCATTTTCTTTTTCCAGAACGGGAATGACATTTTCGACCGCACTGTTGTCCAGAAAAGCATCATCGGAGTTCAGAAACATAATATATTTGCCCGATGCATTGCGGATTCCCTTGTTCATGGCATCATAGATGCCGCGGTCTTTTTCGGAAATAAAACGGATTTTTCCGTTTTTCTGCAGTTCCCGAAGCAGGTCCACGGTTCCGTCCGTAGAACCGCCGTCAATGACGAGATGTTCAATTTCCGGCCAGGTCTGACTGGCGGTCGATTCAATGCAGTTCCGGAAAGAGATTTCCCGTTTGTTTTTGATGATATTCAGGATGACAGTGACAACCGTCAGCAAAGGAGGTTTCACCGGGGCGGCAGCTGTGTGGGGCATCTTTCAATTCTCCTCTAGAAATTCAACAGAAAAAAGCGGAATGCCGAAAAAGAAGATGAGAATTTTCTTTTTGTCGTTTCGCTCCATTTTGAAAAAGTAGCGGATTCCGCAGAATTTCTTCTCTCCAATGTTATGGTAAATTTCCGATCTGTTCCGGATGATGTCCATATATTTTTTTATCTTTACGAACAGCGAACTTCCAGATTTCTGCGGCAAAGCGTTTCCTGCCGGAAGCTCCTTTTTATGCTGGCTCCAGATGGACTCCAGTTTCCGGATTTTTCCAGGATCTGTTTCTGCTTTCCGGGTGAACAGCGGGACGATTTCCTTGCGTTTCGTTTCCCATTCGCGGTAGCCTTTGCGGATGAATTCGTATGCGTTTTTCTGGATTTTCCGGATCTCCTCCTTTTTCAGCGGCTGCGGATTGGAGGGGATGAAAAGGAATCCTGTTTTGCCGTCTTCAATATACTCATTGAAGGTGGTTTCATCCGGAGCGATCACGCAGCGGCCGTGCGCCATTGCTTCCAGAAAGGACATGCCGATCCCTTCGCAATATCTTGCCGCAACATACAGGGCAGATTCATCCATGCACTTGAGCATATCCTCTTTGCTTTCGAACCAGGAGGAATAGGAGACATTCATCGCGCCCTGATATTCATACGGCAGAGGAATATACGTTTCTCCGGGATCAAGCGCCTTGTGGATATGCAGATGCCGAATGCTGTAATCTTTCAGAAGAGTCAGCACTGTGTAGATATTGATGTGAGACACTCTCTGCCAGAAGAATACGGCATCTGCATCGCCTTCGCAGAATTTC
Source organism: uncultured Lentisphaeria bacterium (assembly GCA_905197955.1). Classification (GTDB taxonomy): domain Bacteria; phylum Verrucomicrobiota; class Lentisphaeria; order Victivallales; family UBA1829; genus UBA1829. The sequence continues at coordinate 24,248 of CAJKAR010000023.1, read as the reverse complement.
GATGCCGGTTCCGGGAAATACTGGAAATAATGAGAGGAAAAACCGTTGGCAATTAATTCTTCGTGCATTTTCCGGGAAAAGGAGATAATCTGAAAATCCTGATACTCCTGCCAGATCGGCGCGGAAACATCTTTTTGTGCGCGGTAATAATAATCCGCCATGGGAAAGAATACACCGAAATCAAACGAACAGAACTGTTTCAGTGTTTCAATCGAAGGCATGACCTGCCAGCAGAGGACCACATCGTAGTGTTTTCTCTGAAGATTGGTCAGCCATGTGCCGTTTTCCCCGTAATCCGGAACAATGGAGCAGAGCTCAATTTCAAATTTCTCTTCAATCAGGTCCAGGATAAAACGATTTGATTTTGTATGGCGATGAAAATCATGTCCGATAAACAACAGAGTCTGTTTCATTGTATTCGAGTCCATATTAAGTGTTTTTTATCGTAAAAATAGCATAGCGCAGGGAGGATTGTTCCGGATAGATCCGATCTGTCAGCTTCACCTCCAGTCCGCTTTTCTGCGCTAAGAGCTGCAACGAGCGGCCCAGGAAGAAAAAGAGATGAAATCTGGTGTATTCAAACGCATACTCATAACAGCCCGTGGCATGGTACATTTTTCCATCCGGATTCAGGAGGGACTTCATAAAACAGAGTTCTTCCACGGGATTCTGAAGGTGTTCAATCAAGTCGTTGGAAAATATTCCATCGAACTTCATATTCCGGAGTCCGGCTTTCGAAGTGATGCTCCATTCATTCTTTTGAACAGGAGCGAAAGGTTCGTAATCATAGACTTGAAAGCCCTCTTCCCTCAGTTTTCGGGAAGTCGCATTCCATCCTCCTGCTCCGTAGTTCAGATAAATCCGGTCTTTTTCCGGCTTCATTGCATGGAAAAGTGCCAGCTCATAGGGTGTCGTATCCGATTCCCGGAAAACAGAATAATTCTGCTCATATTCCTCCTGCAGCTGCTGCGGAGATAATTTCAGCATTTTCAAGGGGCCGAAAATAAGATCACATGCAGGACAGACATAGCGTTCAATTTTTCCACCGCCGAAAATGCAGAAGGTGGTTCTGGTTTCATAAGACGATTTTTTCCCGGAATGTCCGCACAAAGGACAGCGAATGATGGCATCCTCTTTCTCTTTTTCCTGCGAAGAAAACTCATCTGCAAGCAGCCATTTGCTCTGAATCACCGTTCGGATTGTTTGTTTTTGAAGGTCTTCCAGTTGTTGTGCCAGCTGACGGGCGGTTGCTTCAAGCTCATTGGTTCGATGCAGGATTTGTTCCATGGCGGGCTCCTGTCGAACGTTCAAAAGATCAAAGGTCTTTTCAGAACATTCTTGAATGGAGGAAAGCCGGTTGGAAGTTTCTTCCAGAAGTTTTTCCGTGCTGGAAAGAGCGGCAAGACTGGATGTGGTTTGCTTGTTTTGTTCTTCCAGAAGACGAGCCGCATGTTCCGTCCGGCCTGTGAGCGTTTCGATGGATGATGCTGTCTGCTGCCGGAGGAGGGCGTGTTGATCGGTCAGTTCCCGCAGGGAGGATTCTATCGCTGATTTTTGTCCATCCAGAACCGATTTCAGTTCTTCGAGTTTCCGGGGGAAGGTGGAACAGTCTGCCAGAACGGATCGGGAAAAGGTTGCAAGATCGAAGATTTTATTTACTGTCTGGATCACATCTCTGATATACCCCAGAGACTCCTGGTGGTTGGCATTCTGAGTATTGGAGATGACATTCAGATGTTTTCCTACCGCAGTAACATTTTCGGTCATGGAAAGAAGCAGTTCTTTTTCCTGCAGCGAGAGTTTTTCCTGTTCCTCTCTGATGCGGTTGAGCGTTTGGTGCAGCTGCTGTTGCGAAAGCTCTTTTTCTGCGCAGATGTTTTCCAGCGCGTTGATTTTCTGATGAATTTTTGTTTGATCCTCTGAAATTTCTTTCAAGAGCGACAAAATCTCTGAATATGTTTTACTGGAAGGGAAAAGAAAGTCATGAAGTTTCTGGAGAAAACCGGTCATTTTGCTTTCTCCGTGATTGTTGTCGTGGTGTTGAAATGAACCATTCCGTCGCTCAGAGCTGGACTGATACTCTTCAACTGAATGATGAGATCATCCCAGACCAGATGCACGTGAGAGATCATATTCCCGACAGAAAGAGCAAATGTCAGGAACAGATCTCCATTTTTCAACATGGGGAAATCAATCGTAAAGCTGACCGTTACATGTTGCAGATTCGGATCAATTTTCTTGTTTTCCAGGAAGGTATTGGTTCCGAACAGCACAATATTTCTTGTATCGACGATTCTGATTCCGACCAGAATATTATTTTCCAGCGATTCTTTCCGGATCAATTCTTCCACTTTTGCCGAATCCCAGGATGCTTCCAGTTCAATCGTGAAATGGCAGGGTGTTCGCAAAATGTTTGGTTCTTCCAGTCCATACAGAGCAAGTCTGTGAAAGCGTCCGCCGCCGATTCCCCATTTGTTTTTATGAAGATTCTCATTCAGGAGTTCATAGACGAATTCTTCCTTCGGTGCCGAAGATGACGAGGAGAGATCCTGGTTTTCAGAATTCGTCTGCGGTTCCGGGAGTGCTCCGTTTTCCTCTTTCGGGAAGAGATAGCGCATATACTCCACAACGCCTTCCTCTGCCGGACCGTCATAACAGAGACTTCCTTCTTTCAGGAAAAGCACTCGATTGCATTTCTGTTTTACGGTTTCGGTATCGTGAGTGACGAGCAGCAGAGTCATCCCTTGCGCCAGGAGAGAATCCAGGCGTGCATAACATTTTCTCTGAAACGCGGCATCTCCGACCGCGAGAGCCTCATCCACGATCAGAATATCCGGTTTGACCATGATTTGAACGGCGAAAGCCAGACGCACCATCATTCCGCTGGAATAGGTCTTGACTGGCTGGTCGATGAAGGAGCCGATATCGGCGAACGCCTGAATTTCCTCGAATTTTTCAATAACCTGCTCTCTGCTGAGTCCCAGAACGGCTGCGTTCATCATGACATTTTCCCTGCCGGTGAATTCCGGGTTGAATCCGCTGCCCAGTTCCAGCAGAGCCGCTACGCGACCGACCGAGTGTACACTTCCAGTGGTCGGAGCAAGAGTTCCTACAAGAATCTGCAAAAGAGTGGATTTCCCCGCTCCGTTTTTTCCGATGATGCCGACGGCTTCTCCTCTGTGGATATCAAAGCTGATATCGTTCAGCGCCCGGAATTCTTTATAGAAACGTTTATGTCCGGCAAAAAGAGTCTGAAAAAGACGATGCACCGGTCGAGAGTACATTTCGAATACTTTTGAAATATTTCGAACCTGGAAGACCACATCAGAGGACATCGGCAAACCCCCGTTTTGTTTTATGGAACCAGGCGAATCCAAGATGATAAGCCAGCAGAGAGACAATCATGCTGATTCCCCACAAATGCCAATTCAGAGGGGTTCCGTAGATGAATACTTTTCTTGCTTCGTCAATAATCAGGGTCATCGGGTTCAACTGGAGCGGAAGGCGATAGGGTTCCGGAACCGCTTCGACCCGGTAGAAAATCGGAGTCATGAAAAACATGATCTGCAGAAGAACTCCGACTACATAGGGCGTATCCCGGATATAGACGGAAAGCGATGCAACAAAATAACTGATTCCGCATGTCAACAGGAAGAGCGGAAGCAGAAGCAGTGGCATGAACAGCATATTCCAGGAGAGCTGCCCGTAAATGAACACCACTCCGAGGAACAGAAGCAGAACCCAGACGAGTCCGACGAAAAAAGTGGAACACACTTGTGCAAACGGAAGCAGCTCCAGCGGGAAAATCACTTTTTTTACATAATTCGGATTGGATAGAATCACCGAACAGTTTGACATGATGCTTTCGCTGAAGAGCGTATAAAAGACCACTCCGCAGAACATGATGACGGCAAAAGCGCTGTTTGTCTCATTTTCCACTCCCCATCTTGCTTTGAAGACACAGCCGAAGACAAAGGTATAAACACAAAGCATCATTAAGGGCTGTACGAAGCTCCAGAACAGTCCCAGCAGAGAACCCCTGTATCGGAGAGCAACATTTCTGACGATCAACTGGTGTAGCAGAAAATGGTTTTTGATCAGTGGACGTATTCCCGCAAGAGGATCCAAAACCACTTTGATGCGCTGAAACATGTTGAAAATTCTCCAAAAAACGTTACTGCTGAAGAATAAACGGCGATCCCCACTCAGGGCCATTATGTAATATAGACTGGAAAAACAGAAAATCAACACCTGTCTGTCTTTTATTTGAGACAGAGAAAAATTCCGCCAGGAAAAAAGCGGAACGCGAGTGCTTGATTTGTTTTCCATGGTGTGGTATAGTATGAGAGAGGGTTCAAGGCTGGATAACAGAAATGTTCCGGTGTTTCCTGCGGTTGGGGTGTTGAGTCTGGCAGGCCGGAACAGCTTTCCTGGGGTCAGGAGGCCTTGATATTTATTTTGGATTATTTTGCAGCAAGGAGGGATATCGTTTCCATGGCTAAGAAAGTGTTTGTATCCGGCTGCTATGATATGCTTCATAGCGGACATGTGGCTTTTTTTCAGGAGGCCGCGAAACTGGGAGACCTCTATGTCGGGCTTGGTTCCGACTCCACGATTTGGGAATTGAAAGGTCGCACGACTGTAAATAATAATGCGGAACGACTCTATATGGTGAAAGCGCTCCGCTGTGTCAAAGATGCCTGGATCAATTCCGGAAGCGGTGTGATGGATTTTGAAAAAGAGGTTATTGCTCTGAAACCGGATATCTTTTTTGTCAATACGGATGGTTTTACGCCCGCAAAGGAAAAATTCTGCAAAAAATATGGAATTGAACTTGTTGTAAGTGAAAGAATTCCCTCGGCGGGACTGCCGGTTCGTTCGACGACGGCTCTTCGCCAGGAGTGCCATATTCCTTACCGTGTCGAGCTGTGCGGCGGCTGGATGGATCAGCCTCTGTTGAACGAGCAGTATCCCGGATCAGTGATTACATGTTCCATTGAGCCGGATTATGAGTTTAATGACCGCAGTGGAATGGCGACGAGTTCCCGCAAAAAAGCCGTGGAACTCTGGAAGAACAATCTGCCGGTGGGAAATCCTGAGGAACATGCAAAAACTCTGTTCTGCGTGGAAAATCCTCCCGGGACAAAAAACATCAGCGGATCGCAGGATCAGCTTGGCATTATGATGCCGGGACTCAACAAGTTGAATTATGACAAAGGTTTTTGGCCGAAAAGCATCGATTCTGTGATTGATAACGATATCCTTTCGTTTGTGGAGAACCATATCTGGCTGTTCCAGCTGCGTCCGAGGGAGGCCGGATACGATGTGTACAGTAATTCGAATGTGACATTGGATTCCATAAAAGAGCTTGCCGATTCCACCGAAGATGCCTGGCAGGGAATTCTGAACAAGGATGTGAAGGCCTGGGGGGAAGCTACCAGAAGATGCTTTGACGCTCAGTTGAAAATGTTCCCGAATATGGCTACGGCGGGAGTGTATGAAACCATTGCCCGGATGAAGGATTCGGTTTATGGCTGGAAGCTTTCCGGCGCTGGCGGAGGAGGGTATTTGATTCTGATTTCGGAAAAAACGATTCCCTATGCGATTCGCGTCAGAGCGCGCCGGGTGGATTGAAGTGATAAAAGTCAAAAACTTAATAGAGGAAAATCGGTTGATATGAAGGTGAAATTTCTGATTTTGGGGGCGGGACCGGCTGGTTTGACTTTCGCTTCTTTCCTGAAAAAACATGGAGTTTCAGATTTTCTTGTTGTGGAGAAAGAATCTGAAGCAGGAGGACTCTGCCGGAGTGTGATGTTTGACGGCGGTCCGGTTGATTTCGGCGGTGGACATATTCTGGATGTGCGCCGGAAAAATGTACTTGATTTTATTTTCTCTTATATGCCGGAAAGCGAATGGAATCTTTTCCATCGGAATACCAAGATCCGGATTGGAAAATATGAGGTCGGTTATCCTCTGGAATCCAATATCTGGCAGTTTCCGGAGGAGTTGCAGATTGAGTATCTGGAATCGATTGCACGAGCCGGCTCTGTTCAGGGGACTCCGATGCCGGAGGCGTTTTCCGAGTGGATCTATTGGAAGCTGGGCGATAAAATCGCGGAAACGTATATGCTTCCTTACAACAAAAAGATTTTTTCCTGTGATCTGGATGACCTTGGAACGTATTGGCTTTACAAGTTGCCGAATGTTTCTTTCCGAGAGGTCCTGACCAGCTGTCTGAGACATGAACCGTTTGGAACTCTTCCGGGACATGCCGATTTTTATTATCCTAAAAAAGCCGGATATGGAGAAGTTTTCCTGAGAATTGCGGATGCCTTAAAAGATAAGATCGTGTATCAGACTCCTGTGCATTCTCTGGATTGGCAGACATTGACGGTCAATGGAAAATATCAGGCCGAATATATCATCAATACGATTCCGTGGCAGGAATTTGCCTCTTCCCTGCCGGAAGAGATTGCTGCGGAGGTTGCTCAGCTGCGCTATACATCGGTGGATATTGATTACTTTGCCAAGAAGGACAATACGGATTCGCACTGGACGTATTTTGCGGATCCGGATCTTTCGTATCACCGGATTCTGCACCGTGAGAATTTTGCGCTGGGAACCAGAGGTTTCTGGACGGAAACGAATTCTTCGCGAGCGGCTGCTCCTGGCGACTACCATTATCGGAATCAGTATGCGTATCCTCTGAATACGATTCGGAAACCGGAACAGATTGCCGGAATTCTGAAATGGGCGGCATCGCATAATATCATAGGTCTTGGCCGCTGGGGCGAATGGGAGCACATGAATTCGGATGTTGCCATGGAAAAAGGTATGATGCTTGCGGAAAAAATGGCCGCTTTGTAATAGATAAGGAGAGAAGATGAGTTCCTGGAAAAATGTATCCATTATCATTGCCGCAATCAACGAGACGTTCTCGCTGAAGAAAACGGTTGACGTGATTCTTGAGACTTGCAATAAAGAGGATTTGTGTGAAATTTTTATTGTCCTGTGCAAGAAGACCACTCCGGAATGTGTGAAAGTTGCAGAGGAGATTCGGGACAGCAACTGCGGAGTTCCGGTGACGATTTATTATCAGAAGAAACCGTTTGTGGGTCCTGCGTATCAGGAGGCGTTCCAGTTGGTGAAAGGATCGCATCTTATCATGATGTCGGCGGATTTGGAGACCCCGCCGGAACTGGTGCAGAAATATATTGAGATTGAGAAACAGAATCCGGACAAGATTGTGACCTCCTCCCGCTGGATCAAAGGTGGTGGATTTGAAGGGTACTCCAAGATTAAATGGCTGTGCAACTATTTCTTTCAAAAGATCATGGGGATTCTGTTCCGGAGCAGGAATACGGATATGACGTATGGGTATCGGATTTTCCCGACGGATCTGATGCAGTCGATTCGCTGGGAGGAGACGCGGCATCCTTTCTTCCTGGAGACCGCGCTGAAACCGTTGAAGCTTGGAGTGGAACTTATTGAGATTCCCGCGCAGTGGAGACCTCGTCAGGAAGGGGAATCGGTGAATGGTTTTTTTGCGAATTTTGCATACTTCAAGACGGCGTTTCGTATTCGGAAGATGTCCAGGGAAGATATTCTGAAAAAATGAAAAATTCGATTTTTTCCATATCCGGAATCAAAGAACTGGCGATTCGTTACCGGGAGATTGTTCTTTATTTGATTGTCGGGGGGATTACAACGGTGATCAATGGTGCGGTCTACTGGATCTGCACAAGTTTATTGAAGATTGCGAATGTACCAGGAACGATTGTCGCATGGGTGATTGCAGTTCTGTTTGCTTTTTTTGCGAATAAGATCTGGGTGTTTGAAAGTCGTTCGATGAGACTGGCTCTGGTGCTGAAGGAGATGATCCAGTTTGTCGGATGCCGTCTTGGAACCGGAGTCCTGGATGTGGGAATCATGTATGTTTCTGTGGATCGTTGGGGCTGGAATGGACTTCTGATGAAGTTGATTTCTGATTTTGTCGTGACCTTGGTAAACTTCGTGGCAAGTAAGTTTTTCATTTTCAGAAAAGAAAAATCTCAGAAGATAACTGTAAAATGAAAAAAGAAGAAGTTAACGTTCCGGTGATAGAAAACAAAGACCGTGCAGTTCATTCTTTTTATATTTTTGCTGTATTGCCTTTTTTCCTGGTCGTTTCTTATTTCGTCTGGATGATCGCCAGATTTTCCGGTTTTATTTTTGGCGATTCCAGATTGTTTATGCATTTTATCCCGAATGGCAGTAAGTTGATAATTCCATTGTTCTGGGGCGGATTTTCTCCGGAAAATACAGATGGAGCAAGATTCTGGCCTCTTTATCTGCAGGAATACAATATCCTTTCGTTCTTTGAAAAGTTTCGAATTCCGGAGAATATGGCGGGAGGACTTTATTTTATTAATAATCTGATCTGGATTTTGTTTGCTGCGGCGTTTTTCCTCTTTTTATATATCATTGTTCGTTATTCCAAAGAGAATGATATGAAATGGTATATGTGGTTAGCTCTTCCTCTCAGCTTGCTCTGTCTTCTATTTCAGTTTCCTTTTGTTTTTTACTTTTTGGAACCCATCTATGCTGAAAAAATGACAGTTTTGCTTTTGTCTGTCTTCGGTGCAGCTTATTATGCGGCTTTGAAAACAAATAAGAGCTGGTTATTTTGTATCGCTGGAGGAGCGGCTTGCCTTGCAACATATTATAAAGAATCTAATTTTATCTTTTTTATGGGAATCGCGTGCTTTTTGCTCCTTTTCGGGCGGAAAATGATATCAAGAAAGCACTTGTATTTTTTAATATTTCTGGTCCTGAACAGTTGCCTCTTTTTAATGTTGTATTATTATTACTCATATAGAGTTGCATCTGACACATATAATGCGGGAAGGTATTATGGTTTCTGGTCGAATGTAATTAGGATTCTTCGTCAGAATCCGCTTTTTCTTCTGTCATTTCTTCTCGGTTGCGTTCGTTTATTTTTTGTCATAATAAAAAAAGATCGGGCTCATTTATGGGCAGATTCTTTGCTTTTTGCGTCTCTTGCGTTTTTCCTCAGTTATTTTGTATTGAAGTTGTTCGGGGAATATTATTTTCTTCCAGCCAACATTTTTTTCTTTGCTGTGCTTTTATATTGGTGCATGAACATAAAATGGAAGTGGTGTTTTGGGATCTTTCCGGTTTTATTTATTATACTTTTCTATTGCTTTGGCGATATTGCTTTCAAACATGTCGAACAGCTCAATAGAATAGAGAAGAGTGACGTGGAATGTGTGAAGGAAATATCAGAGTTGCTCGGAAAATCCAAAAAGTTGCGTTTTGTTGTAGTAGAGTCCTCGTTTCCATTTCCTTATTTTAATTCCTGGAAATTAGCGTGTCTGCAAGACTCTGTCTGGTTTTTTTGTGGAAACTGGCGAAAGGATAAAGGAAACTCAGAAACAGGTAAAAATTCTATAGTTCCGATTCAAATAAAGGAGATTCCTGAGTATCTGTTTTCTGATGAGGTTTATATAATAGATCGCAGTATATCATCTTATCCTCAATTGCATTCTTTGTATCAGAATATTAAGGATGTTTTTTCTTCTCGGGGATTCCTGCTATATAAGAGCTTTTTGTCTTATGAATTTTTTGCAAAAGCGATTCCTCTTTCTTATCCTCTAGACATCAGACTGAAAAATGAGGGGCCTGTTGCTCTATCGGGTTTCGCTGTGCCTGAAATGACTGGACGATGGATCAACGAAAAAGAAGCCCATATTAAAATTCCATTGAGAGTTCCGGAATGTGATTTATTCTTTTCTTTTGAAGGTTTCCCTTTCCTTTATCGAGAGTTTGATCGAAATGAAATGGATATATTTATCAATGGAAAGAAGCTTGATACTGTTGTCTTTGAGCGTGGCAAGGAATGGAAAAATCAATTTATTGTACCCAAAGATTTGATTGTTAATGGGATTAATGATTTTATGTTCCGTCTTAAAGAATTAAAAAGCCCTTCTGATTTCGGCGTGCCGGATATGCGGAAAATGGGGGTTTATTTTTCCGCAATACAATTAAAAAAGCTGGGAAATATGGAAATCGTAATATCTCAATATTCTGATTTGTCTGGCTTTAATGAGAAAGAAGCCAGCGGCCGTTGGAGTCGAGAGAAAGAAGTCCATGTGAAATTCCCGGCAGGCAAAGTCGCAGGAAATTTAATTTGTTCCATCGATGGTTTTCCTTTTTTACATGAAAAGTTTTCGCGCAACGAAATGTGTGTTTATTTAAATGGGGAAAAACTGAAGAAATTTGTATTTGAGCTCGGAAAATCTTGGAATAACCAGATCCGGTTTCCTAAGAAACTGATTCGGGAGGGCAGCAATGATATCATGTTCCTGTTCAAAGAGGTGAAGAGTCCTTCTGATTTCGGCGGGCAGGATAACCGTAAACTAGGATTCCATTTTAAAAAGATAAGAATCGAGGAAGAATAGCTGGAATCTTAGAGAATTGCAGCTATACTGCTGAAAGGCACCATGGTTGTTTTATCAGGGGACTAACACCATTCATGATGACCTTGGAAAGAAAGGTATGTTATGAAAAGTCGTAAAATCTTGGCTGATGGAGATGATGGGATGACATCAAGTATTTTTAATTGTTATCTATTCTTCTCCTATATTCTACCTGGTTTTATTGTTGCCTTAGTCGTATCTCTGATTATGCAAAATTCCAATTCTATTTTTGGAGAGAGTCAGGAATGGATGCTGGGATATATGAAAGAAAAACTATTTAGAGAGGAATAAAAGAAGATGAAACAGTTTGTTTCAATGGAATCATTTTCTCATTTGTTCAGAGAGAAACGAGAGGTCCTGTTATCCTTTTGGAATCTGAAGAAAACACAAAATATCATTTTGGGCCTGTTTCTTCTGTTTGCCGCGGTCTTTTGCTGCCGGGAAGCAGCCAGATCTCCTTTCTGGGGCAGCGATGCTTCGGAATATTTTCTCATGCAGAGAGGGTTTGAGCAGACGTTTTCTCCAAGAATTCCAATGAATGCTTATGCAGAGGCATGTAAAGAAATTCCTGAGTCAATTCGATATCCGGTGCCTCCGCCCTCTTATCCGAATAGTACAGGACATGGAAATGCCGGAGTTACTTTGTATAACGGAAGTGTCTATGCGTATCACAGTGTGATTTACTCTGTTTTTACTCTCCCTTTCAAGTATATTGCAGGGATATTTGGTAAAGGTGCGGATGTTAGTTTCGTATGGGCAAATTCATTCTTTTTATTTCTGCTTGTTGTCAGCGTTCTGCTATGGATGCCTCTGGGATTTTATTACCGGCTGGCTTTAGCAATCCTGTTGATGTATTCGCCGGGGGTGACGATCTATCTGTCGTGGATTCATCCGGAAATCTTTTTGCTGACCGGTCTGGGGTTATCCATGATCGCCTATTGCAGAGGATGGTATAAAACAGCGATTTTGATCGGCGCTCTTGTCTCCTGGACGAATATGGCCGCTTCTCTTCTTCCTTTTTTTATGGGCCTTTATTATTTGTATGTTTTAATCAGGGAATGGAAAACATCCAGACGTATTCCCTGGCTGAATGGCATTTTGGCTTTTTGGGCCGGTTTCGTTGTTTTATTGCCAACCATCTATACGAGATTGGTTTTTGGTTCCTGGAGCATTGTAAAAGATGCAATTAAAAAAGATTATATTACTTTTGCCCGTGTTTTTGATTTGTGGTTCGGGCTGGATCAGGGATTGATTCTGGTCTCCTTCCTGCTTCCTTTCCTTTTTTTAGGTGCCGTTTGTTACTGCGTGAAAAACAGAAATTGGAATATGTTATTCATTGCAGCTGCAACGGTTTTGCTGACGGTTGCAGTTAATACAAATGTGATTTCGCATACGGGGGTTGGTGTTTCACGTTACTTGAGCTGGATTTTTGTTCCGGTCATATTTGTCTGTTTCAGTTTACAGAAGCTGCGCTGTTTTCCTTATCTTCTGATCGTGTTATTCGTGACATCCTGCTGGCAGCAGAATTCGCTTTGGGGAAACGATTATTTTGCGCATAACAGAATCGCAAAAAAAGTACTGGAAACTTATCCGGCGTTGTATAATCCCCCGGAGGATATTTTTATTCTGAAAAATTGTCCGAAACGTTGTTACTGCTGGTTTTTCTGCAGTCCACGGACTGTTGACCCCTATCCGCATTTTAAAGATTCTGAAGGGCGGGTCAGAAAAATTATGTTGACAAATCGTGGATGCTTTGTCCCCATTCTGGACGAATTTTCCTGTCAGACGGAGGAGGAAAAAAAATTCCTGCAGAGTGCATTGGAAAACTTTAAAAAAAGTAAAAAATGGTGTACTTACATTAATGTTCCAGCCTCCATGAATATTTCATCCAGACCAGTCTGGATGAAAAAGGTCTCTTTGCCGGTAGCTCTTTCTTTCGATAAAGAGATCGTTTGTCAAGGTTTTTATGCTCCCGAGGCTTCTGGACGATGGATGGGAGAAAGTACAGCGAAAATCATGCTGCCGGTATCCCCTCAGAAGCAGGGTGTGTTTTTGAAGTTCAAAGGATCGGCTTTCCTGCATAAGGCGCTGCCGGAACAGACTTTGAAGATTTCTTCCCATGGTCGTTTGCTGTATCAGTGGACGCAGTCTCTGGATGCCCTGCGGGAATGCCGTTTCTTTTTCCTGCCGCAGGAACTGATGGAAAACGGTTTTATCGAACTGGATTTCTCCTTGGAAAAACCATTGACTGTTCCGAAAGATTACGGCGTTTCCGAAGATGCGCGAAAATTAGGATTCTTTCTGCAGTCCATGGAAATTCTTCCTGCAAAAATTCCTTTTGACAACAGCTTTGAATCGAAATTCTATCAGCGGATTGCCGGATTTTATCCTCCGGAAGGAATCGGAATCTGGAGTATCAGTCAAATGGCTGCCGTTGAACTGATGCCTGCTGTAAGTGGAAAGCTGAAACTCGTATTTCAAATATTGACGGTTCCTTCTGTCAAGACGGTGAAAGTCTTTTATAAGGGAAAACCAGTTTCCCTCTGGAAGATTAAAGGAACGCAAGGAGAGACACAGGAAATTACTCTGGACCTTCCAGAAGGTATCTCATCCATTCCGCTTTCCTTTGTGCCGCTGGTGCCGATGATTCCGGGAAAAGTCTATAAGGACTATAATGATTTTCGTAATCTGGGGGTTCGCCTGATTGCTGTTGAATATCAGTAAGTTTTCCCGGGAGATTCCTTGTGTGTACTGTCTGCGATGACAGCAGATGGCGGTTTTGGTGAGTTTAACTCCCGGTCTTGCTGGAAAAATTGGAAAAAATGAGTGAGGTCGCTATGGAAAGAATGGTTTTTGCTGTGATTATGGCTGGCGGGAAGGGAGAACGTTTCTGGCCGCTCAGCCGCGAAAAACGTCCGAAACAAATGCTGAATCTTTTCGGAGAAATGTCTCTGATCGAACAGACCGTCATGCGTCTGACTCCCATCCTGCCGCCAGAACGTATCTTGATTATCACAAACAACAGATATGTCGAGCAGATTCGAACCCTTCTGCCTCAGTTGCCGGAGGAAAATGTCATTGGAGAACCGGTCGCCAGAGATACCGCCCCTTGTGTTGCTCTTGCCGCGGGCATCGTCAAAGCAAAATCCGGAGGAAAAGATGCCGGAATGCTCCTCCTGCCATCCGATCACTGTATCGTAAATGTGAATGCCCTGATCCGCGATCTCAGAGCCGCTGTCGCTCTCTCCGAAGCTCCCGGATCTATCGTTACAATCGGCATCAAACCGGATTTCCCCAGTCCCGATTACGGCTATATCGAATGCGGAGAACCCATGGGAGAGGTCGCCGGATTCCGCGTCCGCCGCTTTCGCGAAAAACCGGATCGATCTACTGCGGAAGAATTCCTGAAGGCCGGAAATTTTCTCTGGAACAGCGGTATGTTCGCATGGCGGGTTTCCACAATCCTTGCGGAAATGGAGAAGAATGCTCCGGATCTGGCGCACCTGGCGGATCGTATCGCCGATGCATGGGGAACGCCCGGCTTTGCCGAACTTCTGCTTCGGGAATATGAAAGCGCTCCGAAGATTTCCATTGATTATGCTGTAATGGAAAAGGCGGCAAAGATCTTCGTTATACCAGCCTCTTTCGACTGGGATGACATCGGAAACTGGACCGCTCTGCGCAATCACATTGAGCCAGACGGAGCGAACAATATCGTACAGGGAAATGCAAAGCTCCTGGATTGTCAGGACTGCATTGTCTATGCCGAAGGAGAACACCTGGTTTCCGGAATCGGACTGGAACATCTGGTTGTCATCGAAACCGGAGATGCCACGCTGATCTGTAAAGACACCTCCACGCCCAAGATCAAGGAGCTGTTGAAAAAAATCTCTCAGGATCGGAAATTCCTGAAACATCTCTGAGCCGTTTGTAGGGAGAACGGAAAATCAGGCGGTCGGAAGAATGCGTTTCAGCGCCTGCGGAATCACATCCGCCAGATCGTCCGCGATGATTCCGCGAGATCCATACGGCGCAAGGATCTCTCCGCAGAGCCCATGGATAAATGTTCCGAGCCTTGCCGCATCATAAGCGGTATATCCTTGAGCGAGGAGTGCTCCGCAGATTCCAGTCAGCGTATCGCCGCTGCCCGCAGTCGAGAGCGCGGCACAGCCGCTCATGTTGATGCTGTAATCTCCATCCGGAGAGGCTGCTATGCTGCGGCTTCCTTTCAGAATAACAGTCGCTCCGGTAACGTAGGAGAGATCCAGCGCCTGTTCGATCCGATGTTTGCTCCCGTCGAGCCCGAAGGCGTTCTGAAGCCGCGCCATTTCTCCCGGATGCGGGGTCAGAATGATGTTGTTCCGCTTTTCTTCCAGGAGGTCGGGATTCAACGATAGCAGGTTCAGAGCATCGGCATCCAGAACAAGCGGTTTTCCGGAGGCAATCAGCAGCTCAAGGACCGGCAGGATCTCCTCCCGGTGCGAGAGCCCCGGACCAACGGCAAGCGCCTGCATGGGACCGATTTCCTGTTCCAGCTGTTGCAGAGAGGCTTCGTTGAAACAGCCGCGGGATTGATCCGTGATCCGTCGGACAATCAGAGCTTTCCGCACATTGCACAGAAGATCGGCGGAAGCAGGAAGCATGACCGTTACAAGTCCTGCACCGCTCCGCAGCGCGGCTTCTCCCGAGAGAAACGGCGCATTGCAGTACTCCGCGGAACCGCCGATGACGGCAAGATGTCCACGTCGGTTTTTAAAAGTATCGAACGGTTCGCGCGTCAGCAGATTCCGCGCATCGAGTCTGGTGAAAATCTCATAGTCTCCGCCGGCATCTTCCAGATAGCCATCGGGAATGCCGATCCGTGCAAGAGCGATTCTGCCGGAGGCGTTCGGTCCCTTTCCGGTCAGCATTCCGGTCTTCACCGCCGCCATGGTGACGGTCAGATCCGCCGTGATGCACAGTTCCGCGGACCCGTCGTCCGCATTGAGCCCGGAGGGTATGTCGATTGCAATAACCGGATTCCGGGATTCATTGACAATCCGGATCCAGGTTGCGAACGGTTCCCGGAGAGGTCCCCGGATCCCGGTTCCGAGAAGTCCGTCGATGATGACCGCGTTTTCTCCGATGGCATCGGCGGAGAACTCAAATTGAATCTGCTCTTTCAGTTTCTGCGGGAGTCCTTCGAACGCTTCCGCCGCATCGCCTGAGAGTTCATCCGGACGCCCCGCCATGAAAAGAGCGACCGGATACTGTTTTGCAAACAGTTGTCCCGCTGTAATGAACGCATCTCCGCCGTTGTTTCCCCTGCCTGCAAGAATGATGAATTCCGGATGGGCCATCCCGGAAACAAACCGGAGAACTTCCCGTGTGAGCGCACTTCCCGCATTTTCCATCAGGACAATTCCGGGAATCCCGTATTCTTCGATGGTTCTTCGATCCAGAGAACGCATTGCTTCTGCGGAAAACGATTTCATGGAAGTCTCTCCTTAAACAAATTATGTCTGATGGAAAATACTGTAACGCGGATGAAAAAATTTGCAAATGAAAATCTCCCCGTCTTCCGCTTTTTCCGGAAAAGGGAAAATCTCCGGCGATTTTTGTTCTAAAAATAGCGGGAAGAAACTTGAATAAAATGCAAAATGGAGTTATAATTCCTGTGGCTTGGATTATTTGAAAACTTACTGTTAGGACCACAAAAGATATGGAACTGCAAAATACGATAAGAAAAGAGGCTGTCGTCTCCGGAATCGCCTTGCATACGGGAGTGCGCGCCAATCTCAGAATCCTCCCCGCACCGGAGAATACCGGAATCGTCTTCCGGCGGATCGATATGCCCGGAAAGCCTGAAGTACAGGCCGTGGCGGGAAACGTGATTGATGTCCGCCGTGCAACCACGATCGCTTCCAGAACGACAGGCGGATTCGTCGTGACCGTGGAGCATATCATGTCTTCTCTGCACGCCGCGCAGGTGGATAACGCAATCGTGGAAATGGACGGACCCGAACCGCCCATCGCCGACGGTTCCGCCAAGGCTTATTTCGATGCCATTATGAATGCCGGAATCGATGAGCAGTCCGCTCCTGCCAGAATCTGGAACCTGAAGGAGGAGATCCGGATCGATGAGCCGGAAAAAGGAATCCATATTCATCTTGAGCCTTCCGACAAGCTGGAAATCTCCTTTCAGGTGGAATATGGCGCAACTCCTCTCGACAAACAGAGTTTTTCCTGCGTGGTGACTCCTGAATCCTTCGGGAAGGAACTCTCCGATTCCAGAACATTCTGCATTT
This sequence comes from uncultured Lentisphaeria bacterium, assembly GCA_905197955.1. GTDB lineage: Bacteria > Verrucomicrobiota > Lentisphaeria > Victivallales > UBA1829 > UBA1829. The sequence continues at coordinate 7,483 of CAJKAR010000023.1, read as the reverse complement.
TCCGGGAACTGGAACAGCTGATCGGCGCCGGACTCGTGAAGGGCGGCAGTCTCGATAACGCAGTCGTAATGCATGACGGCGCGATTATTTCCAAGGAGGGAATGCGCCATAAGGAGGAATTCGCACGCCACAAAATGATGGATATGGTCGGAGATCTTTACCTGACCGGAATGCGTGTCCGTGCCCGGATCTCTTCCGTGAAGTCGGGACATCCGACGCATGTGAAACTTGCGCAGGAAATGCTGGCCCGCTTCGCCGCTCAACCGAAATGATTTTCGACTCAAGAAAGGATCAATAACAATGTCTGAAGTTCTGACTCACTCTCAAATCATGGAGCAGCTGCCTTACTGCGACCGGATGGTCCTGCTCGACCGCGCCGCGTTCGACGGTGAAAAAAAGATCGCCGGACTCAAAAGCGTCACAATGAATGAATGGTACTTCCAGGGCCATTTCCCGAATCATCCGATTGTTCCCGGTGTGCTCCTTGTGGAGTCCATGGCTCAGCTGGCGGAACTGGCAGTCTGGAAAAAACTTGATCCGAAACGCGAAGGCGATATTTACATCAAGTCTCTGCGGAAAGTGAAGTTCCGCAAGCCGAACAATCCGGGCGACCGCATTTTCTTCAATGTGGAGATCACCGGAGAGACCTCCGATACCTTTGAGTTTACCGCTACGGCGACCAACAATTCCGGCGCCGCGTGCCAGGCTCAGATTACGCTCGGAGTCCGTCCGAAAGTCGAAATGACCATGCCGACGGGATTCAATGAATTCGACAAAAGCGATAAAAGTGAAATGGATGTCCTGACGGTCGCCTCCTTTATTCCGCATCGCTATCCGTTCCTCTTTGTGGATTACGTCGCCAAAAGCGACGGCCCGCATGTAACCGGAATCAAGAACGCCACCGCCGAGGAACCCGCTTTCCGCCGCTATGCAGATCATTATTCCGTGCTGACCGGTTCGGTTCAGCCGGAAATCGTTGCCCAGGTCGGAGCGATCTCCATGCTCTCCAAGCCGGAAAACAAGGGAAAATTAGCGATCTTCATGGCGATTGATCAGTCCGATTTTTACGAGAAACCGGTTCTCCCCGGCGATCAGATGGTTCTGGAAGTCGATATTCCGGATACCAAATCCCGCTTCGGAAAGGGCGAAGGCACCATGTCTGTCAATGGAGAGCTCATCTCCAGAACGCAGATGATGTTTGCTCTTGTCGATCCTTAATGCGGCGTTTCCCCGGGGGACGCGCCATTTTACCCTGAAACAGACTGGATGTGCCCGATGAAAACGACTAATTCCGATTTACTGCCGGATGCCGAATCGCTCTCCGCATTGCTGGAGGGGCGGCTTCGGGATCCCCATTCCATTCTGGGAATGCACAAAGGGAAGAACGGAAATGTTCTTGTGCGCGTATTCGATCCCATGGCGGAGACCGTTGAAATCCTGTATGGAGAGGATTTCCTTTCCATGCAGATTATGAAGAAAGTGCATAAAGACGGACTCTTTGCCACGGAATTCGATTCCTCCGAATTCATGAAATACCGTGTGCGGAAACGTTTCCCTAACGGAACGGATTTCACCGCACGCGATCCCTATTCTTTCCTGCCTGCGATCGGGGAGATGGATCTTTATCTGTTCAACGCAGGCGAGAACCGCCGGGTCTACGACTGCATGGGGGCGCATTACAGAACCATTGACGGAACCGACGGGGTGGTTTTCACGGTATGGGCGCCTAACGCGGACCGGGTTTCCGTGGTGGGCAATTTCAACTGCTGGGACGGCCGTCGCGAACCGATGCGTCTGATGGGGTCTTCCGGCATCTGGGAGCTTTTTGTTCCGGGGCTCAAACCCGGAGAGATCTACAAGTATGAGATCCGCGCAAAGAATGGCGATGTCTTTACAAAACTGGATCCTTATGCCCAGCGGACGGAGCTGCGGCCTTCCACCGCCGGAATTGTCGCAGACCCCGGACCCTTTGAATGGACGGATGAAGCCTGGCTGAAAAAACGTTCGGAAACGAACATCCAGGCGTCTCCGATGAATATTTATGAAGTGCATCTGGGCTCCTGGGGAGGTCCCGGCACGTCTCCGTGTGCGGGAGAGGATGATTTCTGCAACTATCGGGAGCTTGCTCATGCGCTCGGCGATTATGTCGTGAAAATGGGCTACACTCATGTTGAGCTTCTTCCGATCTGCGAGCATCCGCTGGACCAGTCCTGGGGATATCAGGTGACCGGTTTCTATGCGCCGACTGCCCGTTACGGCACGCCGGAGGATTTCGCGTATTTTGTCGATTACATGCATTCGCTCGGAATCAGTGTGATTCTGGACTGGGTGCCGGCACATTTCCCGAAGGATTCGTTCGCTCTCGGACGTTTTGACGGAACTGCTCTCTACGAGCATAATGACCCGCGGCAGGGTGAACACCGGGACTGGGGAACTTATATTTTCAATTTTGGACGCAACGAAGTACGGGGATTTCTGATCGGCAGTGCGCTGTTCTGGCTTGATCGATATCATGTGGATGGCCTTCGTGTCGATGCCGTCGCTTCGATGCTTTATCTGGATTATTCCCGGCAGCCCGGTGAGTGGATTCCGAACAAGTATGGCGGCAACGAGAACCTGGATGCCATCGCCTTCCTGAAGCATCTCAACGAGGTGGCTCACGAGATGTATCCCGGCATTGCGATGGTGGCGGAGGAATCGACCGCATGGCCGGGCGTTTCAAAACCGGTGTATCTCGGCGGACTCGGCTTCACCTTCAAATGGAACATGGGGTGGATGCATGACACGCTGGAGTATTTTGCGCAGGATCCGATTTACCGCAGTTACAATCACGGGAAGCTGACCTTTTCTCTGCTGTATGCTTTTTCGGAAAACTTCATCCTTCCGCTCAGTCATGACGAGGTGGTTCACGGCAAGCATTCCCTGCTGGACAAGATGCCCGGCGATTATCAGCAGAAGTTTGCCAATCTGCGTGCTCTCTATGCCTATATGACGATGCATCCGGGGAAAAAACTGCTGTTCATGGGCGGCGAGTTTGCGCAGTGGATCGAATGGAACGAGAAGAAAGCGCTTGACTGGAAACTTCTGGAGTATCCGCAGCACAAGGCAATGCAGAATCTGGTGCGGGATTTGAATCATTTTTACAAGGAGAATCCGTCTCTCTGGAGCGATGACTTCACGCCGAACGGATTCACGTGGCTTGACGGAGGCGATTACCGGCAGTCTGTGGTCTCCTTTATCCGCTGGGACAAGGCGCATCGCGAGCCTGTGGTGATTATTTTGAATCTGACACCGGTCGTCCGCGATCCCTATACGACCGGCGTGCCTCTGCCCGGCGAGTGGGTGGAAGTGCTGAATACCGATAAATCGTGCTATGGCGGCACCGATCTGCTGAACACGATTCCGATGAGAACAAGCGAAGGCCTTTATCATGGACAGAAACAGCATATTACCCTGCGTCTGCCATGGCTCGGCGCGGTGATTTTGAAACCGAAGAAGGCCTGACGGAGAACACTGTCCTGTATGAGTACAACGCAAGATGGTTTATCCGGTGCGCGAGCCCGGTTCTGCACTCAGTTTGTCCAGGATGTCTCCGAGGCGGTTTTCTCCCGCGGAGAGGCTGCCGATAATGCCGCCGCGTTCCGTTTCAAGCGCGATCGGCGGATTGGCTCCCGTGACCGTCGTTTCCTCAACAATGCCCTGTTTGCCTATTTTCGCTGGTACGGCTGGCTTGCGAAGGCGGGAATTGCGCGGAAAATGAATCTGGCGCTGTCTGCGGCATTTGCGGCGGAGAGGGAGGGATCCGGGCCGGCAGCCGCCGTGGCGGAGAGTGCCGGGATCCCGGAGGGAAAGTTTGCGGCAGCGATGAAATACGCATCGGCCTCGGAGCGGGTGGGAGCGGTGCTTGCCGCGGCGGGACTGGGGGAGAGTTTTGTATTTTCTCCCTGGGAGGTGATTCCGGAGTGGGCAACAGAGCTTCTGCCGGAGTGGGTTCGCAGAGGAGATCAACTGCCGATTTCCCTTCAGAAACGTCCGCCGATGTGGCTCCGGGCGCAGACAGACCGGATTCCGGAACTGGTGAATGATTTGATGAAAAGCGGATTTTCTGCGGAACGGTCTGCGAGAATACCCAATGCCTTGAAGATTGCCGATGCGCGGGGCAGTTTGTATTCCACACCGGAGTTCCAGAAGGGGCTGTTTGAAATACAGGATTTTTCTTCGCAGTGTATTGGAATGGCATGTATGGCGCATCCGGGAGAGCATTGGTGGGATGTCTGTGCGGGGGGAGGGGGGAAGACTTTGCAGCTGGCATCCATGATGGAGCGTCGCGGAAGTATTCTGGCTACGGATATCCGGGCTTATAAGCTGGAGGATCTGAAGCGTCGTGCCGCCCGAGCCGCGTATCCGAACATCCGGTGTGCGGAGTGGAACGGGGAAACGGTGCCGCGGGGCAAGATCGGGGAATTTGACGGGGTTTTGATAGATGCTCCGTGTTCCTCTTCCGGTCGCTGGCGCCGTAATCCGGACGGCCGCTGGACTTCTTCCCTGGAACGGGTGGAGGAGCTGGCTGGAATTCAGAGTCGAATTCTGGAATGTGCCAGTGGCGCGGTGAAGCCGGGGGGAGTGCTGGTTTATGCGACCTGTTCGCTGTTTGAACGGGAAGACGAGGAGATTGTCAGGAATTTTTTAAGGAAACATCAAGAATATGAACTGGAACCGTTTCCGGATCCTGCGACTGGAGAGATGACGGACGGCATGCTCCGTACACTTCCCTGGTTTGCGGATTGCGATGCATCGTTTGTCGCCCGGATGCGGTCAAGAGCAAGCAAAGGATAATTATGCAGCAGGAAGACCATTCGTTGTCGGAGGACAAGCCTCCGTCTTATATCGACCTTCACACCCATTCTTTCATGAGCGGCGACGGGGTTCTGCGGGTGCAGAATATCTTCCCCGATGTTTCGGGCGGGAGCCGGTTGCCGGAGTATTTTTCCATTGGCATTCATCCGAAAAACATTGATCCGGAGTTTATTGACCGGGATCTGGCGATTATGGATCGGGTTCTTGCGGAGAACCGATCCGGAGGCGTCGTCGCGGTGGGGGAGTGCGGACTGGACAAATTTTCCCTTGTGGATTTTGAAACGCAGGAGAAAGTCTTTGTCGCGCAGATTCAGCTTGCATTGAAATATGATCTGCCGATGGTGATCCATTCTGTCCGATCCTGGCAGGAGATTATCCGCGTGAAGAAGCAGTATGCCCGGAAACAGACGTGGGTTGTACATGGATTCCGGAGTTCCATTGAAGCGGCGGAATCCTTGATCCGCCACAATATTCTGCTTTCGTTCGGGGAAGCGGTCACGGAGGAGCAGTCGAAGGCTCGTTCGGTGATTGGCGAACTCAACTACGACTCCTTTTTTCTGGAGACGGATGAGAGTACAATGCCGATTGAATACATCTACAAAGTTGCCGCGCATCTCTGCGACTGCGAGGAGGAGTATCTCTGTGAACGGATCCAGGAAAATTTCAGGAGAGTGTTCCGGAAATGAGCTCAGGAGATTGGCAGGACAGAACAGCGCTTCTTCTTGGAGAGGAGGCGCTTGCCCGGATTGAACGGTCGCATGTATTGTGTGTGGGGCTGGGGGGCGTCGGAGGGATTGCCGCGGAACTGCTTGCCCGGACGGCGGTCGGGGAGATGACGATTGTGGATGGCGATATTGTGGAGGATACCAATCGGAACCGCCAGATTATTGCGACCACCCGGACCGTGGGCCGGCCGAAAGCCGAAGTGATGGCGGAGCGTTTAATGACGATTCATCCGTCGCTGAAACTGCATGTTGTGAATGCGTTTCTGAAGGATGAGATGATTTCCGAGCTGCTGGATGCTGCGGAATATGATTGTGTTCTGGATGCCATTGACACACTTTCACCGAAAGTGCACCTGATTGCGGGATGTCTGGATCGCGGATTGAAAATTGTTTCATCGATGGGTTCCGGTGCCCGCCGGAATCCGGAATGTGTCCGGTGTGTGGATCTGGAGAAAACGTTCAACTGTACGCTGGCGAAAGCGGTTCGTCAGCATCTGCATCGTCTGGGATATCGGAAGGGGGGATGCCGTGCGGTGTTTTCCGAGGAGCCGCCGATTCGAACGGCGGTCCGGGATCCGGAGGTAATGGAGAAGAACAAGCGGTCTGTGCTGGGGACGATTTCCTATTTGCCAGCGGTCTTTGGCTGTCATTGTGCCTCTGCGGTGCTGGAGGAATTGATCCGCTGATCGTTTTGGGGTACGGCTGGCGCAGGAATTCAGAAGGTGAGATTCCTGCTCGGATGAGAGGTTTGACAAAGCCGGCTTTTTGATAAATTGAATTCAAAAATAGGATTTATAAGAATTTTTTCAGAGAGCATTTGCTTTTTTCGAATGTTACAGTATATTATGCTCTACCGAAATTGATACGGCGTGATGGTCGAGCGGCTAAGGCAACGGTCTGCAAAACCGGTTCCGGTGGGTTCAACTCCCACTCACGCCTCCATTTTTGAACTCAAGCGTCTCATTCGAGGCGCTTTTTTTATACCCCGAAAGTATGTAATATGGAAGGCAACAGGGGGTGGGCTTACAAAATGGGTGGGCAAGTCTGTCAAAACAACAATAAGGGGTTTGACAGACTTGTCCCTGTACAGACGGTATGAATTTTATTTTTGTGCGGAACGGGATTTTGCGATGTGCTCGGTACCGGCTTTCTGTCCAGCAAGATGGGTGGCAAGAGGCATCGTGTGGTCGGAGTTGATGTCCTGAATCATTTTCTTGCGCGATGACGGAATCGCATTGAATGCCGCATAAACGCTGTCCGGGGCACAGACAAAATCAAAAAATCCGACACTCAGAAGACATTCAGCATTTTTTATGCGTGATGCAAAAAAAGCCGAATCAACATAATCGCATGCCTCGGCTTTTGCCGGATATTTTGCACGCTCGGCTGTCTTGAGAATCTGCGGCCAGCCGCTTTGACGTCCGGCAAGAACTCCACCGTGATCCGCAAGCGCCGGAACTCCTGCAAAACAGAATGTCACATCAGGATCAAGTCCCGCAACCGCAAGGGCCTGACCCCCGCCCTGGCTGCCTCCGGATACCAGAATTGTCCGGCCATCCCACTCCGGACGGCTCTTCATGTACTGGAGCGCTCTGACCGCACGAAGAATCATGGAACGGAAATAGATGCTTTCACGCTTGTCACTGCCGCGATAACGGTAGTCTTGATTTTTCCGGTCCGCCTCGACATAGAACTCTCGGCTCTGACCGTTGGGAAGACCGTGCGCATTGATATCAAGCACCATCCGGCCGAGCGAAGCAAGAAAAAGTGTCTGGCTTGAACTCCGGAATCCCGCTCCCTGATAGGACATCATGATCGGAAGCGATTTCGGCGCAGCATTCCGCGGAATACAGTTGCTATGGTAAAAGGAAACGTAAAAAGAAAGGAGGCTGACTCTCAAA
>CAJKAR010000022.1 GCA_905197955.1 uncultured Lentisphaeria bacterium | reverse complement strand
AGCGTCTCGCCGCTGGACCGCGACAAGGACACCGTCCTTGACCCGAGAAAAATGCATCCGCATTTTTCCGTACTATTTGTTTCCTGTAGAGAACAAGCGTCAGCGTTTGAGCAGAAGTGATGCGAAAGCTCCATCATGGCGTGCAGCAGGAAGAAGGACCCGGGTGGCGATTTCCTGAAATTCGGAATGTCGTTTCAGAAAGTGTTCCATCTGTATAATGTCTTCTTCGGCTTCGATACTGCATGTGGAATAGAGGAGTGCTCCGCCGGAACGGACAAGCGGAGCGAGTCCATCCAGAATTTTTTTCTGAAGAGCAACAACTTCCGCAAGACGCTGTCGATCGAATCTCCACGGAACATCGGGCCGTCTCCGCGCCACTCCCGTGTTGGAGCATGGCGCATCAATGAAAATCAGATCGAACGATTCCCTCGGAAAATGCGGCTTGAGCGCATCCATTTCAACGGTTTTTGCGGAGTGCATGGCAAGACGTTTGAAATTCTCCTGCATGGCCCCGATTCGGAACGCGGAACGATCCGTCGCAGTGAAATCCGCCTGTCCATTGACAGAATCATACATCAGCACGGTCTTTCCGCCCGGAGCCGCACATGCATCAAGCACCTCTCCCCGGAGGAAGGGCTTGCATAGAACAACACTCATTGCAGTTGCGGGATCCTGAATGTAAATTCTGCCATTCAGAAACGCATCTGAGCGGAAGAGAACCTCCGGAGCGGAACATTCAAAGAACATGAAGTCCCCGGTAAAATCCAGCGACAGCGGAACGGAGACTTCCGCCAGATCAACAGGCAGCTCCCCGGAACGGAGACGATATACAATGGATGGATTTTCTGAACACGCCTGAATCATTTCTTCCGTTTTTTCCGATCCGAACGAGTCGTTCCAGCGCTCCTTCAGAAACGGCGGAAAATCGACAGGAAAAGGCCCGTTTCCCGCTTTCCGGAGAGCATTCCGCAGAACCGCATTGAGAAATCCTGCCGCGGCACGGAGCTTGGAATGCTTGACATGTTCCACTGCGACATTCACTGCGGATTCTCCGGCAATCGCCGTCTGGAAGAGCGCCTGAGTCAGAGCACAGATCGCAATCGCTTTCAGCTCCGGCTTGATCGTCCCCCGTGAGACGGAACTCATGACAAGATCATCCAGAAACGCTTTGTGCCGGAAATATTCAAACAGAACCGATGTTGCCGACCTTGCCAGTTCCGATTCCTCTCTGCGGATTTTTTCAATGCAGTCGTCCAGAGTGATTCCGTTCGAGTGCCATTCCCGGATTGCCTGTGCCGCCGCAGTCAGAATTCGTTCGGAATTTCCCTTTCCCGCATATTTCATAAGTCCGCTCCTTCGTTGACCGCTTTGCAGATAACCGGGTCCGCCTGAGCGGTCCGGAAAAGTCTCCAGTTTGCAAACGCCAGAATCAGCTCGCAGAGTGCCAGAAAACCGCAGATTGCAATGAATATATTTCCATACATGGAGTAGAAGGTCGGTTTTGGATCTGTCGGCACGGGGACCAGAAATTTCTTTGCCGCACGCATCCGCTTTCCCGGATCGTTTTTCGGACTGACCGATTCCAGCAGTTCCCCGCGCGGAGAAATCAGAACCGAGTAATTGGAGTTCCCGCAGCGGAGAAGCGGAAGACGTGTTTCGATTGCACGGAACAAGCCGTTGACATAATGCTGATCAGGTTCGAAACTGGTCGGATACCACGCATCGTTGGAGATCACCAGAAGTAGATTCGCTCCGTTGACCGCATGTCCCCGCGAAATGAACGGAAACACCGATTCATAACAGATGGAAACTCCCGCCCGGACTCCGGGAATGACTTCAATCGGATTCAGTCGTTTCCCTGGCGTGAGATTGCGTCCCATGCCGATCATCCGGTTGAGCTCCGGAAATTCGTTGCCGAAAGGCACATACTCTCCGAACGGCACCCGGTGAACCTTGTAGTAGCGGTCCCGGACGCTTCCGCCGCTCTCCGTGACAAACAGCGCGGCATTGAAGACATCGTAATCGAACTCTCCCGTTTTTTTCGCGGAAGGCTGAAAGTCGATGCTTCCGAGAAGAAACGGCACCTTCCAGCGGGTGAGAAACGCTCCGATTTTTTCCCGGTACAGTTCGGAAATCTCCGCTCCTCCGGTGTAGGCATACGGAACGGCGGTTTCCGGCCAGACTATCAGTTTCAAAGAGGTGTCGATCTGATGATCGGTCGGAATCACTTTCCTTGCGGTCGCATCCTCGCGGAGAAGTCCTTCCGTGAGATTTGCGCAGACATCCAGAGCCTCTTTTGCCAGTTCGTAATTTGCCGATCTCCGCTGAGAGATGTCGCACTGCACCAGTCCGATCGGAGCGATCCTGATTTTTTCATGGTCGAGTTTGTGCACCTTCATCAGATGCACGCCGAGCGAGAAACAACCGAGCATCAGCAGAAACGAAAGCGTCAGCGGATGCGGCCGCAGATACCGTCTCGTTATCAACCCGATTCTGATGTTGTACAGCGCCAGTCCGAATGCCGTGTTGAACAGCGCCACCAGAAAACTGACCCCGAACACTCCCGTATATTCGCAGATCTGAATCAGCGGCAGATTCTTCCACTGGGAACTGCCGAGATAGTTCCACGGAAGACCCGTCATGACCCATCCCCGGAGCCACTCCGTCACGCACCAGATTGATGCCGACGCCAGCGCAAACAGAATTCCCGCGAACGGATTCCGGAAGGGAAACTCTTTTGCAAGACATTCCGCTCCTTTCAGACGATCACGGACAGAGTATGCCAGATTTTTCCAGAGGAAATGGATCAGCACCGTCCAGAACGCAGGAAAGAGTCCCAGCACCACCGAGAGAACAAACGGGATCGGCAGAGCAATCTCCCTGAGCCAGAAGAAGGAACAGAGACTCCAGAAATACCCCCAGACCAGTCCCCGCAGGAACGCCCCGCCCGCGGAACGGGAGATGACACTCAGAAAAGGCGGAATCAGAATGATCCATGCCAGCAGACTCCAGTTGACAGCGGGAAAAACCGTTGCGGAGAACGCTCCGGTTCCGGCAAGAAACAGATATTCCAGCGCGATTCCGGTCTTTGTCGCCGCAAAAGCCTGGACTCTTTCAGATCCCCTGAGCAGGGAAAACAGTCGGTTCAGCACATGAAACTCCTTGGAATAGTGACAAAATCACAAGACTTTTCCTGATTTGATTAGAAAAATTCGTTTTCAGCGTGTAATTTAACATGCATTGCAAGGAAATAAAACCGGCGGAAGAAAAAAATCCCGCCGGAATTGTCGGGAGTACCTGAAAACTTCGGGACGCTTCCTCCGTTCCGGAGTCTTCCGGTGCCTCCGGCGAACAACCCGAAGGATGTTGGGAATGAAAGACAAAACTATTTTTTATGAGCACCTGATCATCGGAAGCGGTCTTGCCGGACTGACCTCCGCTCTGATGCTCGCGGAAAAGTCCAAAGGACGAATCTGCGTCATTACGAAGGGCAATCTGGAAACCTGCAACTCCCGTCTCGCTCAGGGGGGCATCGCCTGCGTGCTGGATAAAGGCGATACGTTCGATGAACATATTGCCGATACTCTCGCCGCCGGAGCTCATCTCTGCAACGCGGTCAATGTGCGTGAAATCGTCGAGGCCGGTCCCGAAAAGATCAAATGGCTGATGGACCTCGGAACCCATTTCACCACTCGCGGAGAGATCGGCGAGAACAACGAGGAACAGAAAAAAGACGAATTCCATCTCGGTCGCGAAGGCGGACATCATAAGCGGCGCGTCATCCATGCCGGAGACATCACCGGCGAAGAGGTTCACAATACTCTGATCGCCGCCTGCAAGGCAAATCCGCAGATCGAGATTCTGGAACGCCACTCCGCGATCGACCTCATCACCTCGTGGCGTCTCGGCTGGATGGGCGAAAACCAGTGCCTCGGCGCATACGTTCTCGACATCGACACCGGCGATGTCAAAACCATGGTCGCCGATACCGTGACGGTCGCCGCCGGCGGAACCGGAAAGGTCTATCTTTACACCAGCAATTCCGATGTCGCCTGCGGAAGCGGAGTCGCCATGTGCTATCGCGCACACTGTCCGATCGCCAACATGGAGTTCCTTCAGTTCCATCCGACGATTCTGTATCATCCGAAAGTCAACTCCTTCCTCATCAGCGAAGCGCTGCGCGGGGAGGGCGGTATCCTGAAAGTCAGGGATTCTTCCGGAAAACTGGTCACGTTCATGGAGAAGTATCACGAGATGGGAAGTCTCGCTCCCCGCGATGTCGTAGCAAGGGCGATCGACAACGAACTGAAGGTGCGCGGTCTCCAGTGTGCCTATCTGGATATGACCATGCTCGACCGCGCGTTTCTGGAAAAACGGTTCCCGAAAATCTTTTCGCAGTGTCTTGCCGCAGGAATTGATATGTCGGTTCAGCCGATTCCCGTGGTTCCCGCGGCGCATTACAGCTGCGGAGGGGTCAAGACCGATGTCAACGGATGGACCGGTATCCGGGGATTGTATGTGGTCGGCGAAAGCGGGTGTACAGGTCTGCACGGGGCAAATCGTCTGGCGAGCAACAGTCTGCTGGAGGCTCTGGTGGTGCCGGACTTTGCCTCGAAACATATCATGGAGCATTACGATGAGATCCGCAGTGGCCGTCCGAACGGAAAGATTCCGGAATGGTCGCGCGGCAACGCGACGGATTCCGATGAACAGGTGGTGCTTTCCCACAACTGGGATGAGATCCGCCGCTTCATGTGGGACTACGTCGGCATTGTCCGCACGAACAAGCGCCTGGAACGTGCCAAACGCCGCGTGAAGAACATCCGCGAGGAGATCGACAAGTATTACTGGGACTTCCATATCACCAAGGAGCTTGTTGAACTCCGGAACATTACCACGGTGGCGGAGCTGATTATTGATTCCGCCATGTCCCGCAAGGAGAGCCGCGGCCTCCATTACAACGCGGATTATCCCGACCGCGATCCTTCTCTCGACGGAGTGGACACAATCATCACAAAACCGTACAAGCAATGACTCTGAAACCGAAAATCGCTCAATACATTACGGAGATCATCGCAACGTTGCAGAACGCCGGTTACGAGGCTTATATCGTAGGCGGCGCCGTGCGCGATTTCCTGATCGACCGCCAGCCGAAGGATTACGATCTTTCCACTTCGGCGACTCCTGAAGAAATCAAGAAAGTGTTCCGGAAACAGCATGTCATGATTATCGGCCGCCGTTTCCGGCTGGTGCATTACTATCACGGAAAAGAGATTATTGAGATCAGCACCTTCCGCCGGAAGCCGGAGCATTCGGAATTTGAAGCGACAGGCAAACCGGTTCCCGCCAAATTCGCCGCCGCGCCGGAACACATGATTTTCCGCGACAATGAATTCGGAACTGCCGAAGAGGATGCGTGGCGCCGCGATTTCACGGTCAACGCGCTCTTTTACGATCCGGTCCACGACAAAATCCTGGACTACACCGGCATGGGATTGGAGGATATCCGCAACGGAATAGTCCGGGTGATCGGCGAGCCGGAGGTGCGGCTGGAGGAGGATCCTGTCCGCATTCTCCGCGCTCTGAAGCTTGTCGGGCAGTACCACTTCCGGATGGAACCGGCAACGGAAGCCGCTGTCCGCAAATGCATGCCGCTGATCAAGCTGGCTTCCGACTCCCGCATGACGTTGGAGCTGGAAAAGATTCTCAAGAATCCTTATGGAGACAGCATTCTGGAAACGTTCCGCGAGTATGGTTTTCTGGCCTATTTTCTGCCCTCGCTGAACGCCCGCTGGGAGGAGCCGGAAATGAAGCATGTCCGGGAACTCTGGAGTCTGCGCAATGAGCGGATTCGGAAAGGGGAGTATCGGGAGAGCATCTCTTTGGCGATGTCCCTGATCGCGCTGCCGTTCGCGGAAAAGAGATTCAATACCAAAGGAAATCTTTTTACCTATCATGCGGGAATCGAGAATGAGCTGAAGGAGGCCATTTCCCGGGCGCTCTGTCCGAGAACGCCGACGAAACGGGCAATCGCTGCGGCGGTGCGGACTCTTCTGCTTCAGCCGAAATTCCTGAATGAATCCGATGAGAACCGGGAACGTTTGAAACAGCATCCCGGCTATTCTCATGCACGGGAGCTCGCCTTGATCCATAACGTGATTCACAAGCACAGCGATCACTTTGAAGCGCTCTGGCCGAAAGGGAATCCGAATGCGAAAAAACGCTTTTCCCGTCATCGCAGCCGCAACTTCAACAAACGAAAGAATCCGCCGAAATGAACGATATTCTGAATCTGGCTGTAAAAATCATCGGGGCGGTGTTGCTGCTGCTGATTGTTCTTTCCTGTCTTCCGATTCTGCTTCTGGTTCTGCTGGTGCTGGCTGTGACCGGCAATGTCGGAATGGCGAAGAATGTGATCTGGACCCGGACCTCGTTCGGGCATCCTCGGGAATCCGGGGAGACCGGGGATCATGCTTCGCCGGAAGCAAATGACGACGGGGAGGAGGATACGATTGAGGCCGAGGTTCTCAATGCGGAAACCATAGTCGATGGAGCAGAGAAGACGAATGCTGCCGGTCATTCGAAAAACACATTCCTCGAATAACGGATTTGGAAAAAAACTGCTGCATTGCCTTTTCCTGGCATTTTTTCTTTTTGTCTCTTTTTTTCTGCTGAGCACCTGTGCGAAGCGCACGTCCCGTCTGGAGGATTTTTCCGGCGGGCGGTATGCTGAAACATTCAAAACCGACAATTCCGTTTTGAAGAAAGAACTTCTTTCCCTGCGGGGACCGATCGTGGAACAGGAGTTGAAAAGTTCCGGGATTCTGGATCGTTTTCATCAGCTGCATCGGCGGTATGGTTTCCTTGTGCCGACCTCTTCCGGGGAAACGTATTGCCGACCGTTGCAGGAGAAAGGGGAAGCGTATTCCTTTTCCGAGCTTTATCCGGGGTGGCTGGAGACGTTTCACGCTCTGCTTGGAGAGGTGCGCCGGCCGTTGAAAGGGGTGGAGGCGTATGCAGGAGAGTTCTCCGATTTTCAGATGATTCTTCTGCGGGGATGCCAGGATTCCGGAGAGAAGATTTCGTCGCAGACCGTTCTGAAGACTCTGAATGTGATGCTGGATTATGCGTATGTGATGATGTTTTCGGATCATCCAGATATCTCGTATCTGGAAACTGCGGTTCGTTCTGCGGAGCGAGTGCTTCGGAAGAACCGTTTTTCCGCGAGGGATCGTCTGCTGCTGAGGGAGATCGTGAAACGGAATCTTTCCCGTCCGTTTCCCCAGCGGAATCTGATCTGTTACCGGCTTCTCCGTTCTTTGCGTGATTTCGAGAAGGTGCGCTTGAACGGATTGCGTCTGTTTATGGGAGAGCAGAAGCCTGGAACGAGTCTGAAGGAGTCGGTTTCCGGGGGAAGAAGGAGCTCGTTCTTTGCCGCTTTGAGAGTCTGGGTGCGCGATTTCTTTTATGATGTGGACCGGGATCAGATTCAGACCATCCGGATGTACAAAACATTTCTGAAGGATAAAGCATTTCTTACGGTCGAAAATTTTGAAGCTCGGTATCCGAAAGCTCCTTCCCGTCCGATGGCGCGTCGGGAGTATGAGCTGTTCCGGGACGAGCTGCGCCGCCATTCCGAGACTCTTGACGGGTTGCGGAATCTGCTTCCTGCGTTGGAAGTCGTTGGCGGACAAGCTCGATAAATTTCTTATTCTCAAATGAGGCGAACTCCGAAAAATGGGATCGTTGAGAGCGGAGTGCTGTAACGTCTGCTTCTTCCCGATAAAGCACTTCCTCTCCGGGAAAAATAGAGTATTTTTACAGAAAACCTGATCCCTTGATTGAACCGATCTCCTTTCCATGTTATATTTATTATTACTATGAAACAACAGGTTTCATGGAGAAAATAGAGGAGAACGTTTATGAAAAAATTGTTGACCGTGCTTGCCTGCACTGTTCTTGCCGCCGGGTTGATGACCGGTTGCGGCAAAGGAGTGGATGAAAACAAACCGTTGAGTGAAGTGCAGACCGAAGCCGCTAAACTCGATGAAGCCGCTTTGAAGGCGAAAATCGCCGACTGTGAAAAATTCCTGGCTGAAAAGAAAGCTGAACTGGAAAAGGTCGCCGCTAAAATTAAAGATATTCCGCTCGACAAGATTCTCAGCGAGGAAAGCAAAAAACTCAAAGAGCAGACTGAGAAAATTTCCGAATCCATCAGAAAAGTTTCTGCTCAGATGAAAGTTTATGTGGATGAGGCCGCCGCAAAAGCAAAAAATGCGGTGAAAAAATAATTTCATTTCCTTTGTCTCCCTCGAACTGTATGAGCCTTTGCAGGAATCGCAAAGTGTTCTAAAAGTTTGGGGAAAGTGAGGAGCGCGAGGGGAGAAGAACAGCTTTTCAAAGCGGTTTTCTCCTCTCGCATTTTTATTCTTGAGAGAAGTTCCGTGCTATGCACGGCCAGCGTTTCGCCGCTGGATCACGACAAGGACACGGTCCTTGACCCGAGAAAAATGCTGATGCATTTTTCCGTACTTTATAGTTTTTCCTTGAGAATCAGGCGATCCGCTGGAAGTTCTGCGGGAAACTGCCATTTCCGACCGTCCACAAGACTGGATCCGAAAGGAGCTATGGTTTCTGAGAGAGAGATCGGGCCATCGCATGTCAGCAGAGTGGCATCTGCAAAGCATTCGGCAGAGACGGTCCGTTTCTGTTTTGCCTTGAAAATGTTTTTGCTGTTTAGAGCGAATCCGGTTCCGTTGACCGCAAAAGTTTTGAGTTTCTCCGCAGAGAACCCGACCGTTTGGAGATAGCCTGGCCGAGGCGATTTTATCGTTACTCGGATTCCAGTTTTTGTTTCGAATGTCATCGTTTCCATCGGAGAGAAAGCGACGGCCGCTGTATAATTTGTCGTACCGGTAGTGAATTCGAGAAGGAGCATCCCTTTTTGTTCCGAGAAGCGGATCTGTTTTGCATTTCCTCCGGGAGAGAAGAGCAGTACGGAACGCGCGCCTTTTCCGAAAGGAAAGCGGACAAGACGCAGTTGTGGAAGTTTTTTCTGTTTTCCATTGATCCGCATTTCAGCCTGAAAGAATGGATTCCAGCGTTCTTTTTGCAGAATCGCAGGAAGAATGTTGTAGCCGCTGACCGTGAGGAGCTTCGATTCTGTATCCGAGATTCCCTGCTGATGCAGAAAGAGGGTATTTCCCTTTTGCTCCATGGTTTTGATGGGCATGGTTACGCCGTAAGCGAGACCGGCATTTTGCATGGAAGAATCGAAAACAACGGCAAGTACATCGCCGATGACGGCAAACGTCTGACGTACGGTAATCGGCGGTTCTTCATTCATTCCCGGAAGAATCCTGGTCAGAATATATTCGCTGGCTCCTGCTCCGGGATAGGAGGCTCGGTGCAGAGTCTGCGGATAGCGGAAGGAATCTTTGGCAAAGAGGCGTGGAGCTCCGAGAGTGTCATCCGGAATGATGTAGAGATGCAGATCTTTTCCGAGATACCGCAGATCGCCTGGATTCGGCGTGAAGGGAAGATGTGCCGCACCGAATTTTTTCCGCATTTGAGTTGCGTGAAGCCTGCTGTAATCTCCGAAGATTGCCGTAGTTCCCAGAGTTCCGGTCAGATAAGCCTTTTCCATTCCGGTAAAATAGGAGTTCTGTTCATCGCGTTGCATGATCTGGCAGGCGAGACTTCCGGAGGCGAACTTGTCGTTCCGTTTGGACATTGCCGCGATTTTTTCCTGGTACTTGTAGAATCCCGAGAAGAAGGAGAGTGCCGCAGGATCGTGCAGCCACCATTTGCTCGGGAATCCTTTCTTGGCCGTTTTGAGAAAAAGAGACTCCGCATCGGCCGCGATGAACTCGTTCGGAACCCTGCCGAGAAGCGCGCTGGAAAAGGTGCGGACAGGCTGTGGATTGATCCAGCTGGTGGAACGGGCATTTTCGATTCCAAATCCGTTGCCGGCAAGATTGCTCAGCTGGAGATTGGCAATGCGAACTTTTTCCTCGTGCGAGAGCTCCTCCCAGAGCAGATCCGCCGCCGCCATGAATGCCGGTTCCCCGACCGATTGATAGCCGATATCGACTCCGCCTTCTATCCAGAATGATTGCTGAACACGAGCCAGTACGCTTCGGAATTTTTCCAGAGCGTCTTTCCGGATCTGCGGATCATTCAGTTCCTCGGCGGCAAGCGAGAGCGCAAAGGCCGCAAAGGCATCCTGATTGTTTGCACGGAGATCGCGATTGTTGAGCAGGGCTGTGGTATAGGTCGGCAGATAGGCGGCAATCGCACGACTGCGCAGGAGCATATCGTTCCGGATCTCTTCCGGAATCACTTCCCGCGCGTCTCGCAGCGATAGAAGAATCGACATCAGGATGGAGGTATTGGAAAGAAAATCATATCCGGTCCGGAAGCGTTTTTTCTCCTTGTCCCAGAAGTGGCTGACCGTAAAGTCATAATGGGCCAGAGCCCGTTTCAGACTCTCTTCCGAATGGTTCAGTTTTGCATTCAGAAAGTTCCAGTACATCATGGTGTAATCGTGTACATTTCTTCCGTCATACACGGATGCGGTATCGGGATAAGGATGGTCCCCGAAGTGTTTGCCCTGCCAGTACTTGGTGGACTGCTCCGCGGCTCGTGCCGCCAGTTTCCGGAAGGCTTCTTTGTAATCTGCCGCATTTGCCGCACACGCTGCGAGCAGGAGCAGACAGCAGAGAGTCCGTAAAATTTTTTTCATTGCTGGATTCCTTATTTTATGGTTTCTTTCTGTTTTCCTGAATTGGTGGAGAACGATATTAAGAGGCTTTCGATATTATTGTCGGGCTGGGGAATGGTTCTTCCTATTCGGCCTCTCGAAGAGTCTCCTTTTTTCCGGCGGAGCAGACGGATGTTCTGATTTTCACTTCTCCGGGCAGATAGACGATCGACTCCGTATTGCGCCGGTATGTTCCGATTCCTTCGATCATGTCGCAGAGAATTCGAGTCGCGAATCGGGCGCTTTCTCCGAACGGCATGGCGACTGTGGCAAGTGAAGGAACACAGAATTTTGTCCAGCTTCCCGCATCATCGATTCCGGCGACACTGAAAGTTTCGGGAATTGCAATCCGCATTTCGGCACAGGAGTGCATGAATCCCAGTGCTCCCCAGTCATTGGCAACGATTACGGCCGTGGGCGGATCGGTCAGCTCGGAAAGATAACGGGCCTCTTCCGGGAAACGCGGCGGGAGAGTTTCCGGTTTGACTGTTCCTTTCGAAACCTCTCCGTCCTTCTTTTCCAGCAGCAGAGCCGGATCGAAGAGTCCATATTCCTTCATCGTTTCGAGATAGCCGCAGGCGCGTTCCTGGAAGATGGAATTCCCCGGAACATGATTGAGAAATGCAATTCTGCGGTGTCCCAGTCCGATCAGCCGTTCCGTAATGGATTTCCCCGCCAGAGTATTGTTCAGCACCACTTGCGGGAGAGCTTCTCCGCAGGGACGCGCTCCAAAGCCTGCCGCAGGAAGACGGTCAATCAGTTTTTTGACGTAATCCGGAAAATTCTGTTCCAGCTTCAGCAGAACTCCGTCGCTTTTCCGGAGTACATCCTTCAGAATTTCCTCTTCCGTTTCCGCGGAGTCCGCCATATAGATCATCAGCTGATAGCGGCGCTCCTGACAGGCCTGTTCAATTCCGGAAAAATAACTTGCCCAGAGATCATTCTCCTTCCACTCCGAGCTCATGCCGGGGGAGAGGAGGGCGAGTGTGCGGGTTTTTCCTCCGGAAGTAGCGACTCCGGCTTTCCCGGTACGGCGGCCCCGTGAGGTGTGTTTGTAATTTACGCTGCGGATGATTTCCAGAGTCCGGCTCCGGATCGTTTCATCCACGTTGCCGGCATTGTTCAGAACCCGGCTGACCGTCCCGATGGAAACGCCCGCCATTTTGGCAATGTCCCGAATGGAATAGTCCATGATTGCTCTCTGATTATTGTTCATTGTTCACGATTGCTTCGGAACATTATACAACAAAATGAAAAAAAATCAAGAGAGAAAATTATTTGATGAACATTTTATTGTTCATTAAGACGTTTTCGTTCTTTTCCCGGCGACGCGTGGAACCGTTTGCGATACAGTTTTATGAAATAGTTTCCGTCGCAGAACCCCGTGAGCGAGGCGATCCGGTCGATGGTAAGATCCGACTGTTCCAGCAGAGAGCATGCGTGCTTCATCCGCAGTTCCAGCAGATACTGAATCGGTGAGGTATTGAATTCCTGACGGAACCTGCGGAGAAACTGATTTTTTGACATTCCCGCCCGTCTGGAAAGCTGATCCAGCGTCATTGGTTCGTTATAGTGGGAATCCATATAATCCGCTGTTTCCGTGAGTCTGGCATCGGCACGTTTGATGCGCGGGGTCCACGCCTGAGCCAGCAGAATCAGCAGCATGGAAAAGAAGGTGCGCAGCTGGAGGGGACGTTCCGGATGAGATTTACTCCGATAGACCTGGAACATGCGGGTCAGGAGATTCCGCACATCGTGAAACAGAAGTCCGTTCAGCTGAAGAGAGCAGCTGCCGGAATCGGAAAGGAAGAGAGCCTCGCGGTTGTGCAGAAACGAAAGATCCACCCCCATTGCCCGGAAAAGATCCGGGGAACAGGAGATGTTGCAGACTTCGCACTGTTTCGTCTCGAAAAAACGGTGGACGCATCCCGGACGGATGATGGATACACTGCCCGGATAGACATTCATGCGCTCTCCGTTTAAAATCTGAACTGCTGTGCCTGAGAGAACCAGGACAATTTCAATGCAGGTGTGTCCATGTTCCGGGACGTTGTAGGTTAAACAGTGACGGGTCATATCGAACAGAACTTCATCAACTTGATCCGGCGGACTGTAAATCGGCATGACATCTCCCCTTTCGAGAGAAAAAAATTTTCTGAGCTCTTTTTCTTTTTTGGTGAGAATATACTTTATTTTGGTGATTTTATCAAGGTTTTTTTTAGAAAATTCATTATAATAATAGCAGAAAGAAGAACGATCGTAGTTGGTAGAAGGAGAGTTGTCATGACTGATCTGCGGAGACTTTCCGGCTTATGGTGCCGGGTTTCGGGGGGGACGACGGAATATTCGCTGTTCCGCAGGCGATTCCATTTGCAAACGGCGTCGGTTCTGCGTCTTCTCGTGAGTGCGGACAGCCGTTACAATCTGTATCTGGATGGAAAACTGCTTGGGCGCGGGCCTGTGCGCGGCGATCTGGAACATTATCATTTTGAGCGCTATGAAGAGAATATAGGCCCCGGCGATCATCTGCTTTGTGCGGAAGTCCTGCATTGGAGCGATGCTTTGCTTGTGCCGTGGAGCGAGATTCATTTTACTTCGGCCTTTCTTCTGCTTGGCGAATGCGGAGGCGAGGAGCTTTCGACTCCTGCGCGCTGGTGCGCATGTGCCGATACCTCCCGCCGGTCGCGGAAGTGGAGCGAGGCCTGGAACCATACTTATCCTGTTCCGACTGTTCCTATGGAGGAATTTTTTTCCGGAACGGATACGGCCCACTGGAAAGAATTCTCCTACGATGATTCCCGCTGGAATCCACCCGAGAAGATTGCCTATCCCTGTTTTCCGGAACTCTGCCGGACCGATCCACCGAGCCGCAGGAAACTTCGGGAATCGGGGATTCCGCAGATGCGTTCGGAACCGATCCGGATTTCCTCCATACTGAGTGGGGGTGGAGAGAATTTGCGTATTGAGTCTGATGGCGTTCTGCGGGGAAATCTTTCCGCCGGGCGGCATACGGTTCTTCTTGATCTGGGACGGTACTATACGCATGAGTACTGTCTCAAGGCTGATGGCGGCGTCGGAAATCTCCGGATCGCATACGGCGAAGCTTTGTTTGAAAACGGGAAAAAATGTACGGACCGCGGGCCGGTTCCCGGTGCTCGAATCGGGGAATCCGGGTATGCCGACCGGATTCATTTTGCAAAGGGAAAGATGGAATTCAATCCGTTCTGGTACCGTTCCGGACGGTATGTGGAGCTGGAATTCGAGCTTTCGGAACCGTTATCCCTGGAACTTTCTTTTTCCTTCCTTGCCTATCCGCTGAAACGGAAGGTGACGTTTCAAGCGCCGGAAGATCCTGTCCTGGAGCGGATTTTCGAGACGGCATGGCATACGGCACGCTGCTGTGCGCATGAGCACTATGAGGATTGTCCGTACTGGGAGCAGATGCAGTATGCGGGCGACACCCGGATTCAGGCGCTGATCTCCTACATCGGTTCGGGCGATGGCAGACTTGGACGACAGGCGATCCGTCAGTTTGATGAATCGCGGATCGGGTCCGGATTGACGATGTCGCGCTATCCGTCGAATTTCCGGCAGATCATTCCAGCGTTCAGTCTTTTCTGGATCATGATGATCGACGATTACTACTCGTTTTTTCAGGATGCGGAAGTAATCCGCGTGCATTGGAATGGAATTCGGGATGTTCTGGAGTTTTTCGAGAATCATCGTGAGGAGTCCGGTTTGATCGGTGCAGTCGGCGGCTGGAACTTCAGCGACTGGGTTCCCGGATGGCCGAATGGAAAGAGTGATCGAGGGGAAGATCTTCCGGAAACGCTTTTGAATCTTCTGTATGCGGAAAGCTGCCGTCTTGCGGAGGTGTTTGCGCCTTTGGCGGGAAGGGATGGAAGAATGTATGGCGAACGGAGAAAACGGGTTCTGGAGGCAGTGAATCGTGTTTGTTATTCGGAGAGAGATCATCTTTATACGGATGTTCCCGGCCGGCCGTGGTACAGTCAGCATGTGAATGCGTGGGCGGTTCTGTCTGGTGCGGCGGAGGGGAAAAAAGCGGAGGAGTTGGCGGACTCTGTGATGAATGATTCCCGTCTTTCGCCCTGTTCGCTGTATTTTTCGTTTTATCTTCTGGAATTGATGCGCCGGTTGAATCGTCGGGCGGACTTCCGGAGATTGTTGAATCGCTGGGAGATGATTTTGGAACGAGGCTATACGACCTTTCCGGAATGTCCATGGCCCGATACTCGGAGCGATTGCCATGCATGGAGCGCCGGTCCATTTTATCATCTGTTGAAAATGCAACTAGAACAGGGCAAAGGAGAGAAAAAATGAAAACAGTGGATTTTCAAATTTGTGAAACGATTCCGGTGATTGCGGAAACAGAAGTCCTTGTTGTCGGAGGCGGAGCCGGAGGATTCTCCGCCGCTGTGATGGCTGCCCGGTGCGGAGCCAGGACGATTCTGGCGGAACAGCATGGCTCTTTAGGCGGAACAACCACCTATGCGGAGATCTCTCCGATGATGCCGAACGACTACTCGCCGGATGGAATCCGTGAACATGCGAAACCTCTGGACGGTCCTGTATATATCGATTGGCTTCAGAAAATGTACCGCAGCCTGCCGCCGGAGCTGCGCGCAGAGTGTTCCGATGTGGAACATCGAAATGGAAAGAACCGGATTGTTTCGAAGGATATTGCTGCGCTGGCGATGGAGGAACTCTGTCAGGAGGCGGGCGTTCAGCTACTGTACCATTTTTCTCTGTTTCGCCTTCTTCAGGATGGTCGGCGGATTACCGGGGCGGTATTCCATACGAAAGCCGGACTTCGAGCCGTTCTGGCGCGGACCTTTATTGATGCCACCGGAGATGGAAACTTGGCACTTGCCGCCGGATGCCGGTATGAGATGGGGGATCGCGAACACGGGCTCTGTCAGCCGATGACCCTCTGTTTCAAACTTTCCCATGTGAATCCGGAGGCATGCAGCCGGGAGGAGGTTCAGCGCCTTTTTGAAGAGGCAAAAGGTGCCGGAGTGATCGATACCTGCCGAGAGGATTTGCTGCGGTTCGGCTATTATGACGAGGATGTTGTTCATTTCAATGCAACGCGAGTGATCGGCAAATCTCCGCTGGATCCGCTGGAACGTTCTCTTGCCGAGGAGGAGGGACGACGGCAGATGAGGCAGATTGTGGAGTGGCTTCGTTCTTCGGTTCCCGGCTATGAACAGGCCAGAATTCACTCCATGGGGAGCGAGATCGGTGTGCGGGAGAGCCGGAGAATCCTGGGTCTGGCGTATCTGGATACCGAGGCCTTCCGCGATCGGGCGCATTTTCCGGATGCCATCGCCCGGTGCAACTATCCGATCGACATTCACAGTGCAACCGGCAGCGGGACAAAAATCGTTGCGATGGGGGTTAATGAGTTCTTTGAAATTCCTTACGGCTGCATTGTCGCCGCCGATGTGGACAATCTGTTGATTGCAGGACGTCCGATTTCCGTCTCTCATGAAATTCATGCGAGCACACGGGTTATGCCTCCGGCGTGCAGCATTGGGCAGGCCGCAGGTGCGGCTGCTGCGCTGTCCATCCGGAAGAATACGCCACCCTGTCATCTGGATGGCTGCGAGGTCCGCCGGGAACTGATCATCCGGGGCGCTGATTTGAACTGAAGAGAGTTGAAATAAAAAAATGGAAGGAGTTCGCTTATGAAAAACAATCCCGATTCCGAAGATCCTTCGAGGACAGTACGGAATACGATTCAGTCCTGTTTCTCATTCACACTGCTGGAACTTCTGATTGTAATTGCCATTATAGCAATCCTTGCATCCCTGCTTCTTCCTGCTTTGAAATCCGCGCGGGAGAAAGCGTTTCAGATTTCCTGTACAGGGAATTTGAAGCAGATCGGTCTGGCAATGATGCAGTATATCGACGTATGGGACGGCTATCTCTGTCCGCCGAACGAGGCGTATCGGAACAACTATTACTGGGAATATTCCTACGGGGTTTCGTTTCTGAATCTTCCGATCGGTGCGGGAGGGAGTCCGAGCGGGTACTGGAAACTCTTCCGCTGTCCCGCAGATTCACGGATGCCGTTTGACACGCCGGAAAAGAACGGGCGTGTTCTCAGTTACGGCATGGTGAAGGGGCTTTCGGGGGAAAGAGTTGGAGGAGTTCCGGTGAATGTTCCGAAAATCACGCAACTGAAAAAAACAGCCTCCGCCTATGCCGTTGCCGATACGGATCACGAGGGGATCATTGATCCGTCATCGAAGGCCCGTTTTCAGGAATCCATCTGCGGATTCAGTGCGGCGAACCGGGAAAATTTTCTGGGCAGCTCTCTGCAGATCGGGCCGAATCATACGCTTGCGGCCAATATTCTGTATCTGGATTCCCATGTCGGACTGAAAAAAGTCTGGAAAGGCCGTTTTTCCGTTCTCTCTTATAGCGACGGTTTTTCCGATAATTTTATTGAAGATTGAAATCAAAGAAAACAAGGAGATTTGCTGCATGTTGTTTCATCGTGTTGTTCTATCCGTTCTTTTGCTGTGGAGTTTTTGTACGGTTCTCCGGGGGGGGCAAGTTTCTTTTTCCGGAGCGGTTCTGAAAAATGCGGGAAAAGAGGTCGTTGTTCGGGGGGGCGGAAGAGTTGCCGCAAGGATCCTGACGGTTCCTGCCGACGGGATTGCGATGCTTTCGCCGGAGATTCGGGAGTCGCAGATTTTTTTGAATACGGAGGCGTTTTTCCGGGAAGCCGATCCGAAGAAAAAAGTTGTTCTCCGTTTTTACGGTCCGGTGGTATCGGAGGCTGCGTTATCCGCATTCTCAGTATTTCCGCGCCGGTTCAACTGTTTTGAGCTTCCGGTGAAGGGACCGGCGGGTGCGCGGATGATTCTCCGTTTTGAGGGGACGCGGACCGGAGGCAACCGGCATTTTATTACGCATCATGAGTTCATTTTGGACGGGAAATCTCAAAAGCTCGTAATTCGCGACACGATGCCGGAGGATATGAAGAATTTCTGGATGGTTGCCGTGATTCAGAGTGCGGGAAGTTTCTCGATCGCTGCTCCGCGTTTTTTCACGGAGACCGAGCAGGAGAAGGAGGTGGATTCCTCTGTGAATCACCTCGCGAACGGCGGAGCGGAAAACGGATTTGACGGGACGATGTATCTGCCGTTTTCATTTAAGATGGATGCGGTGACCGGGAAGTATCTGGACTGGAAGTTGCAATGGGAAGATCCTTATACCGTGGATCTTGCTCTGGATTCCGAACAGGTCTATGAGGGGAAGTATTCGTATCGTTTCCGTATCAATGCTCCACGTCTTCCTTCCACTCGTGGAGGTATTTTTCTGTTTGAACCGGTTCCGTATGTACCGGGGAAGCCGATCTGCTTTTCCATTTATCTGAAGGCGGATCGTCCCACGGAAGCCGCACTGGAGCTGACTCTGGGAAATGGAATTGGAAATATAAAAAAGATCGGGATCGGTACCGAGTGGAAAAAGTATGAGCTCTATGTTCCCGTATGGGGGCAGATGGGAAAGGATTTTCGAACGCAGGGAAATCTTCTTCAGACCTTTCATACACCGCCCGGACTGGTGATCCCGAAAGTTACGATCCCGCACAATACGACGGTCTGGATGGACAATGCCGGTGTGTTTCTCGGCGGGAAAGGGGAGTTTCGCGAGCGTCCCTGTGTTTACTTCCGCAAAGCTCTACTTGACCAGGACAGTCATCTTTACGCCCCCGGAAAGCCTATCCGTGCCGAGCTGGAACTGGAAGGCGTTTCCAACCAGGCGGTCAAGGCAAAGCTTTCCTATCGCGTGGAGAATTTTTTCGGAAAGACAGTTATGCGTTCCGGAACGCGTTTTCCCGTCTTAAAAAAAGCAAAACTGTGCAGGGAATCATTTTCCATTCAACTGCCGGAAAACTTGCGGGGACCTCTGAATCTTATTTTTTCAGTGCAGACTCCGGATGGGAAACTTTCGGAACGGACCTTCTATCTTGGCATAGCGGAAGCTGAATCCGGTTTGAACAAACGCTTTTCGCTTGAGGTTCCATCGGGACAGAATGTCCGGGAACTGATCCCCTTCCTGAAGCGGTTCGGAATCGGCATGGTCCGGATGGGAGGAGCTTCGTCGTCGCACCGGGAATCCACGTTTCAGAATGCCGCGATTCTCTTTGATGCGGGATTCGATGTCCTGATGAATTACAGTATTACATCCCAGCGCAGAAAAAATCCTTCTCTGACCATGGAGCAGCTTCTTCAGGAGTTCCGCGGATGGATTCGGAAATATGGATCGAAGATCACAATTCTGGAAACGGAAAATGAGGCAAATTTATTCATGTCTCTTGAGGAAAACCGGAAATGGATTGCCGCGATGAGCAGGATTGTCCGGGAAGAGGCTCCCGGAGTGAAAATCGCCGGACCTGCGGCATGCAGAACCGATTTTGCCTGGCTGGAAGGGGCTCTGGCAGACGGCGGCGCCGAATATCTGGATATCGTTACCGAACATCCGTACCGGAAGGAACCGGAAGCTCCGGATTATGGAGAAGATGTCCAGGCGGTTCGCCGTCTGATCAACCGCTACAAACCGGAACTGAAACACTATGCCACAGAAGCCGGAAACGTTCAGCCGCCGCTTCTGCCCGGCAATAAAATGATCGATTATGTCCGGATCTCCTCTGCCCGCGATCTCCGGAATATGCTGCTCGGATTCGGGAACGGATTGAGCTCCTATAGCCACTTTGCAATCTCAATGTGGCGGTCCGGCATCGGCTGGAACTGCTTTTATATGGGGAATCGTGAGACCGATGGAGCGGTGATGCCGGCTCCGCTTCTCTTCGCCATGCGCAACGCTGCCGACCGGATCGGTTACGGAAAACCTGCCGGACGGATCAAACTCGGTTACAACTACCGCGCATTCCTCTTCGACAAAGGAAACTCCCGCACCGCCGTCTTCTGGAAATTCAACGGGGGCGACGCAACATTCCAACTCAAAGCCGAGGATGCGAAAAAAGTCCGTCTCTATGATATGGTCGGAAGCCGATGGAATCCGGAAAAATCCTTCTCCGTCGGCGAATTCCCGGTCTATCTGGAATCCAGCCTCTCTGCGTCTGAACTCGAAGCGCTGATCCGTCGGGCGGAGATCCGCGAAACTTCCGGAAAAAACATGATGGCGGAAGCTCAGGTGATCGCTCCAAATGAGTTCCGCGTCAACTGCCGCAATCTTGGAACGAAAAAACTGGACAGAATCCGGATCCGCGTCGAAGACCGTTCCATGATCGACGGTCCTGTCGAACAACTCCTTCCCGCTCTGAATCCGGAAGAACTCCGCAGTGTCTCTTTCCGACTCCGGGAGCCGGTTTCGACCGCGGCCCGTAAAATCGCTCTTTCCATTCTCCTGCCGGATGGAAAAAGCAAAAAAATAATGCTGAATCTTGCTGCGGTCACGGTGCCGAAGACAAACAAAGCTCTGACGATCGACGGTGATCTGTCCGATTGGCCCGTCGGAACGCCGGTTGTGCTCAATCAGAAGAATGCGGTCGTTTTGGAGAAAGCTCTCTGGGGAGAGAAAGAAAAGAAGGTGCGCTCCGAACTCCGCTATGCATGGGATGATAACTTCTTCTATGTGGCTGTCTCTGTGTTCAAAGATTCTCTGAATGCCAACCCGGATGCCGGGAAACCGGGAAATGTCTGGCTGTACGACAGCTTCCAGCTCTGTCTGGATCCGCTCCACAACGGAAAACCGAACGATCTGGCGTTCAGCGATGATGATTTCGAATACAGTCTCGGCATGGTTGCAGGAAAGCCTGTTGTTTTCCGCCGGACCGGTTCCAGCGCTGTGTATGACAGTCTCATGAAAGCGCCCGGCATCGTGCCGGAAGTCCGGTTTGCCGTGCGGACGGAAGCCGGGAAAACCGTCTATGAAGCGGCGTTTCCGCGACAGGCGGTCAGTCCGTTCCAGCTGCGTGCTGGCAGTCTTATGCGCAGCAGTATCATTGTCAACCTGCACGAGCAGGGAAAACGGATCGGTTATCTGGAGCTGACTCCGGGAGTCGGCGATTCGAAGTCTCCCGGAAAGTGGATGGATACCGTGCTTCTTCCCTGAAGCGGGAGGTTATTGCAGGATCAGCCAGATCGTATAGGCAATATAGACCAGCAGCAGGAAAATGCCCTCTTTCCGCGAAATTTTGTATCCGGTCTTCATGATCGGATACAGAACCAGCGTACAGAAGACCATCAATCCGAGATCCACAGGACTGATTCCCGGAGCGTGAAGCGGACGGAACAGCGGAGCCAGTCCCATGATCGCCAGAACGTTGAAAATGTTCGATCCGACCACATTGCCGATCGCGATATCCTTCTCTCCCTTGATTGCCGCAACCACCGAGGTCGCCAGTTCGGGAAGACTCGTTCCGACTGCCACAATCGTGAGTCCGATTACCGCATCGGAGACCGACAGCGCCTTCGCAATGTAGACGGCGCATCCGACAAACAGTTTCGCTCCGCCGATCAGTCCCGCGAGTCCCGCCGCGATCAGCACAAGCGCCAGCGTTACGGGAAACTCCCGTTCCGATCCGAACTTTTCTTCCGCATCATGCGCAATCTTCATGTTCTTCTTTTCGATCTGTTTCGCTTTTGCGATGCTCCAGACCGTGTAAGCGATAATGGCGATCACAAACAGCAGTCCCTGCCAGCGGTTGATCCCTTTTGTGTAATAGCAGAATCCCGCAAACACCAGACAGGAAAGAATCAGCGCCGGCACATCCAGACGGAACAGCTTCCGGTTGACTCTCAGCGGCGTGATGACCGCGCAGAGTCCCAGAATCAGCGTGATGTTGCAGATGTTCGACCCCACCACATTGCCGATGCTGATGTTGCCCATTCCTTTCAGTGCGGAATCCACACTGACCACCAGTTCCGGTGCGCTCGTGGCAAATGCCACCAGGGTAAGTCCGATCACAAGCGGGGAAATTTTCAGGCGGGTTGCGATGTTCACTCCTCCTTTGACCAGAAATTCCGCCCCGTAGTAAAGCAGAATCAGTCCGATCAGTCCGCCGCAGATTTGCAGATAAGCCGTCATAAGTTCTCCGGAAATTCAGTTGTTCAGTTTTTTCTTGTTGTATGTTCGTATTCGTTCAAGCGCGTTTCCGAGTCATGGTGCTGCGTTTTGCTCTTCCTGCCTCATGAAGCAGATGGCGTGTTTGCCAGAAGTTCCCGGTAGAGCGACGCATCGCTTGCGGAAAAACAGCAGAAGATCACCCGTTCCGGAAGGGACCCTTTCCAGTCGAGAACGGTCCGGATCGCGAGCTCCGCCGCTTCCCGTTTCGGATATCCGTAGACACCGGTGGAGATGCAGGGAAATGCAATCGAGCGGCAGTTTTTCTCCTCCGCGCGAAGCAGGGAGTTCCGGTAACACGCGGTCAGTTTTTCAGCCTCCCCGCGCGCGCCGCCGTGCCAGACGGGGCCGGGGGTGTGGATGACGTAACGACAGGGAAGGCGATAGGCATTTGTGAGAACCGCTTCTCCGGTCTGGCATCCGCCGAATTTGCGGCACTCCTCCAGAAGTCCGGGGCCTGCCGCACGATGGATGGCTCCATCGACACCGCCTCCGCCCAGAAGCGAACAGTTCGCTGCATTGACAATGGCATCAACGTCCAGTTTCGTGATATCGCCCTGGATGACTTCGATTTTCATACCGTCTTTTTCTCCTGGCGCTCCATGCGCTCGGATACAACGGCAAGGACGCACGATGCGGCTCGGGCGACGGCTCCGCTTGCGCCGCCGGAGATCGCTTCGACCATCTCTTTCATATCCTTTTCGACTTCAGCTCGACGTTCTCCGCCCGGCAGAATCCGTTCCATTGCGTCTGCAAGATCCTCTGGAATCACCTGAAACTGGAGAAATTCCTCAAAGGCGCGCCGATAGAGGATGATGTTCACCATCGTGAAGAATCCGCGGAAGAGCTTCCCGATGACCAGCCGGGCCAGCAGAAATGTGATCTTGTTCAGACGGTAGGCGACGACGAGAGGCAGTCCGGCAATGGCGCATTCCACAGTGACCGTTCCGGATGCGGCCAGTCCCGCCGTGCATCTCTGCATCCAGAAGGCGTTTTTGCCGCGTGTAAGCTGGATTTCCGGCAGAGACTGATCGGGATGTTTCCGCTTGAACTCCTGAATGCCTTCCCGGATCATCTGCAGGATTCTTTCCCGCGGCGCGGCGGCGACAAATTCAAGCTGCGGATGGCGCGATTTCAGAATGACAGCCGTTTTCAGAAACGGTTCGAGAAGATATTCGATCTCTTTTTTGCGGCTGCCGGGCAGAAGAAGAATGGAATTCGGATCGCGTTCAATGGAAGTGTCGGCGCGTCCCTGGACGATATCCACGAGGGGATGTCCCACAAATTCCACGTCGAGTCCCGAACCTTCATAGACCTCCGGTTCGAACGGGAAGATCACCATCAGCTTGCGACAGAACTTCGCCAGCTTTTTGATGTTCCCCTTGCGCCAGACCCAGACCTGCGGACTGATGTACCAGACCACCGGAATGCCGGCCTTCCACATGGCCTTGGCAAAGCGGATGTTGAATCCGGGATAATCGACGAGAACGACCGCAGCCGGACAGCGCTTTTTCGCTTCCCGGATGAGATAGAGCAGAATATGAATGAATTTGAAGAGATTGCTCAGCACCTCGACCAGGCCGATGACTCCGAGTTCGCTGGAATCGACAAGGATTTCGACTCCGGCTTTGCGCATTTCGATGCCGCCCATTCCGGAGATGACCGCATCGGGAGCGCGTCGTTTGAGCTCGGAAGCGAGGCGCGCGCCGTACAGATCGCCGGAGGCTTCTCCGGCAATGATCCAGATTTCTTTGCGTTTCGGTATCATGATATCGCCATCAGCGTTTTTTGCGTTTTTTCTTTGGAGGCGTGAAGTTGGAGCCGCGGGAGAAGGAGGGCATCCGTCCGCCTGCTCCGATGGAGCTCATGGGAGGGACGGATCCGCCGCTGAGAAGACGTCCGAACAGTCCCGTGTTCCGCATCATTTTCCGCATGTTGTTGAACTGTTTGATCAGCTGGCTGACCTGTTCCAGCGAGGTTCCGCTGCCTTTCGCGATTCTGCGGCGGCGGGACATGTCGATGATATCGGGATTTGCCCGTTCCTTTTTGTTCATGGAGCAGATCATGGCTTCCATTTTCTTGAACTGGCTGGAATCGAATTCGGACATTCCGGCGAGTTTGTTTCCGCCGGGGAGAAGTTTCAGGATGGCTTCGATGCCGCCCATTTTGGACATCTGGCGAAG
Organism: uncultured Lentisphaeria bacterium; assembly: GCA_905197955.1. Classification (GTDB taxonomy): domain Bacteria; phylum Verrucomicrobiota; class Lentisphaeria; order Victivallales; family UBA1829; genus UBA1829. Next base: position 52,116 of record CAJKAR010000022.1, on the reverse strand, counting down.
CTGTCCGAGGAAGTCTTCGAAATCGAACTGATTCTTTTTGAGTTTTTCCTGAAGTTTTTCCGCTTCTTCCTTGTCGATCTCCTCCGCGGCCTTCTCGACGAGGGAGACGATATCGCCCATGCCGAGAATTCTGGATGCCATGCGGTCCGGATGGAACACTTCGAAGTCTTCGACCTTTTCACCGACACCGACGAATTTGATCGGACAGCCTGTCACTTTCCGTATGGAGAGCGCCGCACCGCCGCGGGCATCTCCGTCGAGTTTTGTCAGGACCACGCCGGTGATGCCGAGCGCATCGTGGAAGTGGCTTGCAACCGAGACAGCCTGCTGGCCGAGAGCGGCATCCGCGACAAGCAGAATTTCCGCCGGCGAAATCGTATGGGAAAGTCGCACCAGTTCCTGAACCATGGCGGTATCGATCTGGAGTCGTCCTGCGGTATCGATGATGAGATAGTCGCATTTTTCATCGGTGGCGCGCTTCAGAGCGTTTTTTGAGATTTCGCAGACATCCATGCTGCCGCGCTCGGAGTAGACGGGAACATCGATTTCCTTCCCGAGAATTTCGAGCTGATCGATAGCTGCGGGCCGATAGACGTCGCATGCCGTGAGCATGACTTTCCGTCCGCGTTTTTTGAGCTGAACTGCTAGTTTCGCGCAGGAGGTCGTTTTTCCTCCGCCGTGCAGACCGACCAGCATAATGACGTTCGGCCGAGCATTGGGGTTCCAGGCGATCGGGGATTCGGCTTCGCCCATGAATTCGACCAGTTTGTCGTGGACGATCTTGATTGCCATCTGGCCGGGGGTGACGCTTTTGAGCACATTTTCCCCGAGGCACTCTTTGGAGACTCCGGCAATGAACTCCTCCGCCACTTCATGGTTCACATCGGCTTCCAGAAGGGCTGTGCGGACATCCTGCATCGCTTCGGAAATATTGGATTCCGAGAGGGATGCGACTCCCCGCAGTTTCCGCAGCGCCTCCTGCAGTTTGTCTGTCAGATTATTAAACATAATTATTTTTTCTCCTGCATTATGGAAATACCGCAAGGCGTGCTATATTATCTCTTCAGAGAAATAACTGACACGCGCGGCTGTCATTCCCATATTATGACAGTTTACGTGGAAAATTCAACCTCCAAACGTGATTTTTTTGCAAGAAATCATCATGGGAAAGGAAAATAAATGCGCAGCGACATCATGAAAAAGGGGCTGGAAAGAGCTCCGCACCGGGCGCTGATGATGGCGACGGGAATCAAACGGGAAGATATCGGCAAACCTTTTATCGGGGTCTGCAACTCCTACACGAACATTGTACCGGGGCACTGCCACCTGAAGAAAGTCGGCGAGATCATCTGCGATGCGATCCGCGAAGCCGGCGGTGTGCCGTATGAATTCAACACCATCGCGGTCTGCGACGGTATCGCCATGGGGCATTCCGGCATGAAGTACTCGCTCGCCAGCCGGGAGATCATTGCCGACAGTGTTGAAACCATGGGATCCGCTCATCCGTTCGACGCCATGATCTGCATTCCGAACTGCGACAAGATCGTTCCCGGTATGCTGATGGGGGCAATGCGCCTCAATATCCCGACCATTTTTGCGTCCGGCGGTCCGATGCGTGCCGGGAAAACCCCCTGGATCAATCACGATACCGATTTGAACTCCATTTTCGAAGGCGTCGCCGCTCGGGTGGTCAACAAGATTGATGACGCCCAGATGGAACAGCTTGAGTGTTCCGCCTGTCCCGGACCCGGTTCCTGTTCCGGAATGTTTACCGCCAACAGCATGAACTGTCTCTGCGAGGCACTCGGAATCGCTCTGCCCGGCAACGGGACGATCGCCGCCGATGATCCGAAACGCATCGAACTCTGGCGCAAAGCAGCTTTCCGCATTGTTGAAATGGCGAAAATGGAAAATCCGCCGCGGGCAAAAGATTTTGTTACAGCGGCATCCTTCCAGAACGCTCTGGTGCTCGACATGGCGATGGGCGGTTCGTCCAACACGGTGCTTCATACGCTTGCGATTGCGAACGAGGCGGGATTGGATGTCGATATCCGGAAACTCGATGAGATTTCCAGAAAGACTCCGAACATCTGCAAACTTGCGCCTTCCCGCGGAACCGCGCACATTGTGGAGGACTGCAACCGGGTTGGCGGCATCATGGCGATTCTTAAGGAGATTGCCAAGGCCGGCATGATCGACGGTTCCTGTCCGACCGTTTCCGGCAAAACGCTTGCCGAACAGTTCTCCGCCGCCCCCGATCCGGATGGCGACATCATCCATACGCTTGACAATGCATACAGCAAAGTCGGCGGACTCGCCATTCTCTTCGGCAATCTTGCGGAAAAGGGATGCGTGGTCAAAGCCGCCGGAGTCGATCCGAAGATGCTCGTTCACAAGGGGCCTGCCGTGATCTTTGAAAGTCAGGAAGATGCCTGCGAAGGCATTCTCGGCGGAAAAGTCAAGGAAGGTGACGTGGTCGTCATCCGCTACGAGGGCCCGAAGGGCGGCCCCGGCATGCAGGAGATGCTCGCGCCGACCAGCTACATCATGGGACGCGGACTTGGATCTTCGGTGGCGCTGATTACCGACGGCCGTTTCTCCGGAGCGACGCATGGAGCCTGCATCGGACATGTCAGTCCGGAGGCCGCCGCGGGCGGACTGATCGGGCTGGTGGAGCCGGGCGACATCATTTCCATTGATATCCCGAACCGGACCGTCACGCTGGAAGTTGCCGACGATGTCATCGCCGAACGCCGGAAAAAATGGGTTCCGCGCGAACCGAAGATCAAAACCGGATATCTTGCAAAGTATTCCGCTCTTGCAACTAGCGCCGATACCGGCGGCGTGCTCAAAGTCGGAAAATGACCGATCGGATTTCCGACAGACGTATTGCGGAAACCGTTATCGAGCCGGACGGCAATGGAGTCCGGCTCGATTTTTATCTTCAGAAACGCTTCAGCTACCGTTCCCGCACCGAGTGGCAGAAAAGCATTGCGGAGGGCGAGATTCTGCTGAACGGAAAGCCGACCAAGCCGTCGCGCCGTCTTCAGACCGGGGAAGTCATAGCGTTTCAGCCGAAAACGGTGGAGGAGCCTGCGGTCGATTCCTCGTTCGAAATTCTGGAGGAGACTTCAGAATATCTGGCGGTTTCCAAATCCGGCAATCTGCCATGTCATCCAGCCGGAGCGTTTTTCAAGCACACGCTCTGGTATCTGCTGCGGGAGCGTTATGGAGAGAATATTCATATTGCGACGCGTCTTGACCGGGAGACTTCCGGTGTCGTGCTGGTTGCCCGCACCCGGGATGCGGCAGTGGCATTTACGCGGGAACTGATGGCTAACCGGGTCGGGAAACGATATCTTGCGTTTGTTCACGGGGATTTTCCGGAGGAGCCGGTTCATGCGTCCGGATGGCTCTCTGCGGATCCGGGATCGAAGATTCGTAAGAAGCGGCGATTCACCGAAGAGTGTCCCGGCGGAGAGGCGGAGACGGCGGAAACGGATTTCCGTCTGATTGCCCGCAAGGACGGACTGAGCGCTGTTGAGGCGCTTCCTGCGACGGGGCGTCTGCATCAGATTCGCGCCACACTCTGTTCTCTCGGCTATCCGATGGTCGGCGACAAGCTGTATGGGCTCGATGATACGTTCTTTTCCCGCTTTGTCTCCGATTCCCTGACGGAAGAGGATCGCCGCCGACTGATTCTTCCGCGTCAGGCTCTGCATGCGCATTCTCTGAAGATGCCGTACCGGGGAGGGGTGCTCTCCTTTTCCGCGCCTCTTCCTGAGGATATGAAATCGGTCATGGATACCGGGGTGGGGGATGTATTCTGATTTTCTCTGATTTCCCAGTGTATTTTTATCCTGCGGGAGGGGAAATGGAAGGCGGGACAGGAATCTGATTTGTATTTGAAATCGGCGGATGTATATTATCGGAGAAGAATAGAATTTGGAGGCCGTAAGATGCCTGATGAAAATTTTATTGAAATCGTCGAAAAGATACTGGAACGCGATGTGCGTTACCGCCAGGGCGCCTATGAATTCATGAATGAGGCTGTGGCGTATACGGTTCGGAAATTCCAGCGCGAATCATTGTCCCGGAAGGACCGTCATGTCAGCGGAGAGGAGCTGATTCAGGGCGTTGCGGAATATGCGGTCCAGCAGTTTGGTCCCCTGGCGTGGGATGTGCTGGAGGACTGGGGGCTTGTCAGCGGTTCCTCTATCGGCGATGTGGTTTTCAATATGATTGACAACGGACTCCTGACTGCAAGCGAAAACGATTCCCGCGAGGATTTCAACCGGGTGCCGAATCTGAAAAAACTTCTGGTTTCCGCCGGCAAACCTGGACGGAAGAAGAAACCTGCGACTCCTCCGATCATTGCCTGAGATGCCTTCCTTTTCCGGGAAATCTTTCCCCGCGAAAAAAAAGTGATGTTTCTCATGAATTCCATTTGCTTTTATTGTATTTTGAAATTAAAATATAGCAGGCGGTTTTTTTCTTTTTCCGCAGGATTTTCCGATCCGGGAAATCCTCTGGTGCGGAGGAGAGAACAGCGCCCCTGCTGAAAGGGGAGGGGGATCCTTCTCCGGATGGCGGTTTCATGGATGCAAAAACAGAAAAAAGGTTTAACATACTCAATAACGGAGGTTTATTCGAGATGAAAAGTAAGCTGCTTGTCATCTGTTCGTCAGTTGCTCTTCTGCATCTGCTGGTCGGTGGAATGTTGTTCTTTGGCGGTTGCGCCACGGTGGAGGAGGATCCTCTGCCGCCGGGAGCCTACATCCCGGATGCCGAGAAAAATGTGCCGCCTTCCAATACTCCTGCGGAACCGGAGGAGCCGGTCGGGCCCACAACGGTCTTTGTCCCGCTGGAAAACCAGACTGTGACGCCTGAGCCTGAGACGCCGAAGAAAACCGAACCGAAAAAGACCGTTTCGGTTCCTGTGCCTCCGCCGGTGCCCGATACTCAGAAAACACATGTTATCCGGAAAGGGGATACCTTCTGGAGCCTTTCCCGCGAGTACGGGGTTTCCATGGATGAGATCGCTGCGGCCAATCAGGATCTGAATCCTGCAAGACTGAGAGTCGGACAGAAGGTCGTCATTCCAGCCTCTTCCGGGAAAAAAGTGAAAAGTTCCGCGCTGAAAGGAAAATCCGCGAAGACTGTCAAATCTTCCGGCAAAACCGCGGCAAAAACCAAAAAGACAACCGCAAAACTGGTTGATCGCGATGGCAAATACATCGTCCGGAAAGGCGATTCCTTCTCCAGAATCGCCGCCCGTTATCACATCAAAGCCGCGGATCTTGCCGCTGCAAACAATCTGAGTCTTGAGAAACCTCTCCAGATTGGACAGAAACTCGTAATTCCGAAACCGGGTCAGAAGGTCGCCGTGAAGCCGGTTGCCAATACCGCTTCTTCAAAGGTCAAGAAGGCCGAAGCCCCTGTTGAGAACAAGACGGTTGTTCCGGAAGTTCCCGCGGCTCCTGCACTTCCTGCTGCAGCGGAATCGACAGGCGCTCCTGTTGCTGAGCCTCCTGTGGTTCCGCCGCCGGTGCCGGCTGCCGATGATGCAAAGGATGTTTCCGTGCCGGAACCCGCTCCGGTTTCTGCTCCGATTGCTTCCTCCGCTGCGGTGGATGCCGTTGCAAAGGATGCCACACCTGTGGCTCCTGCACTTCCCGGAACCGCTGCCGCTGGATATACAACGGAAATCAACGAGGATACCACTCTGGACGAGCTTGCTAAAAAGTTCGGTTTCGGGGTTGCCGAACTGAAAAAGCTGAATCCGGAAATTCCGGCGGATGGTAAAGTGCGTGCCGGATCGGTAATCAAGCTGCCGTGATTCGTGCTTCCATTGGAATTCTGCGCCGAAAGTTTTCTTTCGGCGTTTTTTTTGCAGAGATGATTTATGTATGATACAACCGCTTTGATCCTTCCCGCCGGAGGAAGTTCCACTCGTTTCGGACAGGGAAACAAATTGCTGTGCCTTCTGAAAGGAATGCCGGTATTCTGCCATTGCATCCGGAAGTTCGGAGAGGTGGTGCCTTTCCGGAATATGATTCTGCCGGTGAATGCGGGGTTCCGGAATGAATTCAGGGAAATTGTGGAACGATATTTTCCGGAGAAGGGGATCCGGATTGTCGAGGGAGGTGCGTCCCGGACAGAATCTGTCCTGAAGGCGTTGAAGGCGCTTCCTGAAGGGATGGAATATGTTGCAGTACATGATGCCGCCCGGCCCCTGGCGGATGCCGTTTTATTCCGTCGTTGCATTGAGGCCTGCCGGATCCATGGGGCGGCTCTGGCGGCGCACCGGGTGGTGGATACGGTAAAGGTGATGGATAAAGATGGATGTCTGGTTGCCGGAAATCTCGACCGTGGAAAATTATGGGCGGTCGAGACGCCTCAGATCTTTCTTGCCGCGGAACTGCTGGATGCGACATCGCGGGCCGTTGAAAGTGGAATCTCCTTTACCGATGACGCCGCCGCTGTGGAGTGGTCCTGCGGTCGCCGGGCGTTCCCTGTGGAGAATCAGAATTGCAATCTGAAAATCACCCATTCCGCCGATCTGACTCTGGCGGAACGGCTGATGTAATGGCTGTTACATAGTCCACAATTTCCGCATGGCAACGGTTTTCGCTTTGACATCGGGAGCCTGTGTGAGTTCTGTAACCATGGCCATGATGCGCGCTCCTGCGGCAAAGAGTTCCGGCATATTGTGCTCTTTAACTCCGCCCATGACCGAGAACGGAATGGAAAGGAGCGGACCCGCCTGGCGGATAATTTCAAGGCCAAGAGGTTTGACCGGAGTATTTTTGGTTTGTGTCGGGAAGATCGGTCCGAGATTGACATAATCGGCTCCTTGAGCCTGAGCTTCCAGAGCCTGATCCACAGAGTGTGTGGAACGGCCAAGAATCAGATCGGGAGCGATGCGTCTGGCGGCTTCCAGCGGCATGTCATCCTGTCCCAGATGGACTCCGTCGGCTCCGCAGGCGAGGGCGATATCCACATGATCGTTCATAATCATCAGAACACCGAGTTCATCGCATTTTTTCCGGAATTGTTCCGCCAGCAGAGTGAGTTCCCGTCCGGAGAGATTTTTCTCCCGCAGCTGTACCGTTTTGACTCCTCCGGCGGCCGCTTCCTCCAGAACCTCAAAAATGCTCCTGCCGTTTGTGAATTCGTGTCCGATGACCAGATAAAGGTCGGTTGCGGCAAATCGTTCCGCCCGTTTTTTTCTAAGTTCCGATTTCATGAAGATCTTCTTTCCGCAAAAAAAAAGGAGCCGCATGACCGGCTCCAATTTGAGGAAAAGTTAAAACTTTTCTCAGCAGGGCTTCTGGATGCGGCCGGAACGGATGCACTGGACGCAGACTTTCTTGCGTGTCACGGTGCCGTTTTCGACCACTCTGACAGACTGGATGTTCGGTTCAAAGGTTCTCGGAGAAACTTTGACGACGTGCATTCCGATACCGCCTTTTTTCTTCGCCAAGCCCCTGCGGATGATGGTGGAGCCGGAAAACTTTTTCTTTCCGCAAATTTCGCAAACGTTACTCACTTTCAGATCTCCTGGGTAAAAAGCCTTCAACGGCCGTATTGTTTTTCATGAACAGGAACTATAATATATCCGGAATCTCCAGATTTTCAAGATCCTTATTGAAAAAAATCGGGATTTGTCTCTTTTTCCGGATTGGAAAAGGAGACGTATCCCGTTGGATTGTTTTTATGGAGTTCCCGCGTGTTTCCATTCCACTTTCTGAGGATCCTTCGGGACCCGTCCATGGGTGGAACCCTGGAACCAGATGATCCGTTTCGGACAGGTCAGATTATTGTAGAACACCGCGATTCCGGAGGGCGGACAGACATAATCTCCGAGTCCCGCACGCGGAATGGTGAAACGACAGCGGATCTTCGAGGCAAAGTGGATCGGGTCATAATATTCCAGCGCTTCTGTCCAGGCAAGGCGCCAGCCGCCGGTGAGTCGCCCGAAGCGGGTCGCTCCGGCAAGATCGCAGCACCACGGAACCGCGGCGGATGCACTGGTGACATCCTTGTCCAGAGCCGCTCCCCAGATCGTCTGAAGTCCTCCCTGGCTTCCTCCGTTGAGCATCAGCGTCTTCCCGTTCCACTGCGGCAGTGTTTTGACGAATTCCAGAGCCCGGATCACCCGCAGCGCCATTCCGTTGAAGTATGCTGTTTCCGGATTGGAATTTTCCTCCGGATCGAAGGCATATCCCTTGCCGCGGGGATTGATTTTTTTGAGAAACGCATCGTAATAAGATTTGTCCCGCCGCAAATCATAGCCGTGGGCGTTGACCTTGAAACGAAGCCGGTTCTTCGGGCCGCTGCCAGGACCGAGATCCCGGATTCCGCTGAAGCCGTAGCAGTCAAAGACAACTTCCGCGGGAAGAGATTTCTCCGCGGCTTGGTGCGGAATGGAGAGATAGCCTGTAACCGGCCGGGGGCCTGCACAGTCCACTTTGACCATATAGATATCCGCATCTTTTCCGGAAACAACCTTTTTCATTTCACTTTGAATGGGAACGGCGGCAAGTCTCGCTTTCTGTTTTTCCCAGAATGCGTCGAAATCCGCCGGAGCTGGTGTGCCTTTCAGTTTTTCCGCTTGAACGGCGGCTCCTCCGTTGAAGCTGCCGGCTTCGTGATTTTTTATGACCACATTCTGATTTTTCCCGTCGATGAGTTTTGCGTAGATCCGGACAAAGCCGGGGCGATCCAGAGAGGTCCGGATGACAACGGGCGAAAATGCCGGAGCCCGGCCAGTCTCCTGTTTGCCGTCATCGCCGCTCCTGCGCCATGCAATGAAGTAGGGAACGGTCGGTTTCGGACCCTTGAAGTGAAGTCTGAGTGTGAAGACCATGGGCTCGCCAGGCGCATAACTCAGTGGGGATTTATCGGTCTCGCCGGTGATGGTGACTGTGGAGGGATCGATCCGGATCTCCTTCCCGTCGCTTACGGTTCTCTTTTCCGCTGCGGCTTTTTCCGGTTCGGCAACCGCCTGAAAGGCGATTCCCAGAGAACAGGCAAGAATCATAAAAACGGAGAGATATTTCATGCTTTTTTCCTTTCTGATTCAGATTCCATATTCAGGTTACTGGCAGCGGTTCGAGGGATCAAGCAGGAAATCCAGAAGCTCTTTCAGGGAGGCCGTTGCCAGGCCGATGACATGATCGGCTCCGCCATAGTAGACATAAACGGTGTCGTTCACCAGCAGATTGGTTGTGCTGAACACAACATTTGGCACATCGCCGCGGCATTCCCATCGTTCTCTGGGCTCCAGAACCGGGGTTTTCGGGCGTGCAAGGATCTTCGAAGGATCGTTGCGGTTCAGAAGCATGACTCCGATTCGGTATACATGATTGCAGTCTGCTCCATGATAGAAGGCGATCCATCCGGCTTCGGTCTCAATGGGGACCCCGTTCATGCCGATGTATTTGCCTTCCCAGGCGACATCGGGACGCGCTCCGCAGAGTTCCCGCATTTCGGATTCCGGCCAGTCGAGCAGATCCTTGGAAAAGGCCAGCCAGATGTTCGGTCTGCGCCGGTGGAAGGAACAGAATCTGCCGTCGAATTTCCGGGGAAACAGCATGTGGTCCTTATTGTCTTCGCCTTTTACCATGGGACCGATCACTTCCCAGTCGATCAGATTCCGGCTTTTGGCGAACATCGGATAAATGCTGCCGCAGTAGTTGACTCCGTGACCACTGTAATAGGAATTGCCGCAGTATGCCATATAATAGATTCCGTCGATATAGGTGACGCGGGGATCCTCCACCCCTTTGCGGTCGTATTCGCAGGAGGGCACAAGCACCGGCTCACGGAGACGGTTCCAGTGAATGCCGTCTTTGCTCACCGCATAACCGATCCGGCTGGTCCAGTCTTTTCCCTCCGCACGATAGTGCATGTGGAAAAGTCCGTTTGCGTAAATGACAGACGGATTGAAGACATTTTCACTCTCCCAGGCACTCTCTGCCAGCGGTAGAAGAAGCGGATGCGAGGCATAGCGTTTCAGTTGAAATGGGGCGGCTGCGGTCATGATGAACTCCTTTCTTTATCGTATATGGTGAATTTCTGATCGCGGATGATTTTATTGATACGTTTTGTCTTTGTCAATTCTTTTGCCGTTTCCTTCCCCGTTCGTTCCGCAGAATTCATCCCGGAAGCCCCGGACGGAAGAATTGCTCTCTTTTTCCGGAATCGGGCAGAACATTGCTGCTCTTTTCGGCTCCGTTTGGAAGAAGTGACATAGGGCAGAATGATTTCTCCGGGCTTCCGTCATTGCATTTTTTGCTGAAAAACTCGTCTGTAGCGGATGGAGGAGAATCGTATGGTAATTCCCGATCCTGAGCGACTTCTCCGCAAGAGGGGATATTTCTCCAGACCAGAAGAGAAGCTGAAGGCTAATGACAGGAATCAATCGGATTGAAACAACGATTAACAATTTTTTCAATGTATGATCTGTTTTCGCTTCCGGCAATAATTTTGCGCTCATTTTTTCTGCTCTCCTTGTTGAATGCCGGGAATATAACAGTGACTCCGGCGCAGCAGAAGCTGATTTTCAAAAATATGCCGATGCCCCTGTCCATCCGTGGATGGGGCATTGATAAGCTCCATTGTCTTGCGGCACATGGCTTCCACGGGATGCTCAAAAGTGGTCAGCGGAGGAGTCAGCAGCTCGGAGTAAGGAGAGGCGCTGAAACCCGCAATTGCAATATCATCGGGGATTCTGAGTCCGTTTTCCTGCAGCAGATGCATGACTCTTGCAACAAGAAGATCATTGCGGATGAAAATTGCTCGAATCCCTTCCTCGCGATGAAGGCGGAGAATGGTTCGTGCAATCCTGCCTGGAATCTGCTCTTCCGGAGTCTCCTGCGGTGGCTGGAGTCCGAAAACCCGGAGTCCCTCCTTCTGAAAGGAGTCCAGCAGTTGATCGTTGCCGGGCAGAGGAAGATTTGTTCCTTGAAAAATGTCGTTGAGCCCGACTGCGGAATGACCTTGCTCACGAAAAAGACGCGCAATTTCCCGATAGGATTTGATACTGTCAAATCCGACCAGCTCAATTCCATGATCCAGATAGGCTTTTTCCTGTTCTGAATAGAAAAAATCATACTTGAAAATGACGACTTTGTCCAGATGCCGGAACAGAGGAAACAGTTTTTCCGCATGAAAAAATTCCTCCTGCGGCGTATTGCCATGAATCCAGATCAGTCTCCGAAACCCTTTCGCGATGATTTCGCTGACTCCTTCGTACAGCTGATCCGGATTGACCCCGGTGATTTCAAAGGAGCCGTTGCGCTGCCGGATTTCCGCCGTGAGCATTGTCAGGGCTTCGGTAAGATAGTTCAGTGCGACAAATTTCCCACAGTAAAAAATCCCGACCTGTTCGCTGTTCCCCCCCTGTTTGAGCTGGAGAGCCGACCTCGAACGGACATACCCGGATGCGGCAAGATAGTTCCGGATTCTCTGCTCCGTCGCCGCGGAAATTCGGACTTTGCCCGGATTGCCGTTGATGACTGCGGAAATCACCCGTCGGCTGAGCTGCAGTTCCTCCGCCATCTGCTGCATGGTCGGCACTGGTGTTTTACTGGGCATGGAACAGGATTTCCTTCTCTGAAAAAGATTGATTCTCTCGTGTGAACCAATTTCAATTTAAACTCGGAACAATCTTTTGTCAAGGACGGAAGAAAAAAAAGAGAAAACTTTTCAGATCCTGAGAAACAAATTCGGGAGTGCGGCAAGCTCTTGTGAAAGAAAAAATATTGTCGTTTCAGGCCGCTTGAAAACAGCGAATTTTTGCGAAATCTTTGATTGCGGACCAGTTCCCCGTTTGAATTCCGCACAAGCGGAAGAGTGTCCGTTTTGGAGACTCTTCCGATGTGCTGGTGGTTATTTTCTGCTTGCCGGTACGGAGCGGGGAGAAGTTTCTCCGTTTTTCTTCAGAGTAATTTCCGGCAGAAGCTCCAGAACGGCCGCGCCATCGGCACTTGCAATGAAGTCGAGTTTTGCGCGGCGCGGCAGATCGATTGTCAGAAGCGCGGATTCCGATTTCCCGGCTGGACAACGGATTTTCTGCACTTCGCTGCTTCCGTTCATGATCCGCAGAGTGACTTCTTTTTTCGGATCCCCATGCAGAAGAACGCATATGGTATAGGTCCCTGCGACAGGAGGGAGAAAGCGATAGATTCCGGCTGTTTCCGGAGCAAGCTGCATGGCGATTCCTCCATGGGGGCCGAGGGTGTAGGAGTGTTTTTTCCCGGATCGGAAGGTCCATCCAGTCGGGACATTCCGGACACGGTTGACCCACTTCATCATCCAGGGATAGACCCCGTCAAAGACCCCGTCTGAGCAATAAAGAAATCCATGAACCAGTTTTCCCGCAGCGTCGGGAAACGGATTGAGATTGATACGCTCTCTGGCCGGCTGATGTTGATCTTCGATCGGCGAGAAGGCTCGTTTGAGATCATTCCAGCGATAGCCGTCCGGATAGACCGGATTCTTTTTCAAGGGATTTTCCCCAAGCTGATATTCCTGAAGATTGGGGATTCCATCGCCATCGGGATCGTCATCCGGAGCGGAACCAGCGATCCGTTCCGTGGTTCCGAACCAGTGCAGGCGGAACCAGTCCGGAATGCCGTCATTCCAGCGTTCGGAGTATTCGGAGAGAGGCCGGAAGTTTTTCCCGAAATCGCGATCATAAAGTTCCCTGCACCGGGAACTCCAGCCCCACGGAATCAGATCTTCGCGATAGGGCCGTGCGGTGACCCGTTCGGGAGAGATCAGTTCATGTTCAAGATTTCCGTTCCGGTAGATCCGGGCGGAGATTTCTTTCCCGACTGCGGTTTTGAGTTTGAATTCGTTGTAGCCTTTCTGAAGAGGCAATGTTTCCGAACCTTTATCAGTGCCGGAGATTTTCACGGTGCCGGGGGCTTTGGCAAAGACGAATATATGGAGCATGTCATCGGTTTCGCCCCACCTGTCGCGGTCGCGTTCGACGGTCGCGCGGGGATAGAGCTCCGGATCCGCATCGGGATGGTATTTCCGATAGAAGAGGAAAACTTCATCGCGTCCGGTCTCCGGGAACGATCCGTGTTTGAAGCGGTAAATGAATTTACTGTTGAGTCCGGCAAGAGCATAGTTGAAGGAATTGGCGGGGGCGAATCCGGTCGCTTCGTTCCAGTCGTTCCAGGTGACAAGCTGTGCGATGGAGGCTCCGGTTTTTTCCGCGAAGTTCCAGGTTTCGACAAGCCGTTCTACTCCGGGTTTGCTCCGGTAGAACTGGCCGATTCCGCTGTGGATGTCGAGAATCGGCATCATCCACGCCCGATTTTTCCGTCGGACGGCTTCCGCGATGGGCGGATAATTTTTCTGATAGATTTCATCCGGAATCACGCCGCCCCAGCAGCCGTATGCCTCGAATGAATCGCAGACGATTCCGGCAACCTCCGCAAGCTGAGCGGGAGTTCCCGGCTGTTTCGACGGCGTGATCTGTCCCGGTGCATATTCCGCTCCGTCGAAAAGAAAGACGGCATTTTCCAGTCCGAGTTCGCGGAAAAATTCCTGATGCATCCTGATCGGCCCTTTGATGTATTCGGGATCAACATACTCTTCGGCTTTCCAGGTGACATGGCTTTTGTAACCCATGAGAACGGGGCGTCCGTTCCGGCGCATCCACGCGGGACTGCTGCGAAATTCCTTGACAAAGCGGAACATCCATTGATATTTCGCCGGATTCTGTTTCCGTTCCGCCAGATCATTCCCGCAGATCATGGGAATCAGACGGAGATTCAGAGAGGGATTCTCTTTCAGCATGGCTTCCAGAGTCCGGAACCATTCGACCGCATGACGGTAAGAGGGTTCGTTGCCGGAAAGACAGAGTCCGAATCCGTCGATTCCCTGTTCCTCGGCTTTTTCGAGATCCCAGCGGTATTTCCACTTCCGGTAAAGCGCTTCGGCGGGAAGTCTCCGCTTCGGCGGGAGCGGATCATTGAAATGGAAAGATCCGTCCGGTTTGACAAACGAATACATGACCGCAAGCGGCATCATTCTTCTGTTTCCTCCGAACATGCGGGCGAAATGCGGTCTGTTTTCCGCATACCGGGTTCGGGGAAAGAGACTGGCAATTTCCCAGGAGCTGCCGACTCCGGCAGGCATCATGCCCATTGCGTGCGTGACAACCAGCTTCGGATGAGGGGTGACATTTTCCGCGCTCAGAAACAGCGGAAGACTCAGAAGCAGAAAGAGGGACTTTTTCATATCAGTTCAACTCCGGATAATTCAGCGACCATTTGGTTTTATATTGTTCCATCGGGGTAAAGCGCAGGATTTGAAGCGGAGAAGCTCCTTTCGGAAAATCCAGAAGGATGCCTTTGGTCCGCAGAGTCTCCCCGCGGATTTTTCCGAGTTTCCGGTCGGAGATCAGTTCTTCGGCAAAATATTCTCCGTCGGGAATGGAAAGCATTTTCTGGCGGTAGCTTCCGGGCCGGTCCTGATAGAGCAGAACATAGCGGCGGTCGCTGACGGAAGATTTCCCCTCCTGCATGAATACGATCGGGTTGCCCTGATACGGATTTTGAATTCCCGCCCAGCGCGCGGCGCGTTCGATGAATCCTTCCATGCGTTCGGGGCGATAGTCCGGACAGCCCCAGAATACGAGCACTTCTCCTTTTCCGGAACGGTGGACCGAGAGCGCCGCTCCGCCATCCGGAAATGCCGCGATCACCTCTCCGTTCGGATGATGTCCGGGATAGTATCCGAAGTAATCAGTTTCGGGAATCCAGCGATAGGGAAATTTCCAGAATTGCTCCTTGATTTCCTTGCTTTGCAGATCGCGTTTGAATTCGGTCCCCGTGTAGAAGCGAATCCCTTTTTCCTTGTCGAAAAATGGATTTTCCCGAAGAACGGATGCCGTGACATTCCGTCCGGTTGTCCGATAGGCGGAATCGGGAGCAGCAATGCCAAGAGCCCGGAGAAGCGGCCAGGGAGCGGAAGCTCCGGCTTCGGGAGAGTATTTTCCCGTATTTACGGTCATGACTGCTTTCCCGCCGTTCCGGATCCATTCGGCAATCAGGTGGATGTTTTCCTGGGACATGACCTCATCCAGCGGATTGAGCACCAGCAGCCGAAGCTGGGATAAATTCCGCTTTTCCGCGGTTGCAAAAGGAAGTTTGGAAAATTTGACAAGTTCAAAGAACCGGGCAAGATCATCCATACGCGGCTTGAACGTGGTTCTGTGCTTGCATGCGATGGTCATCGGATCCTGGAAAATGCCGATTCGTGCCGGTTCCTGCGCCGAAACGAATCCGTTCAGTTCATCCAGAACGGGCATGTATTTCCGCAGACGGTCATACGCGTAGATGAATCCATGATTTTCGATGGTCCTTTTCCGCGGATAGTTGTACACATGGAGATTTGCTCCGCCTCCGCCTGCCTGGAGGATCGCCATGTAGACGGTCCAGTCCAGGTTCCATTCGGAATCATCCGAGGATGCCCAGCGAGTCGGATCATGCGGTTCGCTGATCCATCCGGTGCGGCCTTTTTCCCATGCTTCGACATAACGCCCCTCGTTTTGCAAATAGGCGTTGCCTCCGTTGTGGAAGTAATCCACCGCTCCGCTCAGATTGTTCTGCGGCGCGGAATAGAGGATGATGACGTGACGGTCCGTATAGGAGCGGATGCGCCGAACGGCCTCCGGAAAGAATCCTTCCGTATCCAGATAAAATTTGAATTTGCTGAAGTCATTCCAGCGCATGCTGAGATCCGGCATTTTTCCGAGCCGGAAGGCCGGCTGGGGAACCGAAACTTCCTCCCAGCTTTTGAATCTGGTGTTCCAGCGGCGGTTCAATGCGGGCAGATCCAGTTTCAGATTGTGTTTGAGATAGTCCTGGAAGGCTTGTTTCATCGGCGGTTCATATCCGGCGACGATACCTTCCCACGGCTTGTCTTCGATGGTGAATTCTCCCGCCGGCTGGAGCAGATAGTATCCCTGAAACGCCGGATGATTTCCGTACCGGTCGAAGAGCGCGCGGTTCAGACGATGCCAGACTTCAAGATAGTTGCGATCCCCGAGGCTGTAGCCTCCGTAATAGTGCTCGAAAATCGGAAGTCCGTCGAAATTGTGCTGTGCGGAATAGGGCAGCCAGCGATAAGGCTTTTCCGATTCAATATGGGTGACACGCAGAGTCAGCGCCACTCCGCTGTCCGCGGCAAGATCCATAATCTGATCCAGTACGGCGAAGTCAAAAACGCCGGGAAGAATTTCCATTTCCGCCGGATCGATGGTGTAAGTCCAGTATCTGGTCAGCGGTGCGGCGGAGCGGATGGCATGGAGAAAGCGGTCGGTGAGATCCTTCTCTTTTTTGATGTTTTTCCTGTCGGCCCAGAGAATATGGAAGGTCGCCCGGTTGTAGGAGAGATCTTTCAGGGCGTGCCGATCGACCGGGAGCCCTGTGCGGCTCTGCCGGGCCTGTTTCAGATCGCTTCTGCGACCGAAAACATATTCCCTGATCTGCATGATGGTTCCGTCGGAATCTTTCACCGTGAAGCGGCAGCGATAGGCATCCCGGTCCGGACGGAGAGTCGGGGTATACGAAAAGGTCTGCGGGGCCTGCGAGGAAAATTGAGCATGAAATTCCTTCGTTTCAAACAGATCCTCATACTGGTATGAAAGAAGTTCCGTGCGTATTTTCAGACTCTTTTTCCCATCGGGCCAGACGGTGAAACGCAGTTCCGGCGTTTCATTGCGTTCATAGACCGCCTCTCTGTGCGGATTGATTCGGAGATATCCCAGCGCGGGAGGTGCATTGGTCTGTGCCGGTTTTGCCGTGCAGTTGAATTCCGCATGAGTGGTCTGATGACGGAAGGAACTGCCCGCAATTCTTTTTCCGTTTTCATCGGAGAACATCCATTCGCACCAGAACTCACCGTTTCCGGGAGGAATCGGCAGTTCGATGCGCTGTCTCTGACTGGCGGGATCGGCTGGATCAAAGGAGATCTTCCGGGAGAATTCCACAACCGGACTCGCTTGAAAGCCGCGGGCGATCGTTCCGGCAAAGTGAAAGGTCCCTTTGGTCCGGCAGATCGAATCCGCATGGAAATAGGGGACTCCGACCGGAAGTCTTTCTCCGGATTCCATGATTCTTCCGATCTGGACAGAACCTGTTTTCGTTTTTTGCGGATTGCGGGTATGAACGACGATTTTGAATCCGAGAAATTCGAGTTTTCCATCCGGCCATGCGTTTTGGTCTCCATTCTCCGCGGTATAGATGTCCTGAGTGGCGCCGCCGGCTTCTCCGGCGAAAAAGGGAGCGGTCATCCAGGTTGCCCACCGGGTTCCGCCCGGGTAAAGATGAGGATATTTCTGAGGAATATAGGAGAGCTGTTCCCCGGATTCATCGCGAATGACCGGCCAGATCTGAATGACCTCATCGCGCGTGTTCCATGTTTTGTATTCATGTCCGGAGGCTTCGAAGACAATGCGCATGCAGTCTTTCTGGAGCATCTGAGGCTGTTTCAGAAGCAGACGGAACACCTTTCGGTTGTAAAGCCAGTTTCCGTGCTGAGTCGGCGTGAAATCATTTGCCTGAAAATGGAGCTGCAGACTTCCGTTTCGTCCGGCAATGGTCATTCCGGGATCTGGAGTGATCCATTCCCGTGCGGAGGCTTCGAAATCCATCGGGCCTGCGGCAAGATCGCTACCGAGCAGGAGGCCGAGAGCAAAGAGGGAGTGTTTCATAAAACGTACTTCTTTCCGGATGAAATGGAAATTTATCATTATTGCACCTTCCATGGTTCGATAAATGTGACGGAGGTCGGCCGGGTGGGGAGGGTTTTATAGCTTCTGGCGTGTCCGTCAAAGAACCCTGCGTTGGTCCCGCCCAGATGCCAGGGCCCGACCCGTTTGTTTTCCGACGGCGAGTACGGATTATGATAGGAATCGTAGATTTCATAATTGTTCAGCATGTCGAACAGCGGGGCGTTCTGAGATGCGGTTTTCACTTTGGTCAGACGAATATACGGTCCGCCGAAGTAATCAAAAGAATGGTTGTTGTATCCGTATGTCCCCTGATACTCCCAGGTGAAGTTGTTGTTGTAGGTCCCGTAGGGCGAGGTCTTGGACTGGAAGAAGCCCCATGCGGGGCAGACTCCGATGGAGTTCCTGCGAAAAACTCTCTGTTCGGAATTTGGTTTTGTCGCACTCGGTCCGAGATATCCCAGATGGAGCAGATACTGGGTTGCGCGTTCGAAAGGATATCCATCGGTTCCTCCTGCCTGAGTCAGTTTGCCGATGATAAAGCAGTCATTGGCATCTCCCGCATATTGAAGATGCGCCAGCAGAATCTGTTTCAAATTACCGAGACATTGCGAACTGCGAGCCTTTTCTCTCGCGCTGTTCAGCGCCGGAAGCAGCATTGCAGCAAGAATTCCGATAATGGCAATTACAATCAGCAGTTCTACCAGTGTAAAAAATGGACGATGTTTCATTTCATCTCCTTCTCTTGAAAAGGTTGTATGCAAACGGCTTGGTGTTTTCCGGTGAGCACGGCTTCCAGCATGAGATCGACCGCATGGACGGCAATGGATTCCACATCATACTCATAACGGATCTGGGTGAGGGCGTAGGCCAGAACGATCTGCCGGTTGGTCTGTACGGCGAGCATGGGATGGCGTCCGGCAAGGGCAAGCGCGATGGACCAGGCGGAACCGACTGCGTCATTCAGGATCAGGACCCCGTCATGTTCCGGTCCGGACGCGGCCTCCGGAGCTTTCTCCAGCAGATCCACAACGGAACCGGTGAAGACGGATCGGGAATCGACCTCCATGCCATATTGTTCCGCCAGTTCCAGAAAACGATGGCTTTCCGGAGAACCGATTTTCCGGAGATCGGCGTCATTGCACTCCAGAAGAAGCGGCTTCCGGATCCCGGACCGGTGAAAGCGTTCCATGGCGCAGGCGATCAGATGAAGCGTATCGAATTCAAGCCGGAGAGGGGCGTTCCGATCGCCGCTGAGGAGACAGCAGGGAAGCTCCCGTTCCGAACAGTTCCGCATGACTTCCGTGGAAAAACGAGCGCTTGTGAGAATTCCGTCGAGCCGGTTCTCCCGGACAAGCTCTTCCAATCCCGCAAAATGATTCAGTTCATGGATCCCGCATCCGAAAAACTGGGGCAGACGCGGCAGCGAGATGCATTTGCAGCCGAGTGTCTGAAGACGGTTTTGAAGAAAACAAAGCAGAATGGCCGCAAACTGACATCCGGGACGGTCATCCGGCGGTCCGTACGGAACCGCAATTCTCCAGAGCTGATCCGGCCATTTGTTCCGATCCAGCAAAATGCGTCCGACTTTCCGGGTATTTTCCAGAAACCCTGCGTCCGCCAGCAGTTTTACCGCAGGTGTGATGGTATTGTTGCAGAATCCCGTCTGCTCCACAAGTTCGTTCTGCGACGGCAGACGGTCGTAGGGGCGCAGGCCAAGGTGCCAGACCAGTCTTACGATTCTCCTGCATGCATTCATCACTTGTGAATCCGGATCCATTGAAAATCTCTCTTTTTTTATCTAAACTCATTGATGGGTTTAGATATATTATAGCAGATTTCCCGTCTTTTGTCAAGAGGGGTAAGAGAACTATTTTCCGGAAAAACAGGAGCGGCAGATCGAGCGGAGCGATATGCTCAGCATTTGGAATGAGACAATTCCGGATGCGAACCGGAGAAGATCGGTGAAATACGGTCTTCTCCGGTCGAATCCTCGGTTCCCGGAGAACGGGCGCCGGAACTTTTAGAAGCCGAGGCGGAGAACGAGAGAACGTTCAAAGGCTGGAAGCTGAATCTCCGATTCCCGGATTTCCAGATTTCCGGATTCCTCTGTCCAGGGGGAATACCAGGAGCAGGTCCGGAAATCTCCGCAGGAGAAATTGCAAAGATTCAGTTTTAATCCGTTCAGTCGTTCAGGCGCATATCTGCGATCCAGTTCATTCTGCCAGGTGTTCAGTTTGTCGCGCAGCCAGACCAGGACGGTGGAGCGGCCTTGCAGACCGTAGATCCGGAGACGTCTGGAATCCCGGAAAAAGGGCCGGGCATCCTCTTCCGCCGGATCGAATCCTTCCGTCGCACGGACAAAGCGGGCAAAATGCCACCAGAGATTGTGACGCTCCAGATACAACTGATCCCAGTGCCAGAATTGTCCGCAACCCGCGGATCCGGAGAAGAACGGTGCAAAAATTCCGTCATGCAGAAGCATTCCCTGAGAGTCCAGCTCATATAAATGCGAGGCCCTGCAATGTTTCCACTCCACCGCTCCCGTTTCCGCAAGGATTGCCGGACGGAGCGGATTTTTTTCCCGCAGTTCCCGGATTGCATCTCCGCAAAGCAGATCCATCGGTCCCCGGCAGATATCCAGATCCGCTCCCGGATCAAGATATCGGTGCGCCTGGCTGAAATCACATCCGGGCAGGGTGCAGAGCCAGTCATAGCGCGATTGATGGACAAAGGAATCAAAACTGCCCAGATTCTGAAGACACATCTGATGGGGAAAACAGCGGTGAAGCTCCTGAAGCATGAGTTCCGACCACTCTTTCCAGACCGTTTCGGGGGCGTTGACCGTATTGATTTCGTTCCAGAGTTCCCATGCGGCAATCGTCGGTTCCCCGGCAAAGTGACGGCTCAGAAGTTCCAGCTTGCGGATAAAATGTTTTCGTCCTTCGGGAGACGTCATGAACTCTGTGACGCTGTCTGCAAACCCTCCGTTTTCCTTCCGGTAGACCGGATTCTGGAAATTTGCCGCTCCGGGAAAGAGTTCGTTGTCCGCGCCCTTGTCCAGACGCCGGAAATGTTCCAGCGTGAATTTGATCCGCAAATGGTTCTTCTTTGCAATCTCAATGAGCGCATGAAGATTGTCCAGTTTCCGATCCGAAAACACATCGGCGCGTTCCGGTTCCAGCTGGAGAAACGGCACTCCCATCCAGATGCGGAGAAAATTTCCGCCGTTTGCGGCAAATGTTTCCATCTGATGCCGATAGGCCTCCAGACACTCCTCGTCTGTAGTGAGAAAGCGCTGGAAGCAGAGGTTTACTCCTACCGGAACAAAGGTTTTTCCATTGGAAAATTCAAAATAACGCGGATTTTTTTTCCCGACACGAATCCAGTCCATCGTTCAATCCTTTTCTTTTAATTTCTGATCAGCTCATACACGGCGACTGCGCCGGATGGAGTGATGTTTCCTGCTGTGAATTTAAGCGTTCCATTTCCTTTTTCAACAGGAACTTCGAATTTTCGTTTCCCGTTGAATCCGCAGGCGAAGAGTTTCCAGTCTGCGGATGTGTTCAGTGTGATATCGCATTCCCCGCGGCGCATCAGAAGGGGAAGCGTTCCATAGCGTTCCATTACGGAGAGTTCCGAATTGGAAAATTTCATTCCGGTATTCCTCAGCGTTGTCAGATGCAGGAGCAGAATCCGTTTGCTTTCCGCAAGAGGACGGTTGTCGCGCGATGCCACAAGCACCGCGGCAAAAGAATCCCGGATCAGAACTGATGCAAATTTTCCGTTCATGCGGGTTCCCGCCGGACCGACAAATCCTTCGCTTCGGGGTGTTGCCGCAAGAAAGGTCTTCTGCTTCCGGTTCAGGACAAGTTCTCCGGTGGAACTTGTGAATTTCTGCTGAACGGGATCATATTGCTTTTTCGAGACAGCTCCGGTTTCCAGCAGCTTGGCGAACACTTCGTCCGCCGACTGGCAGAGGATCGACGGCAGCTGAGATTTCACTTTTTCCGGCGTCAGAGTCAAAAGCGCTCTGCTGCCGGAGGGAACGGAGTCATCCGTGAAAATGCTTCCGGTTCTGCCGATCAGTCCGATCCGTTTTATGAGCTGCGGATAATATTTCGGATAACCGGTCAGAGTCAAAGCCTCCTGTTTCACGAGGATCGGATAGCTTGTTTTGGAAACGGAGACATCTCCCCGGAGGAAAAACAGCACTCCTGCCCGTTCGGAAAGCAGACGCAGCGGATCGTTTGCGATATCGAAGAAGCATAAATGGCTCTCTTCCTTTTTCACTTTTTCGGGAGTCCACGCATAATTGAATCGGCAGAGTCCGCTGTACCCCTGGAGCGCGGCGTACGCTCCTGCCAGAAACGCTCCTTCCACGGCGAAGGCATTCGGATTGACATAGTCCCACTCGGAGATTACGAAGGGACGGCCGAAAATCCGGCTCTGAAAAACCGTGGAGATTCCGCCTGCGTAATTCGGAATTGCGCTCTCCGGATTGACCGAAGCCGGGAGGCGCCAGTTGGGGCCGAGAAACTGCGGATGCGCCCAGTAGGAATGCACATCGACATAATCAAAATGAGAACGCAGAAGCGTGGTCGGCACATCGACAATGTAATTCAGATCCGTCAGCGGCACCTTCACTCCGAGATTGCGGAGAAATCCGGAAAGCCGTTTCCATCCGCGCAGATACACTTCCGCCAGAAATTTCTGGAAATGCGAATTCCGGTTTGCCGCGGAGAGATGGATTCTGTTTTTCAGAACATATTTTTCAAATTCTTTCTCGTAGAGAGCTCTGGCAAACGGCGAGCGCGAGAGAGTCTGGGTGAGGGTATCCTCGTTGATCAGACTGATCTGGACGATGGTGGGATCCTCTTTCCATGCGACTCCGGTATAGGGATTCACATGATTCAGCAGATTTGCTGAAAACCTTTCCAGATTCCTCATCACGTTTTCATTGATGAACGCCAGCGTTTTGAATTCGGTTGTGGACAGGGCGCGATCTGGATAATCCGGAATCTCACCTTTTTCCAGTGTTCGGGCCGTGAAGAGATCCAGTGTGGTATAGATGCCGCGTTTCCGGCATTCCGCAAGCTGATGATCCATGCGGTCCATTTTATGTGGTTCCGGAATGGTCGAAACGCCGTTTTCCCGTTTTACCAGTTTATTGTCAAAATGATGCAGACGCATCAGGTTGTAACCGGCTGCGGCGAGTTCATCCAGCATTCGCTCCGTCAGTTTCGGATCCATGAAATTGGTGTCTCCGGCATTGTTGATTCCGTAAAACCGGACGGGGATTCCCGGACGCTTTTCAAACTCGAAATGATCTCCGACTGCTTTGAGGAATCCGTATTTTCCAGCGGGCTTGTCCAGCAGATCCGAAAAGTCGATGATGCTGCCCGGTATGATATCCTTTTCGTTTTTGACCGCCCGCCAATCCATGTTTGCCTGAAAGACGACCGGTCCCCGGATTTCCGGAGCGATATCTTCTTCTGCAAGTGTCGCGGCTGCAATCATCCAGACGGCATTGCCCGCACTGCGGAAAGTGATCTTTTCGATCCTTCCGCCGGAAAGAGGAAATTTTGTGGCATACAGACCGACGGTCGCACAGTCGTTTTCTCCGCGCCAGACTGCATTTCCGTTTCGAAGGGATCTCGGATTCCAGAAATTTCCGGTATCCACGCCGCTGACCACCTTCAGCTTTTCGCTGGTTCCGTTTTCGTACACAACTGTGATTTCTCCGACCGGACTCTCCTTCACCGGTTCCCAGCCGAGGGCATTCAGCAGATAGAGAAATCTTCCCTGCTTGCCGTTTCCAGGAATGAATGTGCTCTCCGGCAGTCCGGGTCTGGACTTTCCTTTCAAGGCAATGCAGGTTTTGCCGCCGGTCGAGTCATGATCCAGAATCCGGAATTGCAGGCCGCCCCATTTCTGGAGTCCTGCGGGAAGCATCCGCAAATCGTTTTCCGGTCCCTGATCGTTCCAGGAACCGAGGCCGTCATTAGCGCGATCGTCCCGGAACGAGCGGTTTGCCGCTGAGGTGAGTTCCAGCGGGATCGAGTCATAGGGCCGATATTCCATTTTCACCGCAAGGCGGGCCTGCTTGACGGTCCCGGACCCGCCGGCAAACAGAAGCCGGAATCCATACGATTGCTTTTTGTATTTGCGATTGTCCTGAAGCTGAGCGGAGAAATTCCCCTGAATCAGAAGTGAGCCGCCGTTGAAAGGAATTACAACAGAATTCTCTTTTTTCCTGGCCCAGATGCGACGGACGCTGTCTGCCTGATTGAATTTTTCTCCGAATCCGGTTCTTTTTCCGTTGAACAGGAGAGGGCGCCCCTTTAAGACTTTCAACGGGAGATCCGCCGCAAGAACCAGACTCTCCGTTTCCATTCCCTCCGGATGGGAAAGCGTGAGTTCCAGGGAGGCATGATTGCGTGAAATGTTCAGCGACTCCGTACAGATGAAACTTCCGTCGTGAACCCGGAAAGTTCCGCTTCGGATTGTTCCGCCCTCTCCGGGAAATGAAAGATTTGCCGGATTTTGAATCGTGCCGTTTTTCCATCCTCGTCCCCAGTGACAGAGTCGGAATGCGATATCCTCCACCTGAATGATTCTGCCGGGACCGACATTGAAAACGCGGTTTTCTTCTGCGGAGGCGCACACGACCGTCAGAAGGAGAAGCATTGAAAATATTTTTTGAATCATAATCACTCTCTGATCGCAGCTTATCGGTTCAAGGGTATCGGGAGGCGATCCTGTCTGCGGATATACCAGATTTCGTTTTTCCTGTAACTCGGCAGGAAAGAGGCCGCGTGGCCATCAAAGAATACGGTGTTGACTCCCTGATTTCCGTGACGCATATATCCCACATATTTGGTATCCGCAGGCACTGCGGGAAGCGTTTCCGTCGGGCGTCCGTCATATTGAATGCTTTCCACTGCATAGGCGGGAATCCATTCTCCGCTGGATTTCATACGGTTGGCATCCATCAGGAGAGCCCGTGCGGAAGGTGGAATGCGGTTTTTCCCCTGATACGAGAGCTTGTAACTGACATTATGATTGGCATTCTTCCCCCAGAGAAGCATTCCGTAGCAGAGAAGTTCATCCGAAGAGATTTTGTTCTGGAAGGAAAATTCATGGAAGGAGGAGGGACAGAAAGCGCTTCGCAGATTTTTCGTATATCCGGCGTGCCAGAGAAAACCGAGCCAGCTGCGATACTCTCCGCTTTCCAGATGTTCCATGGTCATGGTAAACGTATCGTTATTGTCCTGTGCATACATCAGCTGGAGCATCCCGCACTGTTTCAGATTGCCGATACAGGCGGCGCTGCGTCCTTTCTCCCTCGTGCTGTTCAGGGCGGGCAGAAGAAGAGATGCGAGAATTGCTATGATTGCAATTACTACCAAGAGTTCTATCAATGTAAATTTTTTGCTCCTTTTTCTCATCATACGACATTCCTTTCTCCGCTCTGTTTGATAATATTAAAATGAATGAATTCATGTATAGGTTCATTTTTGATACCGCACAAAGCGTTGTGGAGCATTCTCACTGCGACATTGGCGATCTGCTCGAAATCGATCTGATAGACATATCCATGAAAATCCGGATTGACGGATGCCGCGAGGGAATTGCAGATCAGACGGCACTGATTTTCCACATCGATCCCCATCTCCTTCATCATCCGGAAGATCTCGTTTCTCTGGAGATTTGGATGATTGAATACGGCATCCACGGGCACTCCGAGTTCCAGAATATTCCTGAGCGCATCGAGATTCTGATGTTTGAGGAACAGTTTTTCATTCAAATGGATTCCAGCTTCCTCGTAAGCGCGGCGGAATCCTTTTGCGTGACGGGACCATGCACCGTAATTGCCCATGAAAACCGGATGTTTTCTGCCTTCGGCAATCAGAATGCGTGCACATTCATAACCGTTCTCTTCGAGGTTCATGGAGACTCCCGGAAAATGGTCAAACACTTCGCCGGTTGTTATGACGGGAATTGTTTTTTCTGCGGTCAGGAGTTTGAGCGCTTCGAGCCGTTTTTCATCGGGTTGTTCCCAAATGATTCCGTCGAAATTTCGATTCGCGAGTTCCGCGGCGATTTCGGCAGGGGAAGTTCCCTCTGCAACGGGGAGCTGAACAAAGGCGGGGAACAAGGTGATTTTTTTCATCAGCTCTGCGGCCAGATGCGCGTCATATGCGGAATAATGTGTATGTCTGCCGTCCCGGAAAAAGATGCCGATCACAGGGAGGCGGTCTCCCGACTGATGTTCCATGAATTTTGCCGGGTTTGTGAAGGAGCCGATCCCTTTTCGTCCGATGACATATCCTTCGGTCGTCAGTTCCTTCATCGCCTTGCTGACGGTCTGCCGGCAGACCCCGAACTTTTTTGAGAGTTCAAGAATGGTCGGAATCTGGACGGACTGGCCATTTGCCTTGAAAATCAATCCGTTCACATACTGACGAATTTTTTTGTATTCCGATGTCGAATTCCTCGGCATTTTTCTCTCCGAAATAGGCATTTAGTAGGCATTTAACGGCATGTTGTAGATATTATATATCAGAACTGCATTTTTGTCAAGAGGCACGACCAATTTTTATAAGAGGAAAATACCGCTGAAAGAAAGAATAACCAGGTCCTTGTCAAAAGACAGAAAAGAAAAATTTCCAGAAAACAGGAGATCCCCTGTTGACAAAAAAGGAAAAATAGAGTATAATTAAGAAAGTCAGTGAGTGAGTCACTGATTCATTAAAGAAAAAAGGCCTAAGATGCGGATCAGAGAAGTGACACGAGGAGAGCTCGTGGAAAAATATATTCTGGAGCAGGTTGTTTCCTGTTTGAAACCTGGAGATAAAATTCCATCGGAACGGGAATTATCGGCAGAGCTGGAGGTTGCCGTCCATACGGTGAACAAGAGTCTTGCCACGCTGACAGAACGGGGGATTCTTGTTCGCAAAAAGGGGCTCGGAACTTTTGTTGCGGAACGCAGCCTGCGAGGGAAGCGGGTTCGGATTCTGACCTTTTCAATGGGGTATTATAAACCGGATTTCGCTGTAAACTGGTTCAATTTCCAGTATGTTCTGGAAGGTTTTTCTCGACGGGCTCAAACATTCGGAATCGTTCCGGAGATCTTTATTCAGGATCTTTCGCTTCCTCCGACGAAGAAAACGTTGGAACCGTTGCTGGATCCTGATGTTTCCGGTTATCTGTTTCATGTCCATCGGAAGCTCGGTATCACCCGGCAATGGGCGGAGTGTCTGCGGGAAAATGGGAAAATAGTTTTATGCCGCAGTTTTGCGCCATTTGAAAATTTCAATACGGTCTATGGAGATATGCGCTCCGGTGTTCGTGATGCGGTCTGTTCACTTCTGAAATCCGGCCGGCGCAGGATCGCGCTGTTAGAGATGGAGTTTCAGGATGACGGTTATATCACATCCCGGATAGAAGGATTCCGGGATGCCCATGCGGAGTTTAATCTGACGCCCGATCCGGCACTGATCCGGGAATGTTCGGATTTGAATGAGGAAAGCGGATATGTCGCAACACAGGATTTATTGAAGGAGCATATTCCCTTTGATGCCATTTTTGCTGGAACGGATATTCGTGCTTATGGAGCAATGCGCGCTTTGAAGGAAGCCGGATTACAGATTCCGGAAGATGTGGCGGTGATTGGATCGGATAATCTTCCGCAGGATCTGGAAACGGTGCCGTCTCTATCCTCGGTGAATTACCCGATGCATGAAATCGGCGAAGCTCTCTGTGATCTTTTTGTGGAAGTGGTGCGGAATCCGTCGAGTGATCCGCTTTGCAGAAAATTGAAATGCGAATTTATTCAACGTAAATCATCTTAATAAACACAGAAGAATCAGGAGGTTTCAATGGAAAGGAAAATGTCGAGAAATGAGGGAAAGATCAAGTATAACACTTTTACATTAATAGAATTATTAGTTGTAATTGCAATCATAGCAATTCTTGCATCTATTCTTCTTCCTGCGTTAAATAGTGCGAAAAGAAAAGCTCTGGATATTTCCTGTTTGAACAATATGCGTCAGCTGCATACGTTATCGGTTTCCTACAGCGGGGATAACGATGGATATCAGCTGCCGAGCGGACTTTTCAGCGGCGAGAGAAAATGGCATGATCTTCTGATGGTTTATCTGAAAACGGGAGGTGTTTCAGGGGATAACAGTTACTGGGATAAGAGAAAGGGACGGCCGTTCGGACCGTTTGATTGTCCTTCACAGGTGCACTCAAATACGGTCAATGGACCGCAGGATACGGAAAAAGGGCGTTATATTGGAGCTAACATCAATGCGATATCCGCAAAAGGAGTCGGGACTCTCAGCGCATTCGGCAGACGGGCGGAGAAAATTTATCAGCCCTCCAGCAGAGCTTTGTTTACCGATATGGATCGGATGGCGGAATGGCACGCTGTTATTGACCATGGAGTCGGCAGTGGCGGATATCCTGTTGAATCAACGGCGAAGGGAAACGCATTCCGGCATGGGGGAACCTTTAGTTTGAATGTTGTGTATGTAACCGGGAATGGGGCAACGGTAGGGAAAAGCATGGTACCCTCCTATTGTGAAGCTCCGAATAGCAATTTCTGGTATCACAATGATGGAACTTTTACAAAATAAGGAGCGTTTAACATATTATGAAACGGTATTGGATACGGCTGATCCTGTTCTTTTCGCTGGCCTGTTCAGCGAATGCTGTTCCGCTGGAGCTGCAGAAAAACGGATCATTAAAAGTGGAAAATCTAACATTTTCACTGGGGTTTTATGATACAAAGTGGAGCTTCGGATCGCACAATGTTTCAATTCATGTTCAGTCTGAAAATCGGAGGGAGGGAGTTTTCCGTGTTCCCGGAGGGAAATTCCGTTTTACGGAAACTCTGACGACGATTTCTCCACGGAAATGGAACTGGAAGATCCGTCTGGATTCTGACCGGACGGTGGAAACGAATCAGCTGTTCCTGGGAGGGACTTCTCCGCATCTTCTGACATCGGGAATGAGTGTGGACGGCAGGCATTTTGCGTTTCCGGAAAAATGGAATGGAAAAATGCTTCATTCGTTTCCGGAGAGTGCTCATCGGGTGGAAATTCCAATGAGCGGAGGATGTCTGACGATTTCGGGAACATTCGGCATCTGGTTTCAGGACAATCGTCAATGGCGGTCAGAAAATGCATCGGTCCGTATTCTGTTCACGCCATCGAAAGGGAAGATTTCCTCGGCAGAATTGAATCTGGCTCTGGAATGGCGGGAGTATTCTGGGACTCCTTTGAAGATGAAGGAGGCAAACTCATGGTTGAAAGATGACGTTTCCGGCGATCGCAAAGGCGGCTGGACGGACCAGGGGAGTAACGATATGCGTCAGCTTCCGGCAGGAAAGGGGCGTTTTTGCGGAATTCCGTTTGAGCTGACAGGACGGTGTCTTGGCCTTTTTCATTCACGCACACCGTTTTATCCGAAAGAGATCACAGTATCCGGAGAGGGCTTAAAAGGGGCATATTTGTATCTGCTCCACGCAGAAGGCTGGGAACCGCTGCGGGACAGGAAACTTGGGACGATCCGTTTTCGTTATGAGGATGGAAGTGAGAGTGAAGTTCTTCTGAATACGCAGACAGACTGCGGAAATTTCTGGCAGCCGAAAAATCGGAAGAATGCTCTTGTTGCCTGGAGAGGGAACAACGGCAACGCCGGGATAGGAATGTATGTGTCGAAAATCCGGACGGAGAATAAAACCATTCGTGATATCACGTTTACTTCCGCAGGAAATTCTGTCTGGCTGATTGCCGGCCTGACGCTGTCGGACGATTCGATTCCGCTGTATCATGCCGCTCCGCTTGTAATGAAGGCCGATTCCGAATGGCGTCCCATTCGAGCTGCGGTTGAAACGGAGCCCGGATCTGTTCTGGATTTTTCGGGAATGCTGGATGCTCCTGCCGGCAAATATGGTTTTATCCGTAATATCGGCGGACATCTCGGCTTTGAGAAAGCTCCGGAGAAGCGGATCCGGTTTTACGGGGCCAATATTTGTTATGAAGGGAACTTTATCAATCGTCCGCTAGCCAGAAAGCTTGCGCGGATCATGCGGGAACGCGGCTACAATCTTCTCCGGTTTCACCACTTTGAACGAGATCTGATCCGGAAGGATTCTGCGGTTTCCACGGAGATTGATCCGGTGAAGATGGATCGGATGGATGGCATTTTCGCTGAGGCGAAAGCGCAGGGGATCTATGTCACACTGGATCTTTTCATCAGCCGTCCTCTGCGGGAAGGGGAGGTGAAGGAGTTTCCCGGAGAGCGCATCGGGGTGGGCGATTTCAAACAGCTGATCATTGCCTCTCCTTCCGCGCTGGAGAACTGGAAAACGTTTGCCGCGAACTTTCTGAATCATGTGAATCCGTATACGGGGCTTGCCTGGAAGGAGGATCCGGCACTGATCTCGATCAATTTGATCAACGAAGGCAATATTGCGTTTGATTTTAATGGGGATTCACCGGCGAACCGTCTGTTCCGGACGCGTTATCCGGGATGGCTGAAGGCTAACGGTTTCCTGGATTCGGAGGGGAAAGACATTCGTTTGTGGAGACGTTTCATTATGGAGTCGTATCGGAAGACCCATGCGGAGATGAAGGCATTTCTGCGGGGGCTTGGTGTCCGGGCGATGCTTTGCGACCAGAACTGTGCCTCTTCGGTTCCTCTGACGGTCATGCGGAACGATTATGATCTGGTGGACAATCATTTTTATCACTCGCATCCATCGTTTCCGGAGACTCCGTGGCGGCTGCCTCTGGCGTTTTCCTCGGATGATACGGTTCAATCGCTGGCGACCCCTATCGGAGATATGTTTGCATCCCGCATTTTCGGTAAACCTTTCACGATTACGGAATGGGACTACTGCAATCCCGCTCCGTTTGCCATGGAGGGCGCTCTGGTAACGAGTGCCTATGGAGCTTTGAACGACTGGGATGCTCTCTGCCATTTCCAGATGATTGGCGGCGGACGGAACGGCGGAATGAATGAGTCGCCGATTGGTCTGTTTTCCTGTTACAGCGATCCGGTTCGAAATCTTGCGGACCGGATCGGGGTTCTGCTGTTTCTGCGCCGGGATGTGCGTGCCACGGAGGGCTGCCGGACCATTCTGGTTCCTCCCGACTATCTGGAACAGAATCCGGAAGCGGTTCTCTTTCCTCCGTTTACGAAACGGCTCGGACTGGTCGAGCGGACCGGATCGGTTCTGTGGAACGGCGGATCTCTTCCGGAAGGAACCCGTTCGGTTTATCTTCTACCGGGCGTCCGGTATCAGAACCTTCCGGAGAGGGTTCCGTCGATGACTCTTTCCGCGGACTTGGAACGGAGCGAAGGCGAGGCGGTGAAGCGGGGGCTTCTTCCTCCGGAGATTCAGAAAGGCATTTTCCGGAGTCTGACGGGAGAGATTGAACTGAATCGACAGGAGCACCGTTTTTCCGTTGTAACTCCGAACAGTGAAGCCTTTTCTCTTCAGGCGCAAGGGCGTGGTTCAGGCCGTTTCCTGACGGTGCAGAACCGGAAGGTTCCCGGCCTCTTCTTTGCCTCCTCCCTGACTGCGGAACCTCTTCAGAAAAGTGAACGCATTCTGCTTCTTCATCTGACACAGGTCCGGAATACCGGGATGCGTTTTCGGGATGATACATGCACTCTTCTGGAGGAGTATGGCCGACTTCCGCTTCTGCTGCGTCGTGCGGAAGCTGTCGTTACTCTGAATGCCTCTTCCGGCAGACTGTATGCCTGTTCCAACGGAGGAAAACGTCTGTATGAAGTTCCGCTGAAACGCCTTCCGGACGGGAAAGTATCCTTCCTTGCCGATAACGCCTCCGGAAAGGAACCGGTTCTTGTCTATGAGTTCCTCCGGACAAAATAAGCGTTCCTTTCCCGGAATCATATGCCGATTCCCGGTGTGCGAGATCGCCGCCGGGATTTTTCATTTTGTTTTCAGAGCATTTTTTCCAGGATCTGTTCGACATCGCGATCCGTCATTTCGCGAGGATTCTGCTTCATGCTGGCGCTCCGGCAGTTTTTGATAATGAAATCAAAATCGCTTCGGTGCAGCGCGAAGGAACGGAGATTTTCCGGAACGTTCAGTTTTTCCGCCAGATCTCCCGCCGCCCGGATGAAACTGCGTGCGTCCGATCCGATGAATGTCCGGTCGGCAAGATCCGCATACAGATCCGCGCAGGCCTGCATATTGAATTCCAGAACCGCCCGCATCAGAATCGCGCAGGCCAGTCCGTGCGGCACTCCGAGCAGAGAGCCGACCGGATGCGCCAATCCATGAATCGCACCAAGTCCCGTCTGTGAAAATGCCATGCCGGAGAGCATGGAGCCTTCCGCCATTTCCGTGCGGGCGCGGATGTTTTCCGGTTCTTTGCATGCGATTTCGAGCGAATCGAAGATTTTCCGGACAGCTTCCGTCGAGAGCGCTCTCGTCAGGGCTGTGGCCCGCGGACTGGTAAACGATTCAAAGGCCTGCACAAATGCATCCAGTCCGCTGAATGCGGTCAGATCCCGGGGACAGGTCAGTGTCAGATCGGGATCGACAATCGCCGTATCTGCGATCATCGTCGGGTGGCGCAGGGATTTCTTGATTTTGCTCTTCGTGTCGGTCAGAACGGCGTTGTTTGTGGATTCCGCTCCTGTTCCTGCGGTTGTCGGAAGAGCGGCAAAGAAGAGTCCTTTGCGCTGAATATGAAGACGGTCAAAGAAGTAATCCGCAGTGTGTCCTTCGAGGGGGATCAGAGCCGCTGCCGCCTTTGCCGCATCGATCACGCTTCCGCCGCCGATGGCCACGACCGTGTTCACCATATATTTTCTTCCGATGGCAATCAGTTCATCCACCGTTTCCAGCGGCGGCTCCGGCGGAACTCCTGTGTAGATGGTGCAGGTCACTTTTCCGATGCTTTCCAGAACCTTTCTGCCGGAAGGCGATTTCGCAACCGTTGTGCCTGCCACCACAAGGACTTTGGCTCCAAGCGGCAGCTCTTCCGCCAGATTCAGCGAGGCTCCCGAGCCGAACTTGATTTTACGGGGAAACGAATAAGCTGCAATAGTCATTTTGGCGCGCTCTCCTCTTCTGGATTTTTTCGAGTGTTGGAATGCGGGAATGTTCCCAGGCGGATCAGTTCCAGAGCGGCTTTGGCCGCTTTGCTTTCTGCAATCTTGCGTTTGTTTGCCCGGCCGGTGGCGACCGCTTTCCCGTTGATTCGGACTTCGATCTCAAAACTGGGATTGTGATCGGGGCCTGAAATGGAAAGAACCCGGTATTCCGGCTGACAGCCGAGAGTCTGCTGGGTGTATTCCTGAAGATTCCCTTTGGGATTCAGGTCCGCAAGCAGATCCGCCGGATTCGGATAACGCTTCAGAAGCAGTCCGAGAAAAATTTCTCTGACCTTTGCCTGTGTTGAATCCAGCATAATTGCCGCCATCAGCGCTTCCATCGCATCGGAAAGGGTGGAATCCCGCAGTGAGCCGCCGCATTCGATCTCGCCGCGGCCGAGAATCAGCGCGCTGCCAAGATCGATATCGCGGGCAAGAAGCGCAAGGGTGTCCTGATTCGCCAGCGCGGAACGGAGTTTGGTCAGGTCGCCTTCATGGAAATCGGGATAACGGGTGAAGAGATATTCTGTCAAAATGATTTGCAGAACGGCATCTCCGAGAAATTCGAGTCGTTGATTGTCATAGGTGATATTGTTTTCCGTCGCGAAGGAGCGGTGCATCAGAGCCTCTTTCAGAAGAGCCTGATTCTGAAAGGTGTATCCAAGTGTTTTCTGGAGCTTTACCGGATCGCTTGTCATGGGGGTCTCCTTGAGAAAAATCGTTGTAAAAGACTGTGGGAGAGGACGCCGGCATCCGGATATTGTCCCGGAAGGGGACCGGATGCTTGACTGAAGCGACTGAATCTGTCAAACCTTGCCTGGCAAATTTAGTCGGTTTAATCAAGTCCTTCGGGAAATCGCGAAGATTTCCCGAAGGTGCGTGTGCATCAGAGATTTTCGACAACCAGATCCCCGACCTCGCTGGTGGAATATCCCATTTTTCCAGCGGAGAGGGATTTGAGTTTGTGTTCCGTGATGTAGGCAACCGCGTTTTCGATTGCTTTTCCCGCTTCCGGCTCGTTGAGATAGTTCAGCATCATTGCGCCTGCGAGAATTGCGGCGCAGGGATTGATGACATTCATGCCGGTGTACTTGGGAGCGGAACCGCCGATCGGTTCAAACATGCTGACTCCTTCCGGATTCAGGTTTCCGCCCGCGGAGATGCCCATTCCGCCGGAGGTCATGGCAGCCAGGTCGGTGATGATATCGCCGAACATGTTGGTTGTGACGATGACGTCGAACCATTCCGGATTTTTGACCATCCACATGCAGGTAGCATCCACATGGCAGTAGTTCAGCTTGACCTGCGGATAGTTCTTGCCCATTTCGTGGAATGCGCGTTCCCAGAGGTTGAAGACATAGGTCAGCACGTTGGTTTTTCCGCAGAGGGTCAGCTGAGAGGTATAGCCTTTTGCCTTGTCCTCTTCGGAGAGTCCGCGCCACGGATTTTCCTTCGAGTGACGTTTCATGGCAAGTTCGAATGCGAATTTCAGGCAGCGATCGACCTGAGCGCGGTTGTAGACCATTTCCTGAATCGCGATTTCGTTGGGGGTGCCCTTCATGGAGACTCCGCCCATTCCGGTGTAGACGTCGCCGGAGTTTTCGCGGACAACCACGTAGTCAATATCTTCCGGAGTCTTCCCGACGAGCGGGCACTCCACGCCCGGATAGAGTTTCACAGGGCGGAGGTTGATGTACTGGTCAAGATCGAATCTCAGTTTCAGAAGAATTCCTTTTTCCAGGATGCCGGGAGCCACTTTCGGCGAACCGATGGCGCCGAGGAAAACCGCGTCGAATTTTTTCAGCTGTTCCGCCGCATCATCCGGGAGCACCACTCCTGTTTTGAGGTAGTTTTCGCCGCCCCAGTTGAATTCCGTGAATTCCATTTCGAAGCCGAATTTTTTAGCCGCCGCCTTCAGGACTTTCACACCCTGGGCAACCACTTCCGGACCTGTTCCGTCGCCCGGCAACGTCGCGATTTTGTAGACTTTCGACATTTTTCCAACCTTATGTTTTCTGAACTGTATGAGTCGTACAATGTCCGAATCCTTCGGACAAACAACCTGTTTTCCGGTAATATATACTCTCTTTTCCAAGAAAACCAGTTTCAAACGCAAGAAAATCTCCATTGTTCGGCAAATGATGATTTTCCGACTCCGCCTTCATCCGTTTACCGGGGAGCCGTTCCGCTGTTTTTTTCATTTTCTTTGCCCTTTTTCCCTTGAAATATGTTCCGCCGCTGTATACTGTACTGCATCAACTCAAAACAGGGGGTATGTCACAATGGGAAATGAGCTTCAGAATGGACGGAGTCCGGCGGATACGACGCCGGTCGGGTGGATTATTTTTCTCTGGTTCTGCGGATTTTGTGTTCCGTGCATCGGAATGTGGATCGTGATCCTGGTTTCGTCGCTTCTGTATTATGCATGGAAAGATGTGGCGCCGAACCGTGCGAAAAGCATCAACCGGAACGGATGGATGATTTTTCTGATCGCTTTCCTGCTCCAGCTTCTCTTCGGTGCGGTTTACTGGATGATGGTTCTCTGAACGATTGCGATCCGTTTTCTTTTCAATGCATCCGAACTCTTCCGGACTGAGTTTGTCCGGAGGAGGGGGCGTTTCTTTTTTGCTTTTCAGGAGGCTGGAGAGGGGGATTTTCTGCCGAGAAAGCAGTAGCCGTTGGAGGTGTGGCCGTTCATGGTGCGATAGACCGTCGTTTCGAATTCAAGCCGTTCGAATGGCTCGAAGAATTGATGCACCTGTTCCGGAGCATGATGGCGCAGAACCGCACCTTCCGGCAGTTCAAAAACTCCATAGGTGCCGTATTTCGGCAAGGCTTCCTCGTAGCGTTTCCGGTTGCGGGGATCGGTATTCAGGAGAAAGTCGTTGACATAAAGAATTCCGCCCGGACGCAGAACCCGGAAAATTTCATCCCGGAGAAACTCCTGATCCGCATCGCGGGGAATGCAGGTGAGGACCGCGCAGAGAAGGACTGCATCAAAACTGGAATCGGGAAAATCAATCTGTCTGCTCTGCTGCACTTCCAGCTTCAGGTCCGGATACAGGCGTCTGCCGCGCCGGATGAGTCCTTCCGAGAAATCAATTCCGCGGAGACGGGTGTATCCCAGCTCGGAAAGCTCATGCATGATTCTTCCGTATCCGCAGCCGAGATCCAGAATTTCCGCATTCCGCTTCACATGACGCGCAAAGAGATCGGAACGCATCGGAGTCGTGAACTCTTTCGTCTCAGCGATGCTGTTCCAGTAAAGTTTCAGATCCCGCACGGATTTTATTCTCCCAGAGCGCGGATTTTGACGCCGGCTTCGATCAGGATCTTGCGCGCGGTTCCGTCGATGGTGTAGCGCTCCTTGTAGACGACTTCCCGGATTCCCGCGTTGATGATCATTTTTGCACAGAGAAGGCATGGACTGTACGTGGTATAAAGCGTGGAGTCCTTGACGGCGATCCCGTGATACGCCGCCTGCACAATGGCATTTTCCTCTCCGTGGGAACAGAGACACTCGGTCAGTCCGGTTCCGGAAGGCGCCTCCGAGGAGCAGCGGGGACATCCTCCTTCACAGCAGTTCCTGATTCCGCGCGGCGTTCCGTTGTAGCCGGTCGAGATGATGCGCTTGTCCTTGACGATCACCGCCGCGACATGCCGGCGCGAACAGTTGCTCCGGAGTGCCACAACATTGGCGATTTCCATAAAATACTCATCCCAGTCCGGACGCTTGTGTTCCTGTGTTCCGCTCATGTTTCCCAGTCCTTTCAGAATAGATCCAGTTGAGAGATGCCCCAGTTTTCCTCTTCTTCCGATGGTTTCGGACGAATCGGTTCCTTCGGTTCCGGCTTTTTCACGGTTCCGTCCTCGATTACTCCGGTTTCCGGATCCCGTTTTGGTTTCGGATGTGTTTTCTCCTTCGGTTCCTCAGGCGGCAGGGCGATCAGCGGAGGATCTTCCGGCTGTTCGGTTCCGTCGAGGTATTGGACAAAGGTGATTTTCAGCAGTTTCCGGGGGAAGAGCAGAGCTCCTCCGGCTTTCGGAGAACGCTGAGGTGCTTCGGAAAGATTGATCTTCTGGAGCTGACGCGCCCGGATCGGCGTGTCGATCCGGCACTCGTAGATGGCGTTCGGACGAGGCGTGATGAGCTCCAGACGGCAGTTCTCCGGACAGATCCGGTACTCTTTGTCCTTGATGAACTGACTGATCGTGCAGCGCTTGTAATAGACCTTTCCCGTTTTGGTGTCCGAATAGACAATTCCAAATTCCGTAGTTTTGTCATATTTGCGGAATTCGTAGAGCTTGTCGATGAAAATCTTTTCGGGAATGTCGATGATTTTATAGCTTCCTTTGCGCTCGACGCAGAGAAGATGATCGAATTCGTTGCAGACCACGACATCATCGCTTTTGACATTGGTTCCCACATAGCATCCCTTGCGGTCCCAGTAGACGCGGATGTTGTTGAGGGCGATTTTTTCCATATCGATCTTCTGGAATCCTTCCAGCTCGATTTTGGTCCTGCGGGGGAAGTTCGGTCCGTATTTTTCCAGCAGAGAGGTAAGGTATTTGACCGCGTAGCTCTTCAGCCGTTTGAGGTTTTTGTTGTTGATGTCGAGCTGTTTCCGGATCTCCTCCATCTCCTTCTTGTTCTTCTCGATGTCGAAGAGGGAGATGCGGCGGATCGGGATCGCAAGCAGTGTTTCCACATCCGCATCCGGAATGATGCCTTCCGAAAGCTGTTTCAAACGCAGTTCGGCGGCTTTGTCTCCTGCGGCGAGTCCGCGCAGTTCCACGTTTTCCTTGAGCATCTGAACGATCGGCGCCCATTCGTCGCGGAAGTCTTCCAGTCCGTTTCGTACTTCGGCGGCGATCCGCTCGTAAGTCTTGCACGTTTCGATGCGTTTGTAGATGCGCTCCTCAACGAAAATCTGTGCAAGCGTTCTGGATAACAGTTTCTCCAGCAGTTTTCCGATTTCGATATTCAGTTCCGCCCGGAGATATTCCAGCAGTTTTTCCGTATTGCGGTAGAGAACCTCCTTTACGGTCATTCGGACGGGGCGGTTCTCTTTGATGACCATCAAATTAAGTGTGACCGTCATGGAGCAGTCGGTATAGGAGTAGAGCGCCTGGAGAGCTCGCTGGGGGTCGTATCCGCGCTGCGGTACGATTTCGATACAGACCTCTTTTGCCGTCAGGTCATGAATGGTCGCGATCTTGATTTTGCCTTTTGTCGCGGCCTTTTCGATGGACTCCATGAGCTTTTCCGTATTGGTGAACGGCGGAATTTCACGGATGATGAGATTTCTCCCGTCGATGTCGATTTTGGCCCGGACCGTGATTTTGCCGTTGCCGTCCTCGTATTTGGAGGCGTCCATGATTCCGCCCTGGAGGAAGTCCGGATAGAGTTCGAAATCGCGATCCTGGAGAATGGCGATCTGGGCGTTGAGCAGTTCATTGAAGTTGTGCGGCATGATGCGTGTGTTCGTGCCGACTGCGATGCCTTCCGCACCCATCAGAAGGAGCGAGGGGATCTTGATCGGAAGACAGACGGGTTCCACATTGCGTCCGTCGTAGGAATCCACAACGGTCGTGATGTCGTCGTTGAACAGGACTTCTCTGCCGAGGGGCGAGAGACGGGCTTCAATGTACCGGGGCGCCGCTGCGGGATGCCCCGTGATGATGCTGCCGTAGTTTCCCTGCTTGTCGATGTAGAGCTCCTTGTTGGCCAGCACGACGAGCGCGTCGCCGATGGATGCATCGCCGTGGGGATGGAACTTCATGGTGTCGCCGATGACGTTGGCAACCTTGTGGAACGATCCGTCGTCGGTCCGGTGCATTGCCCAGAGAATGCGTCGCTGAACGGGCTTGAGACCGTCGTCAATATCAGGAATGGCGCGCTCCTTGATGACATAGGAGGCGTATTCGATGAAGTTCGTATCCATCATCTCTTTGAGACGGGCATTGGAACCGGTCTGAACCTTGGCGATTTCGCCGAACGCCTCCTGATCTTCCTGATCCTCCGTGTTTTCCGGTTCCGCAGGAGTTTCTGAAGCGGATGGGGTGGAGATTCCCGGCGCGGCGGTCTTTTCAGGCGGCTGCGGATCGGGGGATTGTTTTGCTGATTTCTTCTTTGCCATGTGTTACACCAGATGATTGACGATGTGCTCCCAGCGGTCGGGAGTGTTGTCGCCCATGTAGAATTTGAGCATCTCGTTGATGCCTTTTGTATGATCGATCATGACCTGTTCCAGACGGATGTTTTCTCCGATAAACTGTCCGAACTCTCCGGGAGAGATTTCTCCAAGTCCTTTGAATCGAGTGATTTCAGCGGATTTTCCGAGTTCTTTGGCTCGCTGATCGCGCTCCTCTTCGGAGTAGCAGTAGTAGGTCACTTTTTTGTTTCTGACACGGAAGAGCGGCGTTTCCAGAATGTAGAGATGACCGGTCTGGATCAGCGGTTCGAAATAGGTCAGGAAAAAGGTGATGAGCAGGTTCCGGATATGGAGACCGTCCACATCGGCATCGGTGGCGATGACCACTTTGGCATAACGCAGATTGTCGATATCCTCTTCGATGTCTAGGGTCTTCATGATGTAGAAGAGTTCTTCCACGTTGTAAACCGTTTCGATCTTCTTGCCGTAGCAGTTGAAGGGTTTTCCCTTGAGGGAGAAGACCGCCTGCGTGTTCGGATCGCGGCTCTGGACCATGGAGCCTCCTGCGGAGTCTCCTTCGGTGAGAAAGATCATGGTGTTGTCGCCGAATTTGGAGCGGTCGCCGAAATGATATTTGCAGTCTTTGAGCTTGCTGTTGCGCAAACTCATGCGTTTGGACATCTCCTTGGTCTTTTTCTGGACGGACTGGATCTCTTTGCGGACCACCTCGTTTTTCCGGACTTTTTCCAGCAGAAGTTCCGCTTCGTCGAGATGGCGGTGGAGATAATCGACGACCGCCTGCTTGACTGTTCCGACAATCCAGCCTTTGATATCCGTATTGCCGAGCTTGTTTTTTGTCTGCGATTCGAAAACGGGATCCTGAAGTTTGATGGCTATCGTGCCGACGATGCCGTCACGCAGGTCCTTGCCGTCATAATCTTTTCCGGAAAACTCGTTGACGGCGCGGAGAAGTCCCTCTTTGAATGCGGAAAGATGAGTTCCGCCGTCGTTGGTGTACTGTCCGTTGACGAACGAGTAATACTTCTCGCCGAAATCGGCGGTATGCGTAAAGGCGAATTCGAGAGTTTTGTCCTTGTAGTGGACAATTTCATAAAGGCTTTCGCCGGTGACTTCCGTATTGATGAGGTCCTTGAGTCCGTTTTTGGAGTAATAGCGGGCCTGTCCGTTGAGATAGAGGGAAAGTCCGCTGTTCAGATACGCATACATCCAGAGACGGCGTTCGACATATTCCTGCTTGATGACGTATTTGGGAAAGAGGGTGGCATCGGGAACGAATTCGATCATGGTGCCGTTTCGTTCCTCGGTTGTTCCGTCGCTTTCCTCTTTGAGGACGCCTTTTTCGAAGACTGCCTTTTTGAATTTTCCCTCGCGGACGGCCATTGCCGTGAAACGTTCGGAGAGCGCGTTGACCGCTTTGGTTCCGACTCCGTTGAGTCCGACGGAGAACTGGAAGACATCGCTGTTGTATTTGGCTCCCGTGTTGATCTGGGAGACGCAGTCAACGAGTTTTTCCAGCGGGATGCCTCGTCCGTAGTCCCGTACCCGGATGGCGGAACCTTCGATGGAGATATCGATTCTGCGGCCGTAGCCCATGATATATTCGTCAATGCTGTTGTCGATGATCTCCTTGATCATGACGTAGACCCCGTCGTCGGGATGGGAACCGTCGCCCATTCTGCCGATATACATGCCGGGACGGTGCCTGATATGTTCCAGGGAACTCAGGGTTTTGATCGTGCTTGCGTCGTAAACTGTTCCGTTGGGGGAGGGGGTATTTAAAGAGGTATCCTGTTCCTTTTCTTCCATGTTCAGCCTTCCTGGTAATAGTACGATCCTGAATATATATCCGGGAACGCCAATTTCAAGTAGAAAACGCGAAAAAAATCCAATCTCCGCCGTTCAGCGGGAGATTGGAAAAGAGGGGGTGGAAAGGAACTCTTCCGGGGGATCAGCCGAAGAGATGGCGCAGTCCGGCATCCTGGAAGAAGCCGCCGTTCGGAGCGGCGCAGGCGAGGACTTCGACTCTGGCAAATTTTTCGATCATTTTGAGGTTGTCGCGGATCAGGATGCCGGCGTCTTCGGGGACCCGGTTGACGATGACTCCGCGAACGGTTACATTGTGTCTGCGCAGTTCGTTTACGGTCATGGTCGTGTGGTTGATGGTTCCGAGGCAGGCGTCCGCGACCACGATGGCGGGAATCGCGAGTTCTTCCGGAATGTTTGCCATGATCTGCCGCTGATTCAGCGGAACGCAGACTCCTCCGGCGCTTTCCAGAAACATCACATCGGGCTGCCAGTCGTTCCGGATTTTGTGGTAGGCGCGGATGATTTGGCGCAGATCAATCTGGACTCCTGCCAGCTCCGCGGCAAGATGCGGCGAGGACTCGAATTCCAGGCAGTAGGGACACGCCAGCTCCATGGGAAGATCCAGAATTCCGGGGGCCGCCTGTTTGACTTTCCCGAGATCTCCCTGCATGGGATCGAGCATTCCTGTCTGAGCTGGCTTCATGACCGCGGTGGTCAGATTTCGTTCCGTGGTATAGCGGGCGAGCAGAGATGTGATGTAGGTTTTGCCTATATCGGTACCTGTTCCTGTCACAAAAAACGCCTGTGTCATTTTTTTGCATCTCCGTTGGTTGTATGGATCGGGATTGCACCGAAGTTCAGTATTTTCTGCTGATAGGCGGGGGAGCGCAGGAGTTCCGCCAGTTCGGAAATCTCTTTTGGCGCATCCTTGTGCACTTTCAGACTGTATTTTTCCTGGAGTGGGTATTTCCCCCCTGTGATGGAATCGAAATCCGGGAGGATTCCGTCGATGGCGACCGGTTGCAGCGCAGGCGGCAGCGAGATCACTCCGGTCAGCGGCAGCAGGACGATCGCACGGGGATCGTGTTCCAGCAGTTTTTCCGCAAGATCGGCAAACCGCACCGGACTGAACCGGGTTTTGCCCTTTTTCCGCGGAGGAAGTGTCCCGGATTCAAAGGTATGCGGCAGATAATAGATGTTCCGGACGGGGATATCGGTTTCCGGCCAGAACGGGAAATCGTTTTTCAGGATCTTTTCCGCTTCCTGCCGGGAGAGATTCCGGTACGGATTCTTCCGGCTGACTGCGATGACAACACCTTTCCAGAGCAGGGGGAGAGATTCGTTCTTCTTCCATTCCCGTTCCGGAGCCAGTGTGAGCATGACGGTTTTCTTTTTCTCCGCATCCGCCGGATCGCCGGAGGACAATTCGCACGAGGAATCCATCCGGTTCAGACGGCTGAGAACCTCATCCTTGATGAGCTCTTTGAATCCGCCCTTCGCCACAACGCGGATTGTATTCATGCGCAGACTGGAGTCTTCCGCAGGAATTCCGGTCAGCGCAAAGGAGAGGAGAAGGAGAAGCGAGAAGAGCTGTTTCATTGAGCGGTACCTTTTCCTGCTGCGAGTGCTTCCCGCATTTTTTCCAGATATTCGAACGGAACGGCGAGATTTCCGCAGCCGCATCCGAGATCAATGTTCGGCTGATTGGTACCATGGAAATCGCTTCCTCCCGATTTCAGAATTCCTTCAGCCTCCGCCAGTTCATTCATCATAGTGGTCTGATATTCGGAGAACATGGAATAGCGTACTTCCACTCCGTCGAGTCCGGCGGGGATGAGTTTTCGGAGCATTTTCCTTGCGAAGG
This sequence comes from uncultured Lentisphaeria bacterium, assembly GCA_905197955.1. Lineage (GTDB taxonomy): Bacteria > Verrucomicrobiota > Lentisphaeria > Victivallales > UBA1829 > UBA1829. The sequence goes on along the minus strand of CAJKAR010000022.1, from coordinate 9,362 downwards.
CGCGCTCTCCGGTCTGTCCGCTGACGGGATGCGCCCAGATCGCGAGGCCGCCTGCGGCATGAATGGTCCGGATTGCTTCCGCCGGTTCCGGCAGAAGCCGCGGCACATAGCAGCGGCAGCCGCGTTTCAGATATTGCTCGAACGCATCCTGTATGGTTTTGAAGTAGCCTTTGCGGAGGAGCAGGGCGGCTATGTGAGGGCGCCCGATGCTTTCGCCTCCGGCTTCCTGGAGAAGTTCCTCATAGGAGACGGCGAAGCCCGCCGCGGAGAGTTTCAGGATCATTTCGCGGTTTCGAGTTTCACGGCCGCGCCGCATCCGTTCCAGCAGATCGAGAAGTTCCGGGGTTTCCGGATTGACGAAGAGCCCGACGATATGCAGTTCCTTGCTGTACAGAAAAGTGGAGAGTTCCACACCGGGAACCGCGTCGATATTTTCTTCTTTTCCTGCGGCGAGGAACTCCCGCAGTCCGGAGATGGTATCGTGATCGGTCAGGGCGACCCCCCGGAGTCCTTTTGCCTTAGCCCTTCGGATGATGGCGCTCGGAGATTCCGACCCGTCGGAGGCGGTACTGTGAGTATGTAAATCAATGAGATCCTGCATGGTTTCATTTCTTCCATTTTGAACATATAAACATAGCATGAATTTCGGAATTTTCAATGCTGAGCCCGCATTCGGGGAGAAGGTGGGAAGAAGGGGAAGAGTCAGTCTGAGAAACGTTTTCTGAACTCTCTGGGAGCGATGCCCGTCTGCAGTTTGAAAAATCGGGAAAGATAGAATTCCGAGCTGAATTTCAATTCACCGGCAATTTCCCGGATCGTCTTTTCGCGGTCCGCGAGCAGACGGGAGAGTTTCCGGACCAGGGCTCTGGTCAGAAAGCTGTGCGGTGAAATGCCGAATTTCCGTTTGAATGCGCGTGAGAAGACATCCGGACGCTGCTGAAAGTGTGCCGCAAGAGATTCCACATTCAATTCCGCATTGATATGTTTCCGGACATATTCGAACAGGGCCGTGTTTTCGATCATGGTTTCCGCCGGACACGGAAGACGTTCGGGCCAGTGGTCGTGACAGAACCGTGTAACCCATGCCCGGATTCCGCAGGAGCCGCGAAGCTTGTCCGGATCGGAAATCGAGCGTTTCAATCCTTCCGTCATCTCCGGATCATAACAGCGCGTGATCCGTCTTTCCGCGGAATAGAGGTCGAGTCCATGGATGAATTCCAACGAGAAATGAATCGTAATGGAGGTGGTGTCCAGAGTCCGGTGGAATCGGATGCGGGTATCCTGAGGAATCAAGCAGAGATAGCCGGGGGTGAGTCTGTAACGGATCCCGGTATCGGCGTCTTCGTAATAGTTGTCTGCCTCGCGGGTGTCAATGCAGCAGGAGAGGAGGGTATTTTTAACGACTGAGATGTAATATAAAACGCAAAATGTAAAAATTCAAATGTTTTGTATTACCAAAATATTTTCTTTATTTTACCATTTTTAATAGCTCTTTTTCAGCAACCTTATATTTTGAATCTGCTATTTTTATAAATGCAAAAATATTTTTATCAAAAACAATGTATTTTTTATTTCTGTACTCAGAAACAGAAAAATCATTTGGGTAAATATCCAAAACAGCATTTTCCCCAAGATACTTTGCCATTTCCTGGTAGCCGTTAATATCCGGTTCGCACGGATTGTCGTATTTATTTATTTTCAAATTCCATAATTTCAATGCAAAAAAGTAGCCCTTGAAAAATTCGGTAAATTTGTTATGGAGTTCAGAATCTTTGAATTCAGGGTAAATTTTAAGCATAAAATTATAAGTCGATTTTACAGCATCAATTTTGTTTTTCAGAAGAATATAATTTAAAGGATCTGAATGTGCAAGTGTTTCAAGTTCATTGGCTTTCTCAATAAAATCCATCGCTTTGACTTTGAATTGCTCAGGAATAAAAATTTGGATTTTCATGTTTTTGACAAAAGATTCTCCTGTTGAAGATTTTTTGTTGTAGGAAACCTTCATATTTCGCGTACTCGTTCGCTCCGCTCCAGATTCTCCTGTTGAAGAATTTTTGTTGTAGGAAACAGCCCCAAACAAAATTGCCTGAACAACTGTTGAAGCAAAAAAGATCAGCCATCCGCATTTGTTTATTTTTTTTGCTTTTTTGGGTGAAACATTTTTCCAGGCATAATATAAAATCGACGTTACCAAAACAACGGCGATCATCCCGAACGGAATCAGCAATCCGGCAATCCAGAGAATCACAACCAGAACAATGGAGAGGCTTGAATCTACAAAAACATGTCCGCAGCATGGGCAAGTTTCAGAAAAAACAGAGATTGATCTCTGGCACTCCGGGCATAATTTTGTATTTTTTTGAGCCTGCATGGGAGATATAGCAACCAATTTTGGTTTGTCTTCACATGGAGTTATTATAAAATCGTTTCCACAGGAAGGGCATTTTGTTTCCTGATTTTCGAATCGTTGCTCGACTTCAAATTCGGAATTGCAGAATGGACAGGCTGTCTTCATTTTTTTCTCCCCTTAAAAAAATATGACTCCAATTAATATACCATTTTTTAAACTATTTTCAAGCCGGTTGACAAACTCAGTTTTAGAAAAGCTGGAGACTAATTTTATGCCTACCGATATTACAACTCTCGCCATTGAAATACAGTCGAGAAATGCCAATTCCGACCTTTTGAAATTCAATAAAAATCTTGAAAATTCAGATTCGCTTGCAAAAGAGATGGCAAAATCTCTGGGAATCGCATTCGGAGCAGCAAGCGTTATTGCATATATGAAAAGAGCAACGGCGCAATCAATCGCATTTAATCGGGAGCTTTACAACATCAAATCGATCGCCGGAGAACTGAATCTGGACAAAATTCGAAATCAGCTTGTGAGTCTGGATTCTCGTTTAGGGTATGCCTCCGACAATGCCGGAGCATTCTATTTCGCCTACTCCGCCGGCGTAAGAGGATCGGAAAAAGAGCTTGTGAATTTTACCGGGAAAGTCGGCAAACTTTCTCAGGCAATTTGTTCCGCATCTGTTCCGTCATACGCTTTTTTTCTTTGAGATGGGACTCAAGCCGGCCGAGGCGGAACTGAAGAATTGCGCAACGGAGGAGGAACGCATATTCCTGCGTTCCGCGATGCGCGGGCTTCTGGCGGTGAAACGGATTGCGGAAAAATTAGCCGAAGCCGCTGACCGGAAACTGAAAACAGTATTCCAATCCGGAGGCGGCATGTTTTCTGGAAATGATCTCTTGCACTACCCGTCGATTTACGAAGAGATGGACTCGTTCCGGACATGAGAGGAACGAGTCCGGGTGTTCGGCTTACTCCTTCTGATAGACCAGAAGAGCGAATCCGTCGCTTGGAATAGTGACCGTTTCGTTTTCCAAGGAGACATCGCCGGAAACGGAATCCATGCGGATAAACCGATAGCCGGGAACAGAGACCTTTGTCTGCTGGACATCCCGGTTGCTCTGGGTGAGAAGAATTCCCAGTTCGTTGCCGAGCCGGAATGCGTTCGTCTGAATTTCCGGATTGCTCAGAGAATGGAATTCTTCGGCACAGAAACTTCCGTTATAAAGAAGATCGGCGGACCGTTCCCGGAAGGCATTGGCTTTGCCAAGATAGGCCTGATAACGGGGGGTGGCGGCGATGGAACTGCGGCAGCGGTAGATTTCCACGTCGCTCCGGCTGCCGAGAAGAAGCATCTGGTTGACGGGAAATTCGACGTCGGAATCATCGCGGATATTGCGGTTGGAGATGATCGCTTCGGGGAATGCTTCCTTGAAGAGATAGTTTGCCGAACGAACCTGCGGTTTTTCTCCGGTCTCTCTCCAGTTCGGATTCCGGGTCGAAGCGGGGAAGCCGAAGATGTGGACAAAATCCGTATATTGCAGAGTCTGGTCGGTCGTGCATTCAATTCCGAAACCAAGATCGCTTTTTCTGGATTTTGCGTATTCGTAGAGCTCCTTGAGCATTTCCCGTTTACTGTTCATGAGTCCGGTGAATGGGACGGGATGTCCGTGCGAGGGATCGCAGCAGGGATAGGAGGCAAGTCCAAGCTGATCGAAAAAGACGGAATCGGCTCCGATTTCGATTGCAAAATCAATATGCCGTTTGAGAATTTCGATCCAGGAACGGCAGGAGGGACAGGCAACGACGAAGGTTTTGTTGCCGAAGGAACGCAGGAAAGTACCGGTGTTGCTGAAATTGTAGAATTCGCGGTGCTCGGTGCCGTCCGCGCGTTTGATGGAGACGCGCTGTCCTTCTCCGGAGCGATAGTAGTCCGTGTTTGCGTCGATGAGCTGTCCATTGAAATAGAGAATGATTTTCCCCCCTCTGTCATGGACTTTGCGGATGTTTTCTTTGAGTGCTTCGACTCCGCCCTGTGACGGATCGGGGGTATAGACCGGATATCCGGAATCCATACCCTCGGCGGTCCAGCCGAAGAGAAAGAGGGTGTCGATTCCGGCTTTTGCGGCGTCGTCATACGCCTGTTCGAGCTTGTTGTAGGGGAAGAAATACTCTCCGTACTGATGATGCAGAATGATTCTCTGCCAGCCGGCGGAATGCTGGACATGGAGCGGAATCTTCGGGGCGGTGAACCAGGAGTCAGCCCATTTGCGGTATTTATGAGCTCCGGTCCACCACTCGCCGGAATAGGGAGAGGTGACGATTTTGTGTTCGCTCCAGCTATCTCCGGCTTTCAGGAAGGGATAGCGGACCATGAACATGTTGAGAGAGGTGTTTTTTTCGAGTTCGAAAAAATGAGCGGTCAGTTCGAAGGATTCATCGTGACAGCCGAAATAGAAGCCGTCTTTTCCCCAGTCGAGTTCAAAGCAGTTCATGGAGCAGGAGCGTCCCGGATAGATGGCGGGATTGCTCCGGATATATTTCTGGTCCGGCGCCATATAATTGGTGAAACAGGAACGGACGTGCTGCGGAAGATTTTCGATTCGTTCGCTGACCAGTTCCGTGGTGATGGCGGCCATAGGCGGTTCGGGATCGCGGATGGAGAAGATCGGGAAATGGAGTTCGCGGATAAGTTTGTCTGCGGTGTTGTTTGCGAGGGTTGCGCTCCACTGGATGTCATCGTCGTGCAATTCGGCGGAGATGGTGACGGAGACGGGGATTGTGCCTCGCTGTTCGCATTCGCTTTTGGAATAGGAGAGGGTGATCCGGTGTTTTTCCAGCTGGATTTCCGGTTTTCCTGCGGGACGTGCCTCCAGTTCCAGGCATCCGGAATCTCCAAGGATCATGCGGAGCAGTTCGTGCGGACGGAAGAGTTCTCTGCCTGATTTTTTATTGCGGAGTTCGACAAGCGTTCCCTGGTTGTCGATTACGAGAGAAATAAAATCGTTTTCAATCCGGTTCATAAAACAATCTCCATGTTGTTGCGGATATTATAGTGTGAAATAGGGAATGGCGCTATGAAAAGAATGCCAAAAAATATGGGAATCGTGCCGGAAATACTTGAAAAGCGGGGGAAGGAGTGTATCATATCGATTATGAAGAATTACTATCTGCATTTTAATGATCTGCCCCGGACTCTTTCAGCACCGCTGCCTCTTAGTGCGCTTCTTTCCTGTGATAATGCGCTTGGGACGTGGGATGGGAAGCGGGGAAACATCATGGAATTTGCGGTTCGTCTCTCATCTTCTGATGCGTACTCGGTTGATATTCAGGATGGTCGGGAGACCCGTCTGCCGTTTCCGCATGTATATCTGAAATATCCGGGAAGTGACTTTCATTCGCCGCCGTTTGCGCGTCGAGAGGCGTTTGCGATTCTTTACGACGGCTCTCTTTGCGGACGTCTGGAGGAGCACGGAATTCTTCTGGATACGGTGGCGTGGCAGCTGGAGATTACGCCGGAGATTCGTTCGCTGATCCGGAAAATTGATACGTTGTGCGAGAATATGTCGGTATCGGGTTATATTGATCGGATTGATGGTTATGCGTTGTGTCTGCTTCGTGAGCTGATGCTTCAGCATCCTGCGCGTCGGAGTGTCCGGCGCTCGGAGGGGGAATCCTTTTATGCGGAGAAGATACAGCGGATCGCCTCTTATCTCAGGGCGCACTACGGGGAACGGATTTGTCTGGAGGAGCTGGCATCGAGGTATGGATTATCGCGCCGGACATTTTTTCGTTATTGGAATCGGGAGTTTCCTTCGCATTCTCCGGTACAGTATCTTCTGGAGTTGCGGATGCGTGAGGCGTGCCGTCTGCTGCGATACGAGATGCCGATCTCGGAAATTGCATTACGGCTGCACTTTTCAGATCCTTCTTATTTTGCGGAACAGTTTCGCAGGCGATTTGGCGAGACTCCGAGTCATTTTCGCAGACGCAACACAGGTAAACTCTGAATGTTCAGCAGATAGTATCCGCTGTTTTTAGCATATTCGTTTCTGTGCGATTCCAGATTCCGAAAGTAGAAAACGAATGAAAATTCTTAATGTTCTTGGCGTTTTTCGGGAAGGACTTCAAGCCAGTAGCCGTCGGGCAATAAGGTCATAAGAAATAAATTCCCGTTAGTACAAATTCAAAAATTGCTTATGCTGTTAACAGGAATTTTTTCTCTTCTATGAAAGAAATACCTCTTTGTATCTCTTCTGAAGAAAATTTTGGTTTTAATTCCTTAACTATGTTTGCAAGTTCTTCTTTAGACTTATGTGGTTTTACAGTTAAATCTCTGTCGACCCATACTATAGTTGCATATAATTCTAAATGCACCGCATTTTCTCCTCCAAATGAAGCCAAAAGAGATTTCAGTTTTTCCTCATTTGCCATTAAAAAATCATTTGCAATAGTTATAACTTTTTCACATTCTGAAGATGGCTTTATTTCATAGCCAGAATAGCCATTCTGGTAATTAATATAATCTATTTTTAACGCATTATATTTTTCCATTTCTTCAATATTCGACAGTATTTCGCTAGAAAATGGACCATATGTATAAAAACAAAATTCGTATCCACAATTAACGTTATACAGCGTTTGCAAAAGAAATATCAGCTTTTGCAAAGCTGTACGTCCGATATGCTCGCCCTTTTCATGAATTGTTTTCACAATTGTTGCAATTATCGCATACTTCGTCAGAATAGAAATCGAATTTGTCATTTTTTTACCTCGCAAACGGCTTTGATTCTTTCTTTTGCTATATCTATATCCTCCAATTTAACATAAATACGTTTCTTCCCGCTTGTTGTTAACGCAGGAATTATTTGAGACTGTTTAGACAAAGGCTCAACAGTGTCGTTTTTACGTTTGTAAATTGGAATGTCTTCATTGTTTTTGTACCAGGATGCAGAAGCATCATCTTCAAATGAAATCAAATTGCCAAGAGTTGCTTTTACTTTATTATATTTTTCCTCTTCCATTTGAATTTCTTCAATATTTCCAAAGCTCATTGGTGTTTCATAAATACATCGATCATGCTTTCTCTCTAAAAGACATTTCCTATGTCGTCCGCACTTACCTTGCTTTAGGCCACTCCAAATATCATAATCATCTAATTCAAGATACTTTTCTAAGGATTCTTTACTTGTTGGCGGAGGTAATTCAGCTTTTCCGTAATAAATTTTCAAAATTTCCTTAACTGCTTCTGTCGCATGATAATCACATACTCGTCTTGTTTTTTGAAAGTATACCTGCCAAAACATCATGTATCTTGCAATGATGAGAGCTTCAGCAACGTGTTTACCGCCATCTTCTATTGCTAAAACAGGAGCTTCCTCTTCATCTTCTCGTTTATATGCAATGGTTAAAGTACTGAGAATGCGGTCTAAATCAAAATGACCATAAGAGACTCCTGCATAATATGAGTCTCTAAGCAAGTAATCTGTTCTATCAGCATCAAGCTGGCTTGACACAATATTGTGCCAAATATGTCTTCGCCCCAACGTTGATCTTCCCTCGATCATTGCGGCTATATCATCGGCTTTGATTCCGGCATTTTCATTGTCAGGATGCCTTTCTATTACATCTTTTAGGATGATTCTAACAATGGCAGCAGAATAATCCTCATGTTTATGATGTTTGCCATCTGCTTTGCATGGCATGATATCTTCGCCCGCATGAGAAAATGGAGAATGCCCGATATCGTGAAGCAAGCACGCAAACCTAACAATTGTCCTGTCACGGTCCAATCCAATATCATTAAACCCAAGGTTGTTTTTTAAAAAATTCTCTCTCTTCTCTTTTAAGCAATCAAACATTTGTGTCCCAATGTGCATTACTCCGAGAGAGTGTTCAAATCTGGTATGTGTCGATCCAGGATAGATAAGCTCAGATAGTCCTAATTGACGAATTCTGCGCAAACGCTGAAATGCCGGATGATCTATCACTGTTTTTTCCCATTCATTGATTCTAATAAAACCATGGATAGGATCTCTTATTTCAAAAATCTTACTCATATTCATTCTTTTCTACCAAGAGAATTCAGAGCAAACATTCTATTAGGAAAATTTATAATTTTTCAGGAACGACCTCGACCCAGTAGTTGTCGGGATCGTTTACGAAGTAGATGTGCATCTCGGGGTTTTCGTAGCAGATGCAGCCCATCTTTTCATGGCGGGCATGAGCGGCTTCGTAATCATCGACCTTGAACGCCAAGTGAAATTCGTTGTCGCCAAGATTGTACGGCTCCTTGCGGTCGCGGAGCCAAGTCAGTTCCAGCTGATGAGAACTGTTCCCGTCCTCCAGATAGACAATGATGAAGCTCCCGTCCTTCGCCTCGATTCGCCGTACTTCGTGCATGTCAAAGGCGTCACGGTAGAATTTCAGGCTCTTTTCAAGGTCGAGCACATTGAAATTATTATGCACCATTCTGAATTTCATCGCAATACCTCCTGTTCAGTAAACACCACATCTGCTGAAGGTAATGTACCATTTTTTGTCAATATTTCAAACACGAAGGAAGCCATTTCTGGTCAACCTGTCTCATTTCATAAGAGCCCTGACAATGGTAATAGCTTTCTCGACCATTGGCTTGTGTGATCTTAAACCTTGCTCTACGAGGATCTCCCCATTTCAACTGGTAGGATTTTGCTAAATTTTTCAGAGCACAAACCTCCTGTTGGCTTGGTACTATCAGAAAATATTTACCAGCAATCGATGGTATTATCTGTTTATCATGGGGTTTCATGGCATGAAGAAAGATGGAGATAGTCTCATTAAAAAAATTCTGTTTTGTCGGAATGTGCTGTTTTTTTCGCAGGTTATCTTGCAGGTTAAAGTACTCATTTGTTAAATAATAAAAGAAACTTTCTATTTCTTCATATAATTTCTTGCTCCCGGTATATTTTATTAAGAACCTATCCCTAAATAACAGCAAGTTTTCGATAAATTATAACCGTTGCGG
>CAJKAR010000021.1 GCA_905197955.1 uncultured Lentisphaeria bacterium | reverse complement strand
GGTGCAGGGCCTGTGGTCCTGCCGAGGGGTGTTGGGGGCGAGAAGCCACCAACCCCAAAGTCCGGCAGATTGCTAATTTACCAGAATCTTTTTCAGAACGGGATAAAGATGTTCGGTCATTCTCAGATAGCCGAGATCACCGGGATGGATGCTGTCGATACTGGCTTCGCCATCTGATCCGAAAAGAGAGTTGCCTTTGAGATAGGCGATATTATTTTCACCTTCGCCTTTGAGTTCTTTCCAGACCTTGCGCATAGCGTTCCAGCGTTTTTTATTATCCATCCATTTCTGACGGAAGATCCATCCATTTGTTTTCGGAGCGTCTTCAACGAGGAGAAAAGGAGTTTCCGGGCGGAGTTTTCTTAACCGTTTGAGGAATGCTTTTGCGCGGAGTTCGATTTCATCGAGCCCCATGTTTGGCATCGGATCGAGGACGAAGACAGCGGGATTGAGAGTTCCCAGCAGATCCGCGATTTCGAGCTCCATTCTGGCCGCACCGGAGAATCCGAAATTATAGGTTGGTCTGTTCAGTTTTCTTCCGAGCCATGCTGGATGGCAGAGTCCGGCGTGGGAAGAGTAGGCTCCGTGAACGATGGAAGAACCGTAATAGACGATGGCGTCCTTTTCCGGACGTGGTGCGACCGGTTCGAAAAATGCTCCTGCTTCAATCCCCAGTTCCGCTTTCAGCAGACGGTTCCGGCAGGGCAGATAGAGGCGGTAGGTATAGCGTCCTTCGATGGGATCCAGATTCAGGGGATACTCTTCCGCATTTCCGAATCTGTGGTTTGTCGTGCAGACCCACCGCAGGGATCCATTGTGTTCCGCGTAAAGATCGAATCCGCTGAAAGAGCAGTTGTTAAAATTCCGCTCTTCCATTTGATCGGATTCGAACTTTCTGCGAATGAAGATTGTTGGAGAATCCGTAACGAAAGAGATGCTCATTCCCGTTGGGGAAAGGGAATTTCTCCAGACGGTATCCGGGATGGATTTTTTAGCGGCGATGGGAATTCGATCATAATGCGATTCGAATTTCTGTCCCTGCCAGGCCTGTCCTTCGAGACCGATAGTCCGGAAGTCGATCCATTTTACCGATTGAGCCATAATTCTCTCCGTTTAGAAATCCATTTTTTTGAGCCAGGTTCCGGCCAGATCCGGCCAGATTGTGACATCTTCGAGTCCCGGACGGTTGTCCGCCAGTCCAATTCCGTGTGGTCCGTCCGGAAAGATATGCACGGCAAACGGGACCTTGAATCTGCGCAGCGCCAGAGCATAGTTCAGGGAGTTTTCCACCGGGACGCAGTTATCCTCCGATGTATGCCAGAGATAGGCGGGCGGGGTCTGTGCACAGACATGTTTTTCGCATGCAACCATCTCCAGATCCGCATCGGACGGCGTCTGCGTTCCGAACAGATTGTGGAACGATCCCGCGTTGGCAAACGGCGTTCCTGCGGAGATCACCGCATAGCAGAGAATGGTTGCATCGGGACGCGCGGAAACGGCATCGCACTCATCTCCGTTGTTTGCCGAGACCTTGTCGTACAGAACGCCGGTCGAACATGCAAGATGTCCCCCTGCGGAGAATCCGAGAATTGCAATCTTATCCGGTTTGATCCCCCACTCAGCAGCATGGGCGCGGACCATTTTGATTGCCCGCAACGCATCTTCCTGCGGAGCCGGATAGACATAGGGCGCCACCCGGTATTGCAGAACAAAGGCATGGAATCCCATGGCATTGAACTTTTCCGCTACGGGGCCTCCCTCATGCGGAGCCCGGATCGCATAGCCGCCTCCGGGACAGACAATGACGCATCCGCGCACCTTGTCACCGGGGAGCAGATACGGTTCGAGATATGGTTGAAATTCTCCAGCGGCGCCGTCGGGAGTCTTTTTGACGTCGCTCCACAGCATGATTTTTTCCTGAGGTTTCATGGCTCAGAACCCCATTTTTCTGAGCCAGGTTCCGGCCAGTTCCGGCCAGACGGTGACATCTTCGAGTCCCGGACGGTTGTCCGCCAGTCCGACTCCATGGGGTCCGTCGGGGAAAATATGGACGGCAAACGGAATCTTCTGTGCCTTGAGTGCCAAAGCATATTCCAGCGAGTTTTCAACAGGGACTCCGCCGTCTTCCGCCGTATGCCAGAGAAATGCCGGCGGGGTGTCCGGCTTGATCCGGCGTTCCCAGGAATATTTCAGATACTCTTCTCTCGGAACCTCTTTCCCGAGCAGATTTTCAAACGATCCCATGTGGCCTTTGCCAGGCACTCCGGTGATGACCGGATAGCAGAGAATGGTTGCATCGGGACGCGCGGAAACGGCATCGCATTCATCGCCGTTGTCTGCTTTGACTTCATCAAAGACAATGCCGGCGCTGCATGCAAGGTGTCCCCCTGCGGAGAATCCGAGAATCGCAATTTTGTCCGGCTTGATCCCCCATTCGGCCGCGTGAGCACGGATAATTTTAATCGCTCTCAGCGCATCCTCCTGCGGAGCCGGATACCTGTACGGCGCAACCCGGTACTGAAGAACAAAGGCGTGGAATCCCAGAGAGTTGAAGCGTTCAGCAATCGGGGCGCCCTCGTGCGGAGCTCTTCCGCCGTATCCGCCTCCGGGACAGACAATAACGCATCCGCGCACCTTGTCTCCAGGGAGCAGATACGGTTCCATGTAAGGCTGAAAATCATCCGCGGGACCAGTCGGAGCGTGTTTCGCTTCGCTCCAGAGCATCATTTTCTTTTCGAGTTTCATTTTCTATTTTTGAAAACCTTTCCTGTTGTCAGATCATGGAAAAGAAGGTGTTGTCGTCGAGTTCGCCGGAGACAAATCCCTTGAAATTGAGGGAGAACTTGAAGTCTTCCGGTTTGATCTGCAGCGCCTCATCGGGTTTGGGTCCGCAGGAGTTGCTGCCGAGCGGGGCGTTTTTCCAGTCAAGATGCAGGACGACTTCGTCGATCTCCTCCAGCTCGTGCGGGTGCTTCGCCTTTGCGAGCATTGCGGGCGTGTAGTGATGAGCGGAAAAGTCGAAGAGCGGACTTCCTGCGGTCAGGAACCCGCACATTTTCACGTCGTAGAAGGCTGCCCGGCGGACCTCGTGACGGTTGCCGTTCTCCTGCGGGCGTGTGTAGACCGTTTCAAGATCGTCGATCGACATTTTGTAATAACCGACTTTCTGTGCTTCCCTGGAATCCAGATAGGCCTCTCCGGGACCGCGTCCGAACCATGCGGCGCGGCAGACCGTCTCCGGCAGGGTCATTTCAAAACCGAGGCGCGGCAGGCTGGGAAGATCCTTCTCGCCCTTCTGGAATTTGCCGGAGAAATCCAGCCGGAACGAACCATCCGGCTGGAAAGTATAGACATAATCGCAGAGAATTCCATGACGATGAACCGGCGGTGCAAGACGCGCCGAGACTTTGACTCGAACATCGCCTTTGCGTCCTGTAATCAGCGAGATGTCTTCCAGACGATGCTGCATCCAGTGATATCCCGCATCCATCCACTCTTTCATGAAGCCCCAGTTTTTTTCGCCGTCGTTATCGGTCGGAGCGCGCCAGACGTTGAGTTTAGGCCCTTCCATAATCAGAGGAACGCCGTCTTTTTCCCACGCGCAGAGGAGACCGTCGAGCTTGCTGAACTGGAAGAGACTGCCGTTCGCTTCGATCTGAATAAGTTCGCCATCCTCATCGGCATTGATCGGCAGGGCCGGCATTTTCACGGTCTTCGCTTTGGCCCGGACCGGAAGCGCAAACTGTTCCCACGCGATCTCATGTCCGGCATCCGCCCAGAGGGTGGAACAGCCGAGGAAAAAGGTGACATTCAGGAAATATTCCGCTCCCGGCTTCGGAGCCGCAGGAAGTGTAAACGGAATTCTGACGGTTTCGGTCGCCTGGGGTTTCGTCTTCAGCGGGGGAAGCATTCCGGACTGGATCGTCCTGCCATTCTCCGTGACGTTCCAGGAGATGGAAAGATGTTCCAGCGTGAGAAAATCATAATAGTTTGTGACTTTGATTTCGCCTTTGCTCAGATTTCCAGGCTGCATTCGGACGGGAGCGATGACTTTTTTGTATTCGATCAGGCCGGGGGTCGGGGTCTTGTCGGGGAAGACGAGACCGTCGGCAATGAAATTGCCGTCATGCGGCGTTTCCCCGAAATCGCCGCCGTAGGCGTAGAAGGGAATGCCGTCCTCCGTATAGGTTTTGATGCCGTGGTCGCACCATTCCCAGACGAATCCGCCCTGCATGTTTTTATTGTTGTAGAAGGTCTGCCAGTACGCTTCGAGTCCGCCGGGACCGTTGCCCATCGCGTGAGCGTACTCGCACATGAGTGCCGGATGTTTTCCCTTGAATTTCCTGACATGTTCTTCCCATGCCTTCGGATCCGGATACATGCGGCTGATGACATCGGCAGTTTTGAGTTCCTCATCCGGTTCGTAGTGAATGATGCGGGAGTTGTCGATTTTTCGGATTTCCTCGGCCATCTTTTCATTGTTTCTGCCGAAAGAGGCTTCGTTTCCGAGTGACCAGCAGAAGATGCAGGCATGATTCTTGAACAACTGAACCATGCGGGTTCCGCGTTCCACAATCGCCTTTTCCCATTCGGGAAGATGGGAGGGATTTTCTTTGCCGTAACCGAATCCGTGAGTTTCGTAATCGGCTTCGGCGAGGACGTAGAGACCATATTCGTCGCAGATGGAGTAGAAGCGCGGATCGTTGGTGTAGTGGGAGGTGCGGATCGCATTGATGTTGTGGCGTTTCATGAGAAGGATGTCTTCCAGCATGGCATCGGTGGAGACTGCGCGTCCCAGTTCCGTCTGGAACTCGTGCCGGTTCACTCCGCGGATCATGACCGCTTTCCCGTTGATGAGGAAGTTGCCTTTCTTCAGTTCCACTTTCCGGAATCCGATTTTCAGGGCTGAGACCTGGGTGGTGTTATCTTTCGCATCCCGAAGGGTGAGGACAAGCGTGTAGAGGTTCGGCGTCTCCGCGCTCCATTTGAGCACGTTTCTGACGACGGCGGAAAGTGTCACACTCCCTGTCGAATCCGGTTTCAGCTGGAAGCGGGCGGCTGGCGGAGCATCAAAGAGGTCCGCTTCGCCGGAAGATAACGCAACCGGCAGTCCGTCCTTGTCAAGAAGTTCCGCTTCGACGACTCCTTTTGCCGCTTTTACGGAAAAATTGCGCAGTTTGATGTCAAGATCCAGGAGTCCGTTTGTGTAGTTCTTGTCAAGCGATGGGTGCGCGAAGACATCGTAGATGCAGGTCAGCGGAAGCGCGGAGAGGGAGACTTCACGGAAAATTCCGCTCAGCCACCACATATCCTGGTCCTCGAGATAACTGGCATCGGACCACTGGATCACCTGCACGGCGATCCGGTTCGTTCCCACTCCGACATATTCGGAAATATCGAATTCCGAAACAATACGGCTTCCCTTGCTCATGCCGGCGAGCGATCCGTTGATCCAGACGTAGAAGAAGGAGTCCACTCCGCGGAACGTGAGAATGATCCGGCGGTTGTCCCATTCTTCGGGAATTTCAAAATCGCGGACGTAGCAACCTGTGGGATTTTCGGTCGGCACAAACGGCGGATTCAGCGGAAACGGATACTGCACGTTCGTATAATGCGGATGTCCATAGCTTTCCATCTGCCAGTTGGAAGGAACCACGATGTCATCCCAGTCATCCAGATTTGCGTCCTCTTCCTGGAACCCCTCCGTTGCAGACTGCGGATTCGGGAAGAAACCGAATTTCCACACGCCGTTCAGAGTTTTATAAAAAGAGGATTGAGTCTTGTCGCCAGCCGCCGCATCTTGCCGGTCAAGATAGGGAACAAGGAGGGTTCTTGCTTCCAGACGATTGATATTTGTGAGATTCCGGTCTTCCCAATCGTGTCTCATAGTCGTTCCTTATTTTGTTGTTGCTTTGCCGTCCGCAAAAAAGGTTTTTTCCGTTCCGGCTAATATACAGGAAGAGCAGTTATTATCAAGTGAAAATAATGGCGGAAGAGGAAAAAAGCGGTGTTTGTGCCGTTTTCTCAGGCAACAAACGGAATGAAAAAGAAAAGCCCCGGAAGAAGAGTTTCCGGGGCGCAGGTCTTTCGGATTATTGTTTTTCCGGGTTATTGTTTTTCCGGAACTCCTTTGGTGTGATCGATCAGAATTTTCAGGCGGGAGGCCGGAGAGACAAGTCTGCCTGCCAGAATATCATCTTCTGTGATCCGCGCCATGAGGATGTCTCCGTTTTTGGTGCGTTCATGGTCGTAGATGATAAAGAGGGAGCCGTCGGCGGTTTCCTGTGCGTCGGGATAGGAAACCGCGGTACGTTCATCGAGCAGAAGGGAGTGCGGCCAGGTTTTTCCGTCGTCATCGGAGAGGTACGCGGTCATGCGTTCCCGGACGGGCCAGTCCTTTTCTCCGGGGACGATTCCGGAGGCGTCGTTGTTGACCAGCAGAATGCGGCCGGAACGGAGGCGGACAGCGTACATGCGGGAGTTCGGTCCGAGAATCGTTTTTGAAAGATCGGGTGCAGTCCATGTGGCGCCCTTGTCTCTGGAGATGCTTGTTGCAACGCCTCTGTTCACGCGGATGTAGCATTCGATGGCACCGTCGTTGTGCTCCACGAAACAGTGTTCATCGAAACGGGGGCCGCCTTCCACGCGGGCAAGGTCGATGCGTCCGCGGGGATGGAACGTTTTGCCGTTGTCTTCGGAGACGACCATGTAACAGCCCTGTACCACGCCGAGGGAATCGTGTTTTTTGTAATCGCCGGTCCAGACACTGACCGGAAGAGCCCAGGTGCCGTCGGAAAGAACGGTCGGCTTGTCCATCATAATTCCGTTGGCGATACGGACCGGCGCCGTGAAGCGGAACTCTGCGGGATCCGCTTCCGGATTCTCAAGAACGGAATACCAGACTCCGGCGATGCCGTCGAACCAGTCGCTGGATTGCGACCAGAACCAGAAGAATCGTCCATCGGGGGCGATCCAGAAGGTGGAGTCGAACGCCCGCACATCCGGCGACGGCGGATCCACCACGGCGACCGCATCGCTCCATGTCTCTCCGTTGTCATCGCTGATGACCATCATCACAAAGTTTTCTGTGAACTCCGTGTGTCCTCCGGCATACCACACGGCGAAAATGCGTCCGGACGGCAGAACTGCGATGCCGGGAATTCCCTGAAAGGTTCTGCTGTCTCTCAGATTGCGTTCCGTCGGTTTCGTCACCGGGACGGGGTCAAGACTCTGATAGGTAAAACTCATTTTTCTTTCTCCTCCGCTGTTGAAGAATATAACTTTTATCTTATATTATAGCAAAAAAAAGAATTCTGCGCAATAGAAAAATAGTAGGATTACCATACGGATTATCGGTTTTTATGGAAATGAGAGACAAAATTCTGGAATCTCTGGAATTCATTCAGAAGAAACTGGTCCTGAAACGTTTTTTCCTGCCCGATGGTTCCGCGAATATTGATGAGAGTCTGCATCTTCAGCCGTATGATCGTCTTCTGATTGTTCTCTCCGGGATCAAGAACGAGCCGATGTCCCTGAACGGCGAACTTCGGACAGTCCGTCTGGAAGCCGGCGACTACTACCTGATCCGGAAACATCTCTGGGAACACGCATCTTTTCTTGACCGTCACGAATTTTTCTGTATTGTTCCCCGCGGCGGTTATCTGAGGCTGGTTCATTACCACATCCGGGGAAATCAGACTCACTCTCCGTGGCCGGAAAACGACTGGATTCACACTTCCCTTCCGGATTCCGTGGAGATGGCTTTTTCTCTGTTGAAGTCCCTGGAGAATCCCGGAGATCCGGAATTGACCGCTCCACTTGTCAGAATGATTGCCCGTCTGGCGGAACAGGAGGTGCGTAAAGATCTCCCGTATTCGGCCAAAGGTGCCATGACCTTTGAAAAACTGCGAAACTTTGTCGAGTTCCATTTTGCCGAGCCGCTTGGACGGGAGGATGTCGCCGGATATTTTCATCTGCACCCCTCCTATGTATCGCAGCTGTTCCGGCAGTACGCCAACCGGTCGTTTCAGGATTATGTTGCCGCCTGCCGCATTGCCAGAGCGAAGGATCTGCTTGCCGGAACGGATGCCCCCGTAAAGCAGATCGCGGAGGCGTGCGGTTTCAGCGGAGAGGTCTACTTCATCCGCAGGTTCCGGGAGATCACCGGCTGTTCCCCCGGACGGTTCCGGATTACAAACCGTCTTGCGCTTCCCGCAGGGGAAAATCCCGGTGAAAACCGGAAGGTAAGATGATTCATCCTTTTCCCATCGGCAGGAGAACACTTCCCCTGCCGGAGAAAGGAAACGCGGATTGAATGTCCGTTCGAATGGCGGATCAAATGATCGTTTTCCGAGCGTATTTTCTCAGAGCGCCTTGATCCGGTAGCGGAAGAGCATGTTGTCGCCGAACCACATCGGGAAATTGGTTCCCCAGATGTTGTTGTAGAGATTGAAATGGACTCCCCCTTTCAGATCCGGCTTCTTATTGTGGAAGTTCAGGAGGGAAGGCTTGCCCGGAGCGACAAGCGGAGAATCCAGATTGGTCAGCAGCGCCTTGTCGTCGATGGCAATCTCTTCCACGGCGTGAAGGGTTCTGGCTCCGCGGCTGACAATATCCGCAGGATCAATCCACTCGTTCATTTTCCGGAAGGCATATCTGCTTCTGGACTTCGCTGAGGCAAAGGAGCACCACACGGCGTGAGGCAGACGATCCGGCTGTTTTGCAAACCAGCGCACCCGGATTTCGAGTTCGTTGGAGTAGTCCAGCAGGACATATTCGATTTCGACTCTGCGGAATCCGGGGAAACTGTTCGTGCACAGCGTCACCCGTGATCCATGCCCCCAGACCGTTTCATAGACATTGGAAGCAAATCCCTTGCAGGCGATTTTTTCGATCTCTTTAGGCATATCCGGCTTTGTGAAGTCGTGGATTGCCCATAAGACATCCGGCAGGCGGAGATACTGGGTGCGGAAACGATCGTAATCCTCCCGCGTGAAATTCTCGTACTGGAAGAGTCCGGAGTTTTTGAATTCGAACTTGTTCGCTTTCAGATAGATGGACTCGGCGCATGCGCGGTCCGGATCAATTTCAATCCGGAAGAACTTGTTTTCGAACACCGTATTTTCCGTGATGCATCGGTCCAGATAGATGGATTCGAACGGACGAATCTTTTTGACAGCGCGGCAGGCTTCCGCCCGTTTTCCGGCGGGGAGGGCGTCGATTGCCTTTTTGAGCAGCTTCCGTTTTTCTCTCCAGGAGGATGCGAACTTCCGCGCCGCAGGAGTCTTGAGCTTTTTCGGTGTCCAGGCCCGTGGCGCGATGAAGTGTGTTTTTTCATCGAGTCCCCAGGTGTGTTCGGCGGCTTCCAGAAGAAGACGGGAGAAGGCTGCTTTTCCGGGAAAATCTTCCGTCCAGGAGTTGCGGAGTCGCAGAAGTTCCTTGAAATCTGCGACTTTTTTCGGATCTGTTCCGATTCCGTGGATCCATGTGTCGCCGATTTCGGAGGTGATGACGGGATATCGGTCGATGTTTTTGAGCAGTTTTCTGGCGAGATCGTTCAGCGTTCCGCTCTGGACCTTGGCGTCCGGATAGCGTTTCAGGATGCGTTTGACGGCGGCGGGAAGATGGGGCCCCATGTTGTCGCCGGTCATTTCAATGACATATTCCGTATCGCCGAGGTCGATGACATCGCCGTACTGAGCCTGATAGACCACGAGGATCTCTTTCCCTGCGGAATCTCTCCAGCGGAAGATCGGAGGGACATCGGGCATGGCGGAGGCAGGATTGATTCCGATGTGCAGCAGTTTGATTCCGGCGTCGGCAAGAGGAGCGATGATCGCGCGGGAATGCCCCGGTACGTCGGTCAGTTTAGCTGCGATGGTCTTTTTATGGAAGCGCTTGTCGAGTTCTTTGGAAAGGGAGAGCCCGTAGCGGAAGAGCGAGTCGTCGGCAAGTTCGCTGTGCGTGGTGAACGGAAGGGCGTGCCAGACGATGTCTCCGCGTTCGATTGCCTCTTCCAGAAGTCTGCGTTTTTCCGTATCGGCCCTCTCAAGATATTCGTAGATCAGCCAGGAACCGACCGTCCATACATAGCGGAAACCACCGGGAGTGTTTCTGAAATACGCTGAAGTCTTGATTGCCCGCTTGATGAACTTGTTGAAATATTTCTTCTTGACCTTGGCTGCGGTATCTGTAAAGCCAATGTCCAGATGGGTTTTGAAAATGATGTTGATTTTCTTCATGTGCGGCTGTCCGAAACGTTAGATTCCTGTTCTCCCGATGGGGTCAACTTAAATTAAATTAATGTAATCCGGGAAAAGAATATTTCAAGCGGAGTTTTTCCGGGATTGACGCTTATTGTGAAAAAATGACATTTTTCTTCTTTTGTATTTTTTCAGGAATCGACCGTGATTTCTTCCTGTTTTTTCCTGTCGGAATCTTGATTTTCAGAAAAAAAGTGATAAACTATCTTCCATTGAGTCCGGATGTCCGTGGAGCTGTTTTCCGGTCTGCATGGATTCGGCTTTCTGTTCTTTCCGTTATTGCATTTTTACAAGCCGGTGCAATCCGGCAATGGGGGTATTTCAGAGGTACAAATGGAACTTTATCAGGCTCTTACTGTTCTTGCAATTCTGATTCTTGCCTGTGCGTGTGCAAGCAAATTGTCTTCCTGGATCAACATGCCGGTGCTTGTGGTGTTTCTTGCTGTGGGGATGCTTGCCGGATCGGAGGGAATCGGCAAGATTCCTTTTGAAGATCCGCATATCGCCAATATCATCGGCAGTATAGCGATGGCGTTCATTCTGTTTTCCGGAGGGTTTGACACGAAATGGTCCTCGGTGAAAAGCGTGGTCGGGTACGGAGGGATTCTTTCCAGTATCGGGGTGCTTCTGACGGCTTTGTTTGTCGGGTTGTTCACCTGGTTTTTCCTGCGCTGGCAGCTGCCGGGGAGAATGATTCCGCTTTCGTGGTGTCTGCTGCTTGGTTCCATTGTCTCTTCAACGGATGCTGCCGCGGTGTTTTCGATTCTGCGTTCCAAGAGTGTGAGTCTTCGTGGAAAGCTGCAGCCGCTGCTGGAGTTTGAATCCGGGAGCAACGATCCGATGGCGGCGTTTTTGACGGTTTTCCTGATTCCGGTGGCCATTGCGGAAGCCAAGAGCGGAGTTTCGGTCGGCTTTTCGGTTTACTGGCAGATCCTGCCGAGTTTTCTGATGCGTATGACTCTCGGACTTATTCTCGGTATTGCGTGGGGAAAACTTGCTGTCTGGCTGTTCAATAAAATCAATTTCGAATATGACGGTCTCTACTATGTTCTCGGTGTGGCGACGGTCTTTCTCTCCTTTGGCTGTACCGAACTGTTCCAGGGCAACGGTTTTATGGCAATCTATGTGACCGGGCTGGTGATGGGAAACAGCAAGTTCATCTATCACAACGGACTGGGTCGTTTCCACGATGGCATGGCATGGCTGATGCAGGTGGTTCTGTTTACCATGCTCGGATTGCTGGCGACCCCCAGTCTGGTCTGGGATGCCCGTTACATCGGACTTGTTGTAGCAGCATTCCTGATGCTTGCTGCACGTCCGCTTGCGGTATTCCTCTGCATGATGGGCAGCCGGTTTTCTTATAATGAGCGTCTGCTTGTTTCGTGGGTGGGGCTCCGGGGTGGAGCGCCTGTCATGCTGGCCACTTTTCCCTGGGTGGCGGGCGTGGAACAGCATACGCTGATGTTCCACATTGTTTTCTTTATTGTTCTGACCTCGGTTGTCCTGCAGGGAATGACGATTATGCCGGTGGCGAAGGCGCTGCATCTGGATCTGCCGCTGCGGATTCATCCGCGGGTGCCGCTGGAGTTTGAAAACACTGGAAATCTGGATGGGGATACAAGAGAATTCGAGGTGCTGCCCGGAGCTCCGTTCATTGGCAGGACTCTGGCCACACTTGGACTTCCCGCGGGAGCTTTGGTGCTGCTGATCCGCAGGGGTGGTGGATTTGTCGTGCCCCATGGGAATACGGAGATCATGGTGAATGATGCTTTGATGATTCTCGGCTCGCCGGATGTCCTCGCCAAGACAGGAAAAGTGCTGGGCGTGCCTTCCGAAGAATAAACACAGAGAAAACGGTCGCATCCGGGGAGAGAACGGATGCGATTTGTAATAAAAAATAAAATAAAGGAGGAAGAGAAAATGGAAGAGTTCTTCCAAAACATCTGGAAGATGATTGTCGAGAGCAATGTTCTCAACATTATCTGGGGGCTTCTGGTTCTTCTGGTCGGCTGGCTTGTTGCGGTGTTTGCATCCGGACAGGTGGTGAAGCTGGTGGATCGTTTTGCTCTCAGCAAGAAAATTGACGAGTGTCTGCCGGAAGGGGCGGAGCTGCAGTCTTCGAATCTTGGGAAATTTCTTGGACGGGTTGTGTACTATCTGATTCTTCTGCTTGCGATTCTCGGCTGTCTGACCGCGATGAAGCTGACGCAGGCGGCGGAACCGATCAAGGAGTTTGTCGGTGCATTGACCGGATATGCCGCCAATATTATCGGCGCGGCGGTTCTGGCATTCATCGCGTGGATCGTGGCTACCGTTCTCAAGTACGGCGCGACAACCGCAATGCGGATGATGGACTTCGATAAGAAATTCGCCGCTCATGTGGAGTCCAAAGATGGCAAACCCGTCAGTGGAATTGTTGCGGAAGTGGTTTACTGGGTTGTGCTTCTGTTTTTCCTGCCGTCCATTCTGCGGGCTCTGAAAATTTACGGGATCACGGATCCGATTCAGCTGATGTTTACCAAAATACTGGAATACATTCCGAATCTGATTGCTGCTGCGGCGATTCTGTTTATAGGCTTGCTGGCGGCAAAAATCGTGCGCAAGGCTGTGACCGGGCTGATTCAGGTTTCCAGGCTGGATGACCTCGGCAAAAAGGTTGGCGTGTCCAAGGTGTTCGGCGACAAGGGGATCTCTTCGATGGTGGGAATTGTTGCCTATGTGCTTGTGGCGATTCCCGTGATTATCTCCTCGCTGACTGCGTTGAGAATTCAGTCGTTGTCGGATTCTGTTGCGGGATTCTTCAGCAAGCTGCTGAATGCCGCGGGGGATATTCTCGGAGCGGCGCTTCTGATCTTTCTGGCTTTTCTGGTTGGAGGATTTGTTTCCGGAATCGTCTCTCAGATCTTGGAGAACTTCGGATTCAACAAGTTGATGGCTACTTTGGGATTCGCTTCCAAAAACGAGGATAAGGCGGCTTTGCCGTCGGTCGTGGTTGGAAAGATCTCGTTTGTCGCGATCATCTTTTTCGCTCTGATTATGGCATCCGACATTCTGGATTTCGATGCGTTTTCCGCTTTGCTCCGTACATTCCTGGTGTTTGGCGGCAACATCATCATCGGAATCATTGTCCTGCTGGTGGGAATCTATCTTTCCAACCTTGCCGCTGATGCTGTGAAGGGGAAAGGGAGTGAGGTTCTTTCCATGATCGTCCGGATTGCTGTTCTGGTCTTTACCGGCGCGATTGCAATCAACAATATGAATATCGGCGGTGCGATTGTGGAAATGGCTTTCATGCTTCTGCTCGGTGCTGTTTGCGTTGCAGTTGCTCTTGCATTCGGACTCGGCGGTCGTGATCTTGCCGCCAAAAAGCTGGAAGAGTGGATTCGAAAGCTGGATAAAAAAGAGTAAGCCGACAGCTTAGTCTCTCTTTTACTTTGAGCCTTTGCGTGAAAACGCAAAAGGCGTCAAAAGTTTAGGGAAAGAGAGGAGCGCGAGGGGAGAAGAACCGCTTTTCAAAGCGGTTTGCTCCTCTCGCATTTTTTATAAAAAGCGTTTCGTGCTATGCACGACCAGCGTCTCGCCGCTGGACCGCGACAAGGACACAGTCCTTGACCCGAGAAAAATGCTGACGCATTTTTCTGTCCAAAAGATTTCCGCATCAACGTCTGAAGCGATACCTACGAAGAAGGAGCCTTTGCGAGAAAACGCAAAAGGCGTCAAAAGTTTGGGGAAAGAGAGGAGCGCGAGGGGAGAAGAACAGCTTTTCAAAGCGGTTTTCTCCTCTCGCATAAAAAAAGGACCGCCATATAGACGGTCCTTTGAAAAACGGAAATTTACGTTTTATTTGCTTTCGAGCAGTTTGTTGACACCAGCAAGTTTCACGCAGACACAGAAGAGTTCGATAGCTTTCTGCAGTTCATCCACGGTTGGATAGGTCGGCGCGATACGAATGTTTCTGTCTCTCGGATCGCGTTTGTAGGGGAATGTGGCGCCTGCGCCGGTGAGGACCACGCCAGCCTTTTTTGCAAGAGCGACAGTCTCTTTTGCACAGTTGTCAAGAGTATCAATCGCAATGAAATAACCGCCTTTCGGTTTCGTCCATGTAGCAAGTCCGGTTCCGGCGAGTTCACGCTGAAGGGTGTTCAGCACGATATCGAATTTCGGACGGAGTTCCGCCGCGAGTTTTCTCATGTGTTCCCGGACGCCTTCCGCATTTTTGAGATAGCGGATGGTCCGGAGCTGGTTCAGCTTGTCGGGACCGATGGTCTGGATGCTCATATGCTTCTTGATCTCGGCAACGTTGGAAACGCTGGAAGCCAGAAGTGCAACGCCGGCACCGGGGAATGTGATTTTGGAAGTGGAGAAGAAGTAGAACGGACGATCCGGATTTCCGGCTTTTTCACAAGCCGTGAAAATATCTGCAACTTTCTCTTCCGAATAGATATGATGCACCCCGTATGCGTTGTCCCAGAAGATGCGGAAATCGGGAGCAGCTTTCATGGAAGCGAGACGTTCCACAACCTTGTCACTGTAACAGATTCCCTGCGGATTGGAATAGAGCGGGACGCACCAGATTCCTTTGATGAGCTCATCTTCGGCCGCAAGTTTTTCGACCATATCCATATCCGGACCATCTTCCAGCATGGGAATGGTGATCATTTCAATTCCGAGATCTTCACAGATTCCGAAGTGGCGGTCATATCCGGGGCTCGGACAGAGGAATTTGATTTTCGGCAGTTTTCCCCACGGAGTGTGTCCATGCGTTCCGAAAATGTAAAGACGGACCACCGAATCGTACATCATGTTCAGACTGGAGTTTCCGCCGATGATGAGTTTTTCCTGCGGAATGTTCAGCAGTTCGGAAAAGAGAGCTTTGGCTTCGGGGATTCCGTCGAGCAGACCGTAATTTCGAGCGTCGGTTCCATCGGCAGTTTTATAATTGTCGAGAGCGTCAAGGACTCCGTTAGTGAGGTCGAGCTGTGTCCCGGCGGGTTTCCCGCGAGACATGTCGAGTTTCAGATTCTGTTTCACATACCCGGCATATTCCTCTTCGAGTTTCGCCCGGCATGCCTGCAACTGCTCCTTTGACAAATTGCTGTAATTGACCGCGTTCATGATTCGTTGTCCCATGTTAGTGATTGTTCTGGAATCTTGACAAACTATACTATATCATTTTTTTGTCTCCGATTCAAGCCGGAATCGAAAAAACGGATGCTTTTTTGGTGGAAATCCCCTGCGGAAAGCTCAGACCGGAGACCGCAAAAAATAAAAAAAACAGCTCCGGATCTCTTCGAAAGATCTCCGGAGCCGATTCCATCCATTTACGTTTATTTGCACGCCCGAACAGCTCGCTTGAATCCTTCAGCGGAGCGTTCGATGATCTCCTTGCCGACGCAGAAAGCCAGACGGAAATATCCGGGACACCCGAATCCGCGTCCCGGAACCGCCAGAATCCGTTCCTCTACCAGTTTTTCGATGAATTTCCCTTCATCCGCCAGCGGCGAACGCGGGAAGAAGTAAAACGCTCCCCGCGGCATGGTATATTCGATTCCCGCATCCGTGAGAACTTTTGCCATGGCCGCCCGGCGTTCGCGGTAGATTTCCAGATCAACCTGGCTGTTGACGCAGTGCTTCAGAATCTGCTGCGCGATGTTCGGTGCATTGACGAATCCGAGGATCCGGGTTGTCAGCGTGACCGCTTTCAGCAGTTCATTCGCGCACTCCATTGCCGGATTGACCGCCACATAGCCGATTCGCTCTCCGGCAAGAGAGAGATTCTTGGAGTAGGAACCGATGACCACACTGTTCGGGTAGACCGAGAACAGCGACGGAATTTCAACAGAATCAAAATTGAGGAATCGATAGGGTTCATCCGCAATGAGGCAGATCTCACGCCCGTTTTTCTTTGCCGCTTCCAGAAGACGC
This sequence comes from uncultured Lentisphaeria bacterium, assembly GCA_905197955.1. Lineage (GTDB taxonomy): Bacteria > Verrucomicrobiota > Lentisphaeria > Victivallales > UBA1829 > UBA1829. The sequence goes on along the minus strand of CAJKAR010000021.1, from coordinate 60,295 downwards.
GCTCCGAATTCCTCCAGTTCCTTGCGGGAATAGATCTGTCCGGTGGGGTTGTGGGGAGAGTTCAGAATGACTGCGCGTGTTTTCGGTGTGACCGCCGCGATGAGTCCATCAATATCCAGTTCAAACGTGAAATCTCGTGAGGCAACGGGGATCAGTTTTGCTCCGAAGTTCCCCGCATAGAATGCGTATTCAACGAAGTAGGGCGAGGGACAGATCACTTCATCTCCCGGCTGAAGAATCGCGCGGAACAGGGAATTGAGTCCGCCCGCGGCTCCGCAGGACATGATGATATGGGAACCGGGCAACGTGGTATTCTGCTCTTCGGAGACCTTTTTTGCCACAATTTCCCGGACATCCGTAAATCCGGCGTTCGGCATATAGCCGAGCGCGAAGGGCTGATCTGCCTGTTCCGCGATCTCAAAAAGAGCCTGTTTGACCGTCTGCGGCGGAGGGAGATCGGGATTTCCCAGACTGAAATCGCAGACCGCATCCGCACCATATTTTTTCTTCAGCTCAATTCCCGCCTCGAACATTTTTCTGATCCAGGAGGAATTCGCCATGTAACCGTTAATTTCCGAACTGACAAGACTCATAGTAAAAATCCTTACGTTTTTTTATTACAATAACGTGTTTTGATGCAAGATTCAAGACCGAAAACGTGAAAAACAGGTTGCGTTTCCGTCGATTGTGCTTTATATTACACTCTGAAATTTTATGGAGGAACTTATGCGGATCGCAACTGTTGGACGTGTGGAAATCGGAACGGGAAATCTTGCTGTGCTGGTCGGACCGTGTGTGGCGGAGTCGCTGGATCTCTGTCTGGAAGTGGCGGAGAAGATGTCGGCGGTCTGCCGGAAACTTTCCCTTGGATACGTGTTCAAGGCGTCGTTCGACAAGGCAAACCGTTCTTCCGGTACGTCGTTCCGCGGTCCCGGTATCGACAAGGGACTTGAAATCCTTGCCGAGGTGAAAAAAAGATTTCATGTGCCGGTGGTGACCGATATTCATGAATCATGGCAGGCGAAAGTCGCGGCAGAAGTAGTGGATCTGCTCCAGATTCCCGCGTTTCTCTGTCGTCAGACGGATCTGCTTCTTGCTTCGGCCGCAACGGGTCTTCCGGTCAACGTCAAAAAAGGGCAGTTTCTGGCGCCGGAAGATATGAAAGGGGTCGTTGGCAAACTGCAGGATGCCGGATGCCGCGGCATTCTTCTGACGGAACGCGGCACTACATTCGGCTATCACAATCTGGCGGTTGATTTCCGTGGTCTTCAGACCATGCGCGAATTCGGAGTGCCGGTGGTGTTCGACGCGACCCATTCGGTTCAGCTGCCCGGAGGACTTGGAAGCTGTTCCGGCGGACAGCGTCAGTTTATTCCGGCTCTTTCCCGCGCTGCTGCCGCTGTGGGAATCGACGCGATTTTCATGGAGGTCCATCCGAATCCCGACAAGGCGCTTTCCGACGGCGCAAATTCGCTCCCCCTCGAACAGACGGAACAACTTTTGGCGAAAGTGAAACAGATCCATGACATTGCGTGAAAAAATCCTTCCTGTCACAACGATTATTTTTGATATCGACGGCGTCCTCACCGATGGGCGGATCGGATATGGATGCGGCTCCGATCAGGAGATCAAATTCTTTCATGTCCGGGATGGCCATGCCGTCCGTCTGGCGCAGCGAGCCGGGATCTGCACGGGGGTGCTTTCCGGACGGGCCTGCGATGCCAACAACAGCCGGATGCGCGATCTGCACATGGATTTTATTTATTCCGGGGTGCTGGACAAGCACGAAGGGATTCTGCGGATTTTCCGGGAAAGAAATCTGAAACCGGAAGAGTGCATGTACATAGGAGATGATGTCGTGGATGCCCGTCCGATGGAACTTTGCGGCTTTTCTGTTGTCGTAGGAGATGGGGTTCCGGAGCTTGACCGCGTGGCGGATTACCGGACAAAACATCCTGGCGGCGCGGGAGCCGTCCGGGAGGCAATCGAACTTTTACTGAAAGAGCAGGGCAAATGGGATACTTTGATGAAAAAATATTTCGATCTTTGATCTTCGGAGCAATCCTTCTTTCTTCCGCAGTTGTTTTTGCGCAGGGGACCGGAACTTCCGCCGCCATGGAGGATTTCGCTCTGCCGGAATACCGCAAGGGTGGGAAACTTCAGTTTATTCTGTATGGAAAGAAGGCGGAGAACCTTGGGGCGTTCATCAATCTTCGGAACCCGATTCTGGATATGGTGAAGAAGGATGTCCGGGATATTACAGAGGTGAAGCCGATTCTGAATCAGCCGATGTACCGTTTCGGCGCGGATGCGGAAGAGGTGAAGAATTTCTGGAAAAAATATCCGCATTCGCTGGCGTTTATCACATCGGAACGCGCCGTCTACGATAAAAATACAAAGATGCTGCGCGGGGATTCCCTGACGGAGCTCCGGTCCCGTGAAATGGATATTCAGGGAGTCGGTTTCGATGCGGAATACGAGAAGAAATTCGTGCATATCCGCAGCAAAGTGAAAGTGATTATCCGTCCGGAGGTCCGGAGAAAAGCGGAGAAGACTTCATCGGAAAAAACAACCAAACCACAAGAGGCAAAATGAAAAAAATCATTCTTATCGCATCCGCATTGTTTCTGCTGGCGCAGATTCCGGTTTCGGCCCAGCTTTCGCTGTTCAGCACCGCAAAGGCGAACCGCGTTGACCGGAAAGATACTCCTACTGTGATCAATGCCGATGCCATGGACATTGACATTGCAAACAACAAAGCCACTTTCATGGGCAATGTGGTGGTTGACGATCCGGAAATGACGATTACATGTCGGAAAATGACCATTTATCTTGTGGACGAAAAAGCGGAAGAGAAGGGCGCCAAGACAGCGGATTCAAAGAGTGCGCTGCCGGAGAAAAAGACTGCCGCCGGAAAGAAAGAGTCGCCGAAAGATTCCGCGGCGGAGGAGGATCCTGTCGCCGGCAAGAAACTTTCCCGGATCGAGTGTGTGGAGGATGTGGTCATCACCCGCAAGGCGCTTCTTTCCAACGGTGAGGAGCAGAAGGCGCTCGCCGGAAAGGCCGTCTACAATTTTGCCGAAGGGACGATTGAGCTTATGGACAAGCCGATTGTCATTAAAGGAAAATCCCGGATTCAGGGCGAAAAAATTACGCTGTATACCGAATCGGAACGCATTACGATCGTCAATGCGACCGCGACAACCACCGATTTCGATTCCAAGTCTTTACAGAAATAATGCAGGAGCGGACCATGCCTGAAAACGATGAATTGCTGATGGATGCCCGCGGGCTGAAAAAATCCTATAAGGGCAGAACGGTTGTTTCCGATGTGAATATCAATGTGCGGAGCGGAGAAGTCGTCGGCCTGCTCGGTCCGAACGGCGCCGGGAAGACAACCAGTTTCTATATGATTATGGGACTGATTAAACCCGATGAGGGGACGATCATTTTCAAGGGCATTGATATTTCCCAGGAACCAATGTATGTTCGCGCCCGTATGGGAATGGGATATCTGGCGCAGGATCCTTCGATTTTTCGAAAACTGACCGTCGAGGAAAACATTATGGCGATTCTTGAGACACTGGCGATTTCCCGCCGGGAACGCAAGGAGCGCCTTGTGAAACTTCTGAATGAGCTGGAACTTTCGCATCTTGCCAAGCAGAAAGCCATGACCTTGAGCGGTGGAGAGCGGCGCCGGCTGGAAATCACGCGCGCTCTGGTGACGAATCCCTCTTTCATTCTGCTGGATGAACCTTTCAGCGGCGTTGACCCGATTTCCGTGTATGAAGTGCAGAAGATCATTGAACAGCTGAAACTGAAAAATCTTGGCATTCTCATTACCGACCACAATGTGCGTGAGACTCTTTCGTGTGTGGATCGCGCGTATCTGATGAGCGAAGGAAAAATTCTCTGTGAAGGCGACCGGGATTATCTGGTGAACAATCCGGAAGCCCGTGCTGTGTATCTGGGAGAAAAATTCGCAATGTAATTTTGTCCCAGTTTTCGGGCGGGGATCGAGTGGGGTTCCTGCCGGAGAAAAAGAAAAGCCGCCGGAATATCCGGCGGCTTTTTTGTGTCAGGGAAGGGGGATTCAGTTGCCAGGAACACGGAAGGTTTCGAAGGCGGGCTGAAGCGATTCGCAGTTTTCGAGATGGAAGGCATCGCGTTCCGCCTGACGGATGGCAAAGGAGGGATGGCAGAGGGACCGTCCCCATTCGCCGCCCTGGAGGGTGCAGCGGGTTTCGAAGATCAGGAGAACATCATGGTCGATCGCGCGGATTTTCTGCATAACGGCGCACCAGTCGATGAGTCCCTGACCGATGTACCAGTGGCGTTCGTCGACTCCATCGTAGTCGGAGAGATGGAAGGTCCTGATGCGCGGCGAGAGCGTTTCGATGATCTGCGGAAGTTCCGCATGACGGCTCATCACATGATTGACATCCATGCAGATGCCGACTTCTTCCGGTTTGAATTTGGATGTGATTTCCAGCAGATCCTCTTCCCGGTTGCCGATGCAGGTGCGCGGAAGGTACTCCACATTGAGGGAGAGTCCGAGTTTCTCCGTGAGCGGAAGCAGCTCCTCAATACTGCGGCACGCCTGCCGGATGCGGAGCTGCCGTTCCTCATTCCGGATGGGTTCCAGACTGGAGTGAACGGTCAGATTCCTGCGGAAGAGGAAGGGATAGCGATCCGCAACTCGCCGGATATTGTCAATCACGGCTTTTCGGCAGCTTTCCTCCGGCAGCGAGATTTCCCACTTTTCGGAAGGCGCAAAGGGCAGATGGGTACTCTCTACCCGCACCACATTTTCATCCAGCATCCGGCGGAAGAGTTCCAGATTGGCTTGCGCGTGTTCGGAGGATTCCAGAAAACTCCCGACGATGACCTCGATATTTTTGATCCTGGCGTTGCGGAAGGCCTGGATCCATTCTTCCGATAAATCCGGTCCGATGGAAGACATGGAAATCGCGTAACGAATCATGCTCTGTACTCCTTAGTTATATGATGAATTTGGTGTTAAGGTTATTTCGGGATATTCCACCATGCCGATGTGGGAGAGGTTTCCGGCTGGATTCGTTCTCCCATTTTCGGGGTCAGCAGAGGAATATGGTGCCGTTCGGCAAGAGAGCGGACTTTTTCGATGGATTCGTTCCATGGGTGCATGGCTAGATCGAATACTCCCCAGTGGATCGGAAGAAGACGTTTTCCCTGCAAATCCTTCTGCGCTTGAATGACCTCATCTGGAAACATGTGATTGTGGGGCCAGCGCTCGTTCCAGGCATCGATTTCGAGACAGGTCAGATCGAACGGTCCGTATTTTTTTCCGATCTCCTGGAAATGTTTTCCGTAGCCTCCGTCAGCTCCGAAGTAGATTTTTTTCCCGCCAGATTCAAAGAGAAAGGAGCTCCAGAGCGTTTTGTTGCGATTCCCGAGCGTTCTGCCGGAGAAATGACGTGCAGTCAGAGCGGTGATGCGGATTCCTTTCAGGGTAATGGAATCGTTCCAGTTCAGTTCATGGATGCGTTCGGGAGCGATGCCCCAGCCCCGCAGGATCGCTCCGACTCCGAGCGGGACTACAAACGGGATATCCGAATTCCGGAGATAACGGATTGTCGGATATTCCAGATGATCGTAATGATCGTGCGAAATCAGAATGAAATCCAGCGGGGGCAGCTCCTTGCGCGGCAGCGGCGACTCGCAGTAACGCCGGACGACAAAGGGAAGGGGGGCGGCGTTGCCGAACACCGGATCGGTCAGAAAACGCACTCCGCCAAGTTCAAAGATCAGGCTGGAGTGTCCGAGCCAGATTACATGAAAGTCGCCGGGAGGCTCGGAAAAGGAGTTCCGGTTCAGTGGAACGGTCGGCAGTCCGGTTTCCGGCGCGTTGGAGGAGTCCAGCAGAAAACGGAAAAAGCCCGGTTTCCTCGCCAGCTTTTTCATGTTCAGCCGGACCGTTTCCTGATTCTGAAACTGACCGCCGGAATAGTTCGGAAGAGTTTGGAATCGCTGAATTTCCGTCTCCTCCGGAAGATCTCCGAATTCTGAAGACAGGGTACACGCAGTCAGAATGCTAACTCCTGCAAGGAGGCAGAGAAGAAATACAGCTGCCGCGATTATCATGTTCCGTTTCCTGCTCAAGCGTTCTCTCCTGCTTCCGAGTGGAATGGCACCTGGGAATAGGTTTTGCTGTTGAGGTGTTTCCGGACGGCGGAAAAGGCCGCTTCCGGCGAATGGGCTAGAAATGCTTCGGCGATTTTTCGGTGTTCTTCGCAGAGCTGTTTCAGTTTTTCCCGGCTGTACCAGAGGGCATCCTGCGGCTGTGTGACCTTCAGATTGAAGAACTCGCGCAGAGCCGCAATGACCACGCCGAGAATCCGACATCCTGCCGGAGAAAACAGCGCATAATGGAATTTGACTTCCGCTTCGTCAAGCAGAGTCGGATTGAGTTTTTCTTCCGCTGCGAGACGCTCAAATTCCAGACGTGCCTCTTCGATGGCGCGCAGATCGGCTTCCGACGCATTTTCAACGGCATCGGCAATGCAGCCCAGCTCCAGAGTCCGGCGGAGCTCGAACAGCTCGTTGACGATGTTCGCTTCCGGCAGACAGATTTTGCTGATGACTCCCTCGATGACATCCGCCACTCCGGGATTCGCCACACGCAGACAGCTGCCCCGCCGGGAGACAATCAGTCCCAGTCCTTTCAGATAGCAGAACGCCTCGCGCAGTGCGACGCGGGAGACCTTGAACCGTTTCACCATCTCCGATTCGGTCGGCAGCGGATCTCCGCTCTTCAGGTTGTTTTTCCGGATGTAGCCGGTAATTTGACGGACCAGCTGTTCCGTCAGAGTCTGTTTTTTATTTTTCTGCCGCATTTCTGCTCCGAAGTATTCAACTGATCCATTGTTTGAGGTCATCGACTGGAAATCCGCGGAGTTTTGCATACTCCGCCAGCTGGTCATCCGCAATTTTCCCGACGGTAAAACAGCGTGCTTCCGGATTCGCCAGCACAAGAGCACAGACCGATGACTGCGGAACCATCATGAAATTTTCCGTCAGACTCATGCCGCACGCCTTTCCGGCATCCAGCAGATCGAGAATCTCCCGTTTCAGCGTATGGTCCGGCAGAGTCGGATAGCCCGGCGCCGGACGGATTCCGCGATACCGGTTCTTCAGCATCTCTTCGATGGACGGATGCGGTGCGGATTCATAGCCCCAGAATGTTTCGCGGATTCTTGCGTGGACAATTTCCGCCGCTGCTTCCGCAAGACGGTTCGCAAGAGATTTCAGCATCAGCGCGGAATAGTCGTCGCCGTTTTTCACGAACGCGGCGGCTTCCTCTTCCGCTCCGTGCACGGAGACGGCAAGTGCACCGATCCAGTCAGGCGTGTTCGAGTGTTCCTCGGAGAGAAAATCAGCCAGTGCGGCAAATTCGCTCTTTTCTCCCTGCTGACGGAGGGTCGGGAGAAGCTTGCGCAGGGCACCATCCTCGCCGAGAACCCGGATCGCATCCCCGGACGCGCAGGCTGGAAAGATTCCGCAGACGCATTCCGCGTGCATCCGGCTTGCGGCAAGGAGCTCTTTGGCTTCGCGGATAAGATCGTGTGTGCGGCTGTCGCGCGGGGGCATATCCCACGCCTTTGCGAAGCCTTCCCAGTCGAGCCACGGAGTCATCTCTTCGACCGTGAGGTGGAAGGCATGAAGTCCCTCCTGCGCGGGCGGTTCGTTCTTCCAGGGGTGTCTGACGGCTCGTTTTCTTGCTTCTGCGATGGGAACGATAGCTTCCCTGCGATGTTCGACGGCATCGGTGAGTTCCGCGTATTCGGCACGCAATGTATCGAGGAACTGCGCGCGTTTGTCGGGGTTCATCAGAGCGCCGACTACCGGAACCAGCGCGGATGCGTCGCGCGTGTAAATGACCGCTCCCGAATACGACGGCTGAATTTTCAGAGCCGTATGCAGTTTCGATGTGGCGGCTCCTCCGACCAGAACCGGAATCCGAAGTCCGCGCCGTTCGAGTTCGGCAACCACATGGATCATCTCTTCCAGCGAGGGCGTGATGAGTCCGCTCAGTCCGATGAAATCGGCATGGTGCTCCTCCGCCGCATCGACGATCGTCCGGCAGGGAACCATGACGCCGAGATCAATCACATTGCAGTTGTTGCACTGGAGTACTACGGAGACAATGTTTTTTCCAATGTCGTGCACATCGCCTTTGACGGTCGCCAGCACGACCACGGGAGAGCGTGCCGCTCCGCCTGAGCCTTTCGCCTGTTCGATCGCCGGCATCAGCTCCGCCACGGAGCGTTTCATCACGCGGGCACTTTTGACCACCTGGGGCAGAAACATGCGTCCGGAGGAGAAGAGCTCGCCGACTTTTGCCATGCCGTCCATGAGAGGCCCTTCGACAATTTTCATCGGTGATGGATAGGTGTTCAGCGCTTCCGCCATATCTTCCTGCACATGGGAGTCGTCGCCTTTGACAAGCGAATCCGCGATGCGTTCCGGTAGCGGTTTGCTGCGCCACTCTTCGACGGAAGCACTCTGTTTTGCCTCCGTTTTCAGCCCCGATGCGATCTCAATGAGTTTTTCAGCTGCCGCCGGATCGGTGTTCAGGACAACCGCTTCCGCCGCTGCCCGGAGCTGCGGATCCAGATCCTCGTAAACACCGAGCTGAGCGGCATTGACAATCCCCATCGTCATGCCGGCTTCGATGGCGTGTTTCAGAAAAACCGTGTGGAGCGCACCGCGGACCACATCGTTCCCCCGGAACGAGAAGGAGACATTGCTGACCCCTCCGCTGATCCCGCAGAGCGGCATGTTCTTATGGATGTACCGGACCGCTTCGATGAAATCGACCGCATAATGATCGTGCTCCTTCATTCCGGTTGCGATGGCGAAGATGTTCGGATCGAAGACGATGTCTTCGGGAGCGATTCCGGCTTTCCGGGTCAGCAGGTCATAGGAGCGTTTGCAGACGTCGATTCTGCGGGGGAGGGTATCCGCCTGTCCGTTCTCGTCGAAGGCCATGACCAGAATTGCCGCTCCGAGACGGTGAATCTCCTTTGCCTTTTCGAGAAACGCCTCCTCGCCCTCCTTCAGACTGATGGAGTTGACGATGCTTTTTCCCTGAAGACACCGCAGCGCGGTTTTGACAACCTCCCAGTTGGAGGAATCCACCATCACCGGCACACGCGCGATCTCCGGTTCCGAGGCTAGATAAAGAAGAAAACGTTTCATCGCGGCGGGGGAGTCGAGCATGGCGTCGTCCATGTTGACGTCGATGATGGACGCCCCGTTTTCAATCTGATGCCGCGCCACAGCCATTGCCTCCGGCAGATTGCCCGCCTTGATCAGATTCAGAAACTTACGCGAGCCAGCCACATTGGTGCGTTCTCCGATATTGATGAAATTCATCTCTTTTCCCGCTCGGAACGGATCGAGTCCGGAAAGACGCAGGCACGGCTCCGGAACAGGCGGCACGCGCGGCGCGAGTCCTTCGACCGCTTCGGCTATTTTTGCAATGTGCGCAGGCGTGGTTCCGCAGCAGCCGCCGACAATGTTGATGAGTCCGCTTTCCGCAAATTCCCGGATGATGCTTCCCATCCGTTCCGGAGTCTGCGCATATTTTCCGAAGATATCGGGCAATCCTGCATTCGGGTGGGCGCTGACAAGGCTCGGCGCTTTTGCCGCAAGCTCCGCCAGATGCGGACGCATCTCTTCGGCCCCGAGCGCACAGTTGAATCCGACCGAAAGCAGCTCCTCCGTATGCAGAACGGAAATCAGAAATGCTTCCGCACTTTGCCCGGCGAGCATGCGCCCGCTGGCATCGCTGAGGGTTGCGGAGAGCATGACCGGAATGCGGATGCTCCGGGTTCCCATCGCCTTCTGAATGCCGTAGACGGCGGCTTTGGCGTTGAGAGTATCGAAAATGGTTTCGACGAGAAGCAGATCCGCTCCGCCGTCGATCAGCGCTTCTGCCTGAAGCTGATAGGTTTCGGCGAGCTCGTCGAAGGTGACATTTCGTGAGGCAGGGTCATCGACGGAAGGCGACATGGAGGCGGTCCGTCCGGTCGGCCCCATGCTTCCTGCGACAAAACGGGGTTTGTCCGGAGTTGCCGCTTCGGCTTCATCGGCGGCTTCCCGCGCGATTTTCGCTCCGGCGTATGCCAGTTCATAGACGCGGTCCTGAAGACCGTATTCGGCCTGGGAGATCGCGTTGGAATTGAAGGTGTTGGTCTCGATGATATCCGCTCCCGCGTCGAGATAGGCTTTGTGAACGGCCTTGACCGCGTCGGGACGGGTGATGCAGAGTACGTCGTTATCTCCCTTGAGGGGCGTTGGATGATTCGCGAAGACGCCGCAGTTGAAATCGGAGTCGGTCAGCCCCTGTGCCTGGAGCATGGTTCCCATGGCTCCGTCGAGCACAAGAATGCGTTTTTTGAGGAGGTCTCGGATATTTTTACGATTTTTTGTCATATTCGGTCGCCTTTTCCGTTGAATAATACGAACGAACTACTATATTCTGTCAAGAGAAATTTTCAATCGGAAAGAAGGGGAAAATTATGACAGAAACATCATCTTTGAAACTTGAGACGTGGAAGAATCTTCCGATCCTCCAGATCCGGAACGATGCCGCCGAAGCGAAAATCGCTCTGCATGGCGCTCATGTGCTCTCCTATCGGCCCGCGGGGGAACGGGAAGTGCTCTGGCTCTCCGAAGAGAGCTGGGCGGAACCGGGAAAACCGATCCGCGGAGGAATTCCTGTCTGCTGGCCCTGGTTCGGCCCTGCACAGGAGCCGGCTCACGGAGTGGCGCGCATCAACGAGTGGGCACTCAAGGAGAGTGCTTCCGAGGCGGCTGAAACGGTGGTGAAATTCGAGGCATTCGCGTATGAGAATCTGATCGCGGATGTGACCGTCACGGTGGCGGATAAACTGACCGTGGAGCTGACAACTACGAATCTCGGTCCCGATGACTTCCGGCTGACGCAGGCGCTTCACTCCTATTTCGGAATTTCCAACATCAGCTCGATCCGGATTCTCGGACTTGACGGAGCGGAGTATATTGATACGCTGAACTCGACCCGTCATCATCAGGACGGCCCCATCGACTTCCGCGCGGAAACCGACCGCATTTACGATCACTCCGCTGCCGAGTGCATCATCGACGATCCCGCCTATGAAAAGAAGATTCATGTGGCGAAGGAGGGATCCATGTCAACCGTTGTCTGGAATCCCTGGGTTGCCAAGTCTCGCCGTCTTCCTGATTTCGGTGATCGTGAATACAATGGGATGGTCTGCATTGAATCGGCGAATGTCGGCAACGACTTCCGCATTCTGAAGGCCGGAGAGAAACAGACACTGAAAACGATCATTTCTCTTGTCTGATTCCGCTTCAATTCAAACAGAAAAACGGCGTTCGCGGCAGAGACCGGAACGCCGTTTTTTTTCTCTCTTTTCCGACAAGCGTCAGCGTTTGGGCGGGATCTCCTTTTCCGGCAGATCCAGTTTGATGCGCCAGAAATCCGCAAAGGTTTTCGGAATATCCGTGTTTTCGATAACTGCATTGAAGCGGTCTGCTCCGGGACCGAATGCATAAATCCCGACCGGTGCTCCGGTATGGTTTTTCGTCATATAGTGAATATGCGGTTTGCGCGGATTCGCTTTGTTCGGAGCCGCGCTGATGCCGCCGGTTTCATGATCCGCCGTGACGACAACCAGAGTATCCGGATGCTGCAGGGCAAAATCGAGAGCCGCTTTCGCCAGGAAATTGTTCATGAGAACTCCATTGACACTGTAATCCGGATTGTTCCCATGTCCGCCCTTGTCCGGATAATGTCCTTCGATCATGAGAAAGAAGCCTTTGGGATTTGCGTTCAGTTTTTCAAATGCGGCAGAGGCAAAGCGGGAGAGAAGGGTGGTGTTGCTCCAGTCGGGAACAAAGCCGTAAGCGGGGATGTTTGCGGGAAGTTGTTTCAAGGCTTCGGGGGTGGCGGCCTCCCGATATCCGGCTTTTTGGAGTTCGGCGAGAAGATTGCGGTTGTCGGCTCTGCGTCCGCCGTCCTTTTTCGGGAGAAACGGCTTCGGATCGGATCCGATGAGAATCATGCTCCCGGCGGCGGAGAGATCGGCGGCGATTTTTTCCGCCTGGCTTCGATGATCCGCATGGGCCAGAAACGCGGCAGGCGTGGCTCCGGTCAGGGCATCCGTTGTCATGATGCCGATGCTTCTGCCGGATTCCCGGGCAAGAGCGGCAAAACTTTTCCGGGAGACTTTATCGGGGGTCTTCCCGATCATTCCGTTGTTGGTTTTGTAGCCGCCGGCAAGAGCGGTGCCGCTCGCGGCGGAATCGGTGACGGTGCTGTTCGCCGAGGCGGTCCGGGCCAGTCCGCAGACCGGAAACTGGTCGAGCGTGAGTTTTCCCGGCGCTCCGTAGGCATACAGGGAGGCCAGGGTCAAAGCGCCTTGCCCCATGCCGTCTCCAATGAGAAGAATGATGTTGCGGGGTGTGCCTGTCCGGGGAGCCTTCGCAAGTTTCGCCGCATCCACCGGCGGCGGAGCCGGATATGTCCCCTTGATCTCCCATGCCGCATCCGCCGCGTGGAGCGAGAGATGCATTGCAAAAAGAAACATTGCTGCGCCGGCAGTTCGCAGAATCATGGATGTTCGTGCCATAGTGTCGTTCTCCTGAGTTTCAATGAAATTGATTTGATTAAAGAATATAAAAGCGGATTGTTTTTTTTCAATGAAGATTTGATTGGTTTCTCATGAATCTTTGAGCAGCCGGAGGGGAACAAAAAAACGGCACCGTTCGGAAAACGGTGCCGTTCTGATCAAATTGACGCGGAAGAAGCGGTCAGGCGCGGGGTGCGCGGTTGAAGGGACGTGCTCCGCGGGGACGATCCTCACGGGGACGGGCTTCATTGACAACGAGTCTGCGTCCGCCCTGTTCCTGTCCGTTGAGTCCGCCGATCGCGGCGTTGGCTTCGCCGGCATCGGGCATTTCCACGAATCCGAACCCTCTGACTCTGCGTGTTTCGCGGTCGATGGCGAGACTCGCGCTTGCGACTGTCCCGTACTGCTCAAACAGACTTCTGAGTTCATCTTCCGTCATGGCGTACGGCATGTTTCCGACATAAATTTTCATTCTGTAACCTTTTCCGGACCCCTTGGCCCTTTTTTTATCCTCGATTTCTCTGCCGTTGCTGATGATATCCGAACGACTCCGGCGCAGGAGGATCATACCGCGTCCGGACCGATCATGAAACATTCCGCGGGCAAACCCGATGCGCTCGAATAAAGACAGTGTGAATGTATTTTGCGTGCAATGTTTCAGATTTCGAACGTGCTGGTGGAAATCAACCGTAATGGATATGATTCAATGCGGATTAACAGACATCAACAAACTACAATCAACTATTTTTATTTCATAGACACAACCGGTCTGCACATTCATTCTTCCGGTTCTCCCCGAAAAATGAAACCGCTGAAAAACCGGCAACAATCCTGATAAACAGTTATTGCCTGGAATTCAACAACATCGACTATAATACACTGCCATTTTTCAAATACAAGCAATCTTGGAAAAAAAATCTTTTTTTTGTTGAAATAATCCGTTTCCCTGCTTATCTTATCTCCCGGAATTTAAGGAAAAAGAGGTGATGAATGGCTATCAAAACAAATCGTCCGTCTCCCACGGAACAGCTGAAACAGAGTAAAACGGTCCGTGTTTTCAACGTCAAATGCACCGCGTGCCCATGGCATGAGTTCGTGACTCTATTCGACGGGGAAATCCCGGACAATCCCGCAGCTCCGAAACTCGGACGCGCTGTTTCGGTTCTGCCGGAAACGTGTCCCTTGTGCGGCGGAAGTGTGAATGCTACCGAATTCCCCCTGTTTGTCAAGCCGCAGTAACCGGGAGACGGGTATGGCTCTTTCCAAAAAGTTCAGGCTCAGGATCGCGATCGTCGCGGCGTTCCTTCTGCTGCTTCTGCTGTTGTATCATGGGCTGCTTTCTTCTCTGATGATCCGGAATGTCTGGCTGCCGATGGTGAAGTCGCGTACAGGAATCGACGTGCAGGCGGAGACGTGCCGCATTTCCCTTTTCTCCTCGCCGACCTTCTATGCCGAAAATGCCGCTCTCAAGACTCCGCAGATGAAGGTCGCGGCAAAGAATCTGACTCTTTCCGCCAATCCAGTCGGTTTTCTCTTTTCCAGAAAGCTGACGGTCTCGGAACTGCGGGGCTCCGGCTTTGTAATCGAATACGCGCATCCCGGAAAATCCGTTACGCCCGCTGGTCCGGCAAACGATCCCTTGCCGGGAACAAGATCTTCTTCTCAGCCGAAGCGGGAAGAGACTCTTCCGACTGCCGTCCCCGAAGAGAAAAAAGACTCTTTGAATATTGCCATTCAAAAAGTGGAGCTGACCGATTCTTCTCTCCTGATCCGCGATGCGCAAGGCGGGTCTTACGAATTTTCCGGACTTTCCATTTTCTGTTCGGATCTGTTTCCCGCCGGAAGGGCCTCGATCCGTTTTGAATCTGCTTTCCGCATGGAGTCGGAACAGATGGAGATTGCGCGCACTCCCGTGTCCGGAAATGCCAGAGTCGATTTTGTTTCGGATTCTCTGATCCCTTCCGGAATCGAGGCGGAGTTTTCTTCGGGAACGATGACTCTTTCCGGGAAGAGGATCAACCCCCTGGGTGCGGCGTTTTCCATGCGTCTGAATGCGGGATGGAACGGCGAACAGATTCTGGTGCGTTCCTCTTCTCTGCGTTTGAAAGATGGCGCCGGGACCGAGGTGCTGAAAGCGGATCTGAGCGGCGGAATCCTGTGGAAGACTCTTTCCGGACGGCTCTCGGCTTCCTTGAAAACCACTCCTTCCGCTCTGCTGGATTCTCTGATCCGGGCCTATACGGGGAAAACATGGAAGAATGCGGTGCTGACTGCAAATGTCACAGCCTCTGTGGCAGAGGCCGGGGATGCGATCGTGGCGGAAGGAAATGCCGATTTGAGCGCGGATTCTCTGTTTGAGGAGATCCGTTCCATCGGGAGTCGTTTTTCGTTTCGGGCGATGAGGCGGGAGAACGGGCTGGAGTGGAAGACTCTGCAATTCCATCTTCGTGACGGCAGCGGAAAACTGAATCTTTCCGCCTGGACCTCGCCGGATTTCAGCTGGCTCTGCGATTTCCGCGAAAAGACTCTGACGGGAAGCGGAACTCTGGAGCTTCAAACCGCAAATCTGAATCTGCCTCGGATTGCAGGACTTCTGGAGCTTCAGAAACGTTTTCCCGTGAAGTCCGGTCTCTTTTCTCTGGCGCTGAAGGCGAAACCCACAGGAAAACAAATGGCTCTTACGGGAAAGGCCTCCTTGAATGAATTCCTCGTTTCTGCGAAGGATGAGGGGACGGTTCTCCCCATGGATCTTTCTTCGACGTTTTCCATGCATGCGATGATGAATCCTCCGGGTGTCGTGCTGGACTCCTGCCGTTTGACCGGGATGGTCCAACGGAAAAAATTCCTGTCCGCCGATCTGCGCTGTTCCGCTCCGGATCTGAAAACGGGATTCCCGATATCTGCGGAACTCTTCCTTTCTGAACTCAATGAACAGGTTTTGGGAGTTCTGCCTTTTCCGTTCCTCCGGAATGGAAAAATCCGGGCGTTCAAAACGGAAATGAACGTCAAATGGGAACGCGGCGAGCGCGATGTGCAGACACTTTCGCTTTCCGGAACTGTGGACGGCCTTTCCATTGCCGGAGCAGAACAGCCGCTGGAACTTGCGTTAGGTTCCCGTCTTTCGCTGGCGGAAGACCGGATGCGCCTTGACGCCCTTTCTCTGACGGCGTCCGAACAGCATCGGGATTTTCTGGATCTCAATCTTTCCGGCAATGTGGAGCCTGAGGCAGCGCAGGATGGCGGAAGAAACCGGTTTCTGCTGGCGTCAAAATTCATTGATGCCGCCAAACTGCAGAATCTTGCGCTTCTGCTGAAAAATGGAGATGAGTCTTCTGCTGTGTCGGCGAATGGAGGTGTTTTGTCCACTCCGTCTGCGGGACCGAGTCAGTCCCCGGCAGGAGGGGCTGGTGCTGTTTCGCATCCTGCTCCGGTTGTTCCGCCGAAGGAGCCCGCTCCGCTGGATTTCTCCGCCTGGCAGGGAATCCTTGAATTCGCATTGGAAAAAATTCAGTATACGGATGATGTCGTCTTGAGTCTGCATGGGCCGCTGGAAATAGATGGATCCAGAATTGCGGCGGAAGCGTTGAAACTTACTGCGAACGGTGCTCCGGTGAATCTCCGATTCGCCCTGGATGCCGGTTTCGCCGACGGCTATGAATATGCTCTGGCGTTTTCCATGAAAAATCTGCTTCTGCCTCCGCTGATCAAAGCTGCGATGAAGGGCCGGGATCAGGGCGTGACCGGGACACTGTCTTCCGTGGATCTGAAGATGGAAGGCAAAGGGGTGACGCCGCAGAACTTCAAAAAGAATTTGAAGGGAAGTGTTAAGGCTTCGACGGCGGATCTCTCATTTCCTGCCCCGTCCGCGGATGTGATTGATGCTTTGAATCTGCTGTTCATTCCGCTGGATGCGGTGCCCGATTTGACGGAATCGCTGAATCTGGATGCTTTGACCGGAGATCTTAAAACGTTAAGCGACAATGTTTCCGGAATTCTGGATGGCTCAAAAAACGTGGAATTCGAGCGGGGAACCATGGATGTTTCCGTTTCGGATGGTATTGTGATCCTGAACAAGTTTCTGTTTGAAGGGGGAACGCTGAAAAGCGAATCCGTTGCAGGAAAGGTCAATCTCCTGACTGGTGGACTGGATCTTGCGGCATCGCTGAATCTGGGAATTCTGGTGATCCCGATGAAGATCGGAGGGACCCTTTCCGGGCCGAAACCGGATTTCAAGGAGTTTCTTGTGCAGTTTGCCGAGAAGAATGTTGAAAATCTTCTGGATCCGGACAATATCGAAAACACCATTCAAAACGTGGACAGCATTTTGCAGCTGTTCCGGAGGAAAAAGAAAAAATGAAGAATTACCTGACGATTGTTCTGCTGGGATTTGTGTGTTGTATTCTGTCCGCTCAGGTTGGCAAGGATGTGGAAGCCGTGTTCCGTCGTGCGGCGGCGGGAGCGCCTTTGCGTGCGGTATTCATCGGCGGATCCATTACGCAGGATGGAAAGGGATGGATCGGAGAGTGGCTGGAAAAAACGTTTCCGGAGAGTCCGGTTGTCGTGCACAATGTCGGAATGAGTGCGACGGGAAGTTCTCTGGGGGTGTTCCGTCTGCATCGCGATGTCATTGCCCGCCAGCCCGATCTTGTTTTTCTGGAGTTTGCCGTGAATGACGGCGGAATGAAGGATGAACCCGCAATCCGTTTTCTGGAGTCGATTGTCGTTCGTTTGAAGTCTCTGAGGAATCCGCCTGCGGTGGTGTTTCTGGAGACTGCCGCAAAAAACAAATCCAATCGTGGGCGGCATCATGCTGTTGCGGAACACTACGGTTTGCTGGAGATTGATCTGCAGGTGGCTCTGGATCCCCATCTTTCGAAGAACCGCATCCCGTGGGAAAGTCTGATGGGCGATTCCGTGCATCCGAACCGGAAGGGACATGCTTTTTACGGGGAGGTGATTGCGGGAAAGCTGGCTCCGTTTGCGGAACGAGCGAGAAGGTCGCCGGATCCTCGTGCGTCGGTGTCTGTGAAGCTGCCGGAACCGATGAGTGCAAAAACGCTTCTTCTGGATGCCGATATGCAGACTTTCCCGGATGGGAAGGGATGGACTAAAACCTTTTCAGTCGGTCATTGGTGGGATATGTTTCTTCAGGGCACGGTTCGTTCCAGTGGAAAGGGGGCGGAGATGCATATTCCGTTTCGCGGAACCGTGGTCGGCGTGATGTTTGCCATGAGTCCGAAGTACGGGAAATTCCTTGCGTCTGTGGATGGAGGTTTTCCGAAAGAGGTCCGGACCAATACGCGATACGGGTATTCGATGGTGCTTCTCGCAGATCACTTGACTCCGGGGGAACACATGCTGAGCATTCTGGTGCCTGAAGGGGAAAAGGAGGTTCATCTGGCATATCTTCTGACGGCGGGCGGTTCGGAGCGGGGAGGTAATCCGCTGCCGGGGAAAAAATTCACGTCGCGTCTGGTGACCGAGGTGCTTCCGGCAAAGGTCTGGGAGCTTTCCGGGCCCTATGGAACGGAGCATATCTGTGTGGATGGTCCGACTCCGGCGTTGAATACGGTTTATCCGCCGGAGCCGGGAAGCAGAAAATCGGGTGCAGTCTGGAAAAAACTTTCCGGGGAGGAAGAGTTCGTTGATCTCTTCCGGAGAACGGGACAGAAGAATCGCGGTGTGAACT
This sequence comes from uncultured Lentisphaeria bacterium, assembly GCA_905197955.1. Taxonomy (GTDB): domain Bacteria; phylum Verrucomicrobiota; class Lentisphaeria; order Victivallales; family UBA1829; genus UBA1829. Next base: position 41,929 of record CAJKAR010000021.1, on the reverse strand, counting down.
ATGTCCGTACCACGATCCGCTGTGAAAAGGAACGTCGTGTTTTTCTTGGCGTGACGCTGGATTATTTCGGAAAGGTCTGGCTGAACGGGAAACTTCTGAAAGTTTTTGATTCGATGCATGGCGGCGTCCGGGAACCGGTTATGATTCCGGTCGTGCTGAAAAAAGGAGAAAATGAACTGCTTCTCAAGGTGCATGCGGGAAGTGCGGGCAATGAATTTTCTGCGTCGCTCAATACTCTGAAGTGAGTGTGAATGAATGGAGGCGGAATGCCGGGAATCGGTTCCGGAATTCCGCCGTTTTTGTGTTTATGGAACGGAGGGAATGCCGTGGAGACGGTAGCGATAGAGTTGTTTTCCGAGCTCCGTTGACGCTTCGACCAGTTCCTTTTCGCCCCGGTCGGTGACATCGACGAATCCGCAGTAGAAGTTTTCTCCATCCTGATAGCGTCCGACCGGACTTTGATTTCTCCACTGGAAGTAAGTGACCCCAATCACCTGCGGATTCGAAAGCGCGCTTTCCACATAGCGTGAATAGGCGTGTTTGCGGTCGGCTCTGGATGCACAGGTCTGAATTCCGCCCGCGGGGATTCCTCCATCCATCAGTCCGAAATGGTACTCCGTGACGATGACGGGTTTGTCCAGCGTTTTCGGCAGTGAAAGATCCGCAACCGAGTGACGGTACAGATTCAGCGAAATGACATCCAGATACGGCGCGGCAATCCCTATGACCCGGACCGGATAATCATGCATTCTGGAACCAAGATACAGTTTGTGCGGTGCGCATTGTTTCAGAACCTCCCGGTTGATTTTGAAATAGGTACGGATGATCTCGTCATTGAACGCGGTAAGATCGTTCAGTCCCTGTTTTGTCTCTGGCAGATCCGTTGCTGTCAGAAAGGCATCCCAGGTTTTGAAATTACGTTTCCACGCCCGGTTGAAGGCGTTCAGGTCATTGCGGTAGTTCTTTTTGAGAGATTCCAGAAAGCTCTTTTTGGAATGTTGCGAGGCAGGTGAGCGGACGACATCCGCGGCAAAGCGGTTCGCGCTTCCCCATTTCACTTCATTGTCGATGCAGTAGCCGATGCAGTAAGGATCGTTGAGCGTGAAGCGGTATCGTCCGGTGAATTCCTCTTTCAGTTTCTGCGGATACTGCGGATCGAAGACATCGAAGAAGACCCCTTTGCCCCCATTGAGTTTCGGACGGCGGCCGCCGAGATTGTGAATATACGGAATTTTTGCCTCTCTGGTCAGCGGCAGATAACTGTTGACCCCGATCAGATTGAAGCCCCATGCGGGCAGACGCATGGCGGTGGTCCGGATGAATCCTTTTGGATATTCGCTGCCGTATTTTGCAATGAGATTGCGCAGATTGAAGTTGAAGGATGTCAGTTTGCCTTTTGTTTTTTCGTACCAGGCGGCACCGCTGTATTCCGTGAGCCAGCAGGGGGCATAGAGGGGATCGTTTTCAGGCGGGAGTTTTTCGAACCAGTGTTCGCGGCGGGTGACGGGAGTGGTATCCGACCAGCGGATCCCCTGAATTCCGTGTCCCCAGAAGAGTTTTCCTTCCGGATCGACCAGATACCATTTCCCCTGATGTTTGCGAGGATAGAAATGTCCTGTTGCCGGGAAGGATGGACCATTTTTCCATCCGCCGTAACGTGTCCATTCCGGATTTGGTTTTGTGCGTTTCAGCTCTTCCAGTTCCTTTTGAGCCTGTTCGCGCAGTTCGCGGTCGGAACGGATCGGATTGCGATGTTCCGCATGTCTGTACTGACCGAACTGGTCGATGCATGGGAAAAATTTCGACGGATCGGAAAGTTCCTGTTTCAGCGGTGCAACCGGATTTTCCAGACGGATGTTCGACAGTTCAAACCGATGTTCCTTTCCGCGCCAGCCGACCGAATTCACAAAGATCCTGATCTCGTCGATGCGATCCAGATGACTGCGCTGACTTCCGTCTTTTCCCGGATATCCGTCCGGAGAGACGTAGATTCCGGTGCTCAGCATCGGATCCTTGAGCTTTCCACCGTGATCCCGGTAAAAAGGTACCCGGCAGGTAAACGTTTCGTTCTGCCGCAGAGCGACTCCGCCTTTGCTGCGATAACGCCATTTTTTGTTGGATTCCAGACAGATCAGTTCCACCTGAAGTTCTCCGGAAAAACCGTTTGTCCGATTGCGTACATCAAAAGCAATCGCGGAATAGCCTTTGGTGGAGAAGCCCTTGCCGGAGGGATCTTTTACGAGAATTCCGGACCATTTCGGGCTGTCTGCCGGAACATGAAGGTTCAGTGTTCCGTTTCTGATTTCATAATTGCTGGTTCCCATTTTCCGGATTCCGGTCTGCATTCCGGAAAAGTCGAAAAGAAGCTTTGAGCTTTTTTCCGCACCGGAGAGGAGGGGGAGGGCAGAAAGGAGAAGAAGCGAGTGCAGGAGAGTTCTGTACATCATAATGAGTTTGGATCCTGTGTTTAGTCGTTGTAGAGATAGAGAGTTTTTCCCCATCCGGTGGGATATTTGGGATTTATGGGAAGCACATCCCATACACCTGTGCGTGTAGGAGTCGCGGCCCTTTTGGCAGCGACATGGCCATCAACCCAGACCATGTTGCAGTCCAATTCATGATAGGGGTAAAAGACTCCGTTGGTACTGCTTGTTTTGGCAACATCAAGAGCGTGTTTCATATAGTTGGTCCCTTCCACGCCGTTGATGGTATCCGCCGCATAGATCCGGCTGGAGGGACGTTTAATTTCCGTCAGTTTGATTCTGCGGGTGATGCTCCAGTTGTAGACGAACGTTGCCCGGTTGACGCCGTAGACATTTCCCGTTTTCCACCATGGTAGGGTGTGACTGCTCCCGTAGTTCACATTTCCTCTGCTTGCCGCTTCCGGACAGTAAAGCACTTTGTTCATTTTCAGATATCCGCAGTTCCACAGAACCATGTGCCAGCGGTCGGTATCGTAGCTGCCCTGTCCTGAAATATCCGCCTGACAGGGCAGTACCATGTACTCGTTGAAATCGCCGCTGTAGGTCAGAAGAGCAAGTCCGACATTCTTCAAATTTCCGGCGCAGTTTGCGGATCTCGCCTTGATTCTCGCCTTGTTGAGCGCAGGAAGAAGCATCGATGCCAGAATCGCTATGATGGAGATTACGACCAGGAGTTCTATCAATGTGAAAACGGAACTCGTTTTCCATTTACGGGGAACCGTACTTGAGTCAATCTCTTTTTTCCTTGGTATTGTTTTCATGGTAAAATCCTTTCCTGGATGAGTTTTTTATGATGGATTGAGTTTTGCGGTGCTATTTCGGGGATCCAGTTTGAAATCGACGATTTCCAGAGGCGGATGCATATGTTCCAGAAGCATCCGCAGAGCCATCTCTCCGGTTTTTTCATATTGGAAATCAATGGTTGAGAGGGTCGGGGAAAGATAGCGTCCCATGGGGGCTCCGCAGAACCCCATGATGGAAACATCCTCCGGAATCCGCAGATTCAACTTTTCCAGACTGCGGTAGATATGCGGTGCCCAGAAATCACTGTAACAGACGACCGCGGTCGGCGGTTTCTGTTCCCGGAAGAGACGATGCATCGCCTGATCTGCGTTTCCTCCTCGAACGTTCAGGGAAAACAGCAGCTTCGGATCCGCATCGAGTCCGAGTTCTTCGAGCATAGCAAGGAACTTCTCCTGTTTCCAGCCGCGGATCTCTTTTAAATCCGAACGATGGCAGCCGGCGGCGATTCTTCGATGTCCCAGTTCTTTCAGATATTCAAACGCAGCGCGCCACGCCGTCCGTTCCTCGTATGCGACGGTCGGCCAGCCCGTGAAAACGTGATCCGACGGATGTCCGTGCGCCAGCACCACCGGCAGCGGCAGATGCTTCAACTGCTGATAGATGCGTGTATTCTCATCAATCTTGTTGGTAATGACAATGCAGCCTGCGTTCTGCTGGGCTTTGATGCTGGCAGAAACCTGTTCCTCCGTCAGATTTTCCAGTTCGGAAAACGCGCAGATGGAAACCGCGCACCCCATTCGTTCCGCAGTCCGGATGATGCCCGGAATAATATAGTTGTACGGCATGCAGAGATCCTCATTGTTATCCGCAAGCACAAGATAACGGCGGAATCGCACAAAGGTTCCCTTGCTTCTGAGCCGTTCGATCAGATGATCGTTTTCGAGTCGTTCCAGTGCGTGACGGAGCGTCTTGCGGGAGACCCCGAGTTCTTCCGCAAATTCCACCTCTTTCGGCAGTTGACTTCCCGGGGCATAGATTCCTCCGGTAATTGCGGCTTTCAGCGATTCATAAAGCTGATCACGTTTTGGGGCTTTTTTCTGCATTGCAACTCCGACTTTTTTTTCTTTGGTCTATTTTTATTATATGTTAGGTATCCTGACGAAGCAAGAGCTTTTTTCTCTTTTTTTAAGAAATTTTTCTGGAAATGGAAGAGAGAAAGGAAGATTTGTTCTGAAAAAAAGATTCCCCGGCGGATGTTTTTGAAATCCATCTGCCGGGGAATCGGATTGGTGTCTGTTTCTGGCTGGATGCCTTATCCTTCCGCCGGGCCGCGGGGATTGGCTCCGTTGGCGGAAAGGAGCGATTGCAGGGCTTCCGGATCGACGAGTCCGGCGGCGGTTCCGGTCTGCTTTGCCAGAGCCGCGGCGGTTCCGGCGGCTTCGCCCATCGCCATGCAGTGGGACATGATCCGGCAGCTTGAGAGCGCGATGTGATCCGTCGACACGCAGCGTCCCGCCACGAGAATTCCTTCGAGTCCGCGCGGTACCAGAATCCGGAACGGAATGTCGTAAGGCTGTTTCAGACGGATCAGCGTGGAAGGGACTCCCACTTTGTCCGGATTGTGGATATCCAGCAGATAGAGACCGCGGGCGATGGAATCGGGGAATCTGCGTCCCTGCATGACATCATCGGCGGTCAGCCGGTACTCCCCGGTGATCCGGCGGCTCTCCCGGACGCCGATCGTGGTATAGATCTGCGCCAGTTTGGCATTGCTTCCGCCGGGAACATAGGAGTGGATAAAGCGCATGGCTTCCAGAACCTGTCTCCGTCCGGCGGCGAGGGCGGCGCTTTTCTGATCCGTGTCGAGAGCGGAATACTTCTGGATTCGGGTGAAGTTGACCGCCCGCACGGTTGGATCGTTTCGCGAGAGCGGGGTGGCGGCGCAGAGGATGTCGTTGGGATTCTCCTTGAGGATGCCTTTTTCCCGTGCGTCCTTCACGGCTCCGCGGAAACGGAAGCGGGTGAGGGGATTGGGATCGGGGTCCTCACCGGTGCCGTAATAGAGGTCCGGATAATTTGTGCCGCTGGTGACGAAGATCTGGCTCATCGGCTGGCAGAGATGGTCTTCGGGGCGTCCTGTTTCGAATTCGGCGCCTGCGCGGGCGGCGATATCTCCGTCGCCGGTGCAGTCGATGACGGTTCGTGCGAGGATCGCCCTTCGCCCGGACTTCGATTCCGTAACGGCACCGATCACTTTTTTGCCGTCCATGAGCGGCCGGACCGCCTGTGTTTCCAGCAGAACACGGACTCCCGCTTCCCGCATCATCTCATCCAGAATGATTTTCACCATTTCCGGATTGCTGTTCAGGAAGAATCCTCCGAATGTCTCCTTGTAATCCGGCGCGCCTTCGCGGGGGGTGAAGATGGTTTTCAGGAACTCTTTGTTTCCGTCGCTTGCCAGATAGATCCGGCTGACGAGTTCCTGCGGAATTCCGGAGATCAGGACGCGCCCGTCGAGATCCCAGTAGAAGGTTCCGATTCCGTTGACTCCGGCAGCCGCCGGAACTCCGCCGAGGAAGCTCTGATATTCCGTCAGAATGACGCTGCATCCGTTTCTTGCCGCTGCGATTGCCGCCGCGCATCCGGCGGGGCCTCCTCCGCAGATAAGCACATCCGTTTCCGCCGAGATTTCCGTTTCCAGTGTTTCCTGTATGGTCTTCATCTTTCTTCTCCCGGGATCAAATCAGCGGTCCGGCGGGAGGGAGAAAACCTTCCTCCTCCAGAATCCGGGCGTAGCGGGCGATCGTCGAGGGCTTGACATTGATCTGATTGCCCCCGGTTTTGATGGCGTTGAGCATTTCCATGAACCGGTGTCCCTGTCGCCAGATGTAGGGATTGAAGGCTATGACCGGTGCATCCAGAGTGGCAATCATCCAGCCCGGATAGATCGGGCAGCTCCGCTGGCGGACATCTTCCGCCGTGGTAATCCGCACGAACGGGGAGGAGCTTTCCAGCACCCGGCAGGACTGGTTCAGGACGAGACATCCATTTTTTTCCGCCAGAATTCTGTTTCGTCCCGGCGAACAGGCCGAGATGTTGTACCGCATTCCCGCCTCGGCGATGGCGTCCCAGATTTCGGAGCGGTATTTCAGATGGGTTTCGGTATCGGAATCGAGGAAACAGTAGTGACCGCGCGGGACGGCGTCGTCGCCCGCGATCCGTCTGATCCGCTCTTTTGCTTCCCGGATCAGTCCGCCGAGGGATTCCGGAGGCAGATTGATTTCCGCCGCGATGCCGAGTCCTCCCGAGTAGAGAAGCGGTTCGATGAACTCCATAGAACCGCCGAGCCGTTCCGGAATGCGGATCAGCTCCCAGAGCTGCGGACAGGTTTCATAACGCTGCGCATGAACGCCGATTCCCATTTTCACTTTGTTGATTGCGGCACATTCCAGAAGATTGATCATGGCTTCATTGTGGGCGATTTCTCCGGAGTGCCAGAGGAGGGTGGTCAGACGTTTTCCCTCATGGGCCCACTGGCGCAAGGTGGCGTCGGAGATGGAGTCCTCGAAGAAATCCCGGTCTTCGTCTTTTGTCCTGGTCCAGACCTGCGGGAACTCGTCGATGACCGGAAATGCGGGCCGGTTCGGATCCACGATCTGAATACAGAGTCCGCTCCGCGACCAGAGAAGAATATCTCCATCCAGAGTCTGACGGCCGCAGAGAACGGGGTTCCCAATCTCCCGTGCCAGACGAGCCGTATCCTCCGCTGCCGCGGAGTGCCCTTCGATATAGGAACTGACCTTGATCTCTTTCGGGGCCGGATGAACTGCCGGAGCGTAGAGAGCGACGCTTTCTCTGCGGGCTTCCTCGGGAATCCGGCAGAAGAGCGCATCGGGATCGCCGAAAAAGACGCTTTTCGCCTTGTGTTTCCACCGTTCCGCGATGCGGAGCGTGATGGATCTCCAGTCATCATCCGGCTGGATCCGGTCGATGATCTCCAGCTGCGGATAGAGTTTCTGCAAGGAGTCGTTCTCCTCCGGCGAACAGAAACAGGAGCGGACCGCCATTCCTTCGGCGTAAAATTCTTTTGCCGCTTCTCCGTCGGAAGGGGAGAATGCGAGAGCGGCGGTGTTCAGGATTTCCGGATACTGATAAGGTTCCGGACGGATTTCCTGTCCGTTTCCGTTCCGGATCGGATGGTTCAATCCGAAATAGAGCGTTTCCGGCTGGAAAGTGCCGCCCGTGTAATCAAGCAGCTGACGGTACAGTTCCGCAGGTCGTTCCGCCTCCGCGATGACTTCCAGTCCGAAATTCCGGATGGAGGAGTCAAATACATATGCGTTTCCATATCGGATCACTTTGACATCGGCAACGGCGCACAGATAATTGAAATCCTGAAAATGGTGTCCGCCGGGAATCGTGGAACCGCTTTCCGCGAAGAGTTGTCCGTTCCGTCTTGTTTCAAAGTAAGAGCTGAACAGCACGCCGCTGTTCCGGGCAAGATTGCAGACCGAACTTACCGCGAAGAAAAGGTCGGGCGCGTTCCGATCTGCCAGCATCAGCCAGACTGTCTGTTTCATGGCCAGTATTCCTTGAAAATTGCTTGTTTGTGAGAAACTTTTTTGCGTGGGGAATCTCTGCTGTATCACAGAGGAAATTCAGATACAAGCGGAAACGGGAAAAATAAATTCCGTTTCCGCTGTGGATGCCGTTCGGATGGAGTCAGCGCGGCGGGGGCGGCGGTGATTGTTGCGGACGGCTTTCCTGTCCCGGTAGAGGTGCGGGCTGATGGGATCTGTTCGCATGTCTCGGCGGAGGCGCGGGCCGATGCGGACGCATTTCCGGCCTCGGGGGCGGCGCATGATGGTGGGGGTGATCCGCGCATCCGACGGCGGTTGCCGCGAGCAGAAGAAGCATCGCAGGAAGCAGAAACAGGCGCATGCAGTGTCCGATCCGGGAACAGACCTTGTCGTTCGAGGTCGCGTAGATACGGCTCATAGAGACTTCTCCTTTTCTTATGTTTGAAAATGGAGATACCATATCATCCGGAAGATGAAAATGCAAATCCCGGGGAGGAATCATTATTTCGGTTCCACGGGTATTTCCGGAGAAGGAACGGGGGGATTTTCTCCGGAAAACCTCCTCTATTTACCAGCGGCTGTAACGATACGGATTGTCATCTGCAACGGGGGTGTCCGCATAGAGCCTGAGACCGTCTGCGGCTTTGATTGCTGGAATTCCCCAGATTCCTCCGGTGTTTCGGAGATCGTTGCAGAGAATGACCAGAGTATTGTTCCGTTTTTTCAGTAGATTTCCTTTGAACCGGTGCATTCGTTTTGCATACCAGTAGTCGTTCGGATTGGTTCGGGCGGAGAGCTCTCCGATGAAGCGGCCGTTGAGCCAGCACCAGGATTCGTCGTCGACTGCCGGAATGTTGAGGAGATACTCCGCATCCGGCCGGATTTCCCCTTTCAGATCAAAGTTGAGACGGTACCAGAAGAATCCATCGTAATTTCGCAGATCCCGGAACTGCGACTCGAAGGCTCTGTTGACTTTGACTGTGCGCCAGTTGCTTCCCGGTTTGAACTCCGGTTTCCAGAATCCGTTTTTGCGACCGGTCTTCTGCGGATCGGCGATTCCTTTCCAGCCGTTTTTCAGTTCGATTCCGCGAGCCGCCAGATAATCCCTGTCGAACATGATCGCGCTTCCGGAGGCGTCCGCCGCCCCGAGATTCCGGAACAGACGGGAGAGCAGAAACGCACTCCGGCGGAACGAGGTCCTGTATTGAAATTCCTGTTCCTCGAACATCCACGGCGCAATGAGGCTGACGATCAGGCGTCCTTTCCCGATCCGGAAAATCCGCAGTGCGCGTCCGCCGTCGCCTGAGGGATCGAATGAGAGGGTAATCGGCTTTCTCCAGTGCAGATCCGCATTCGAGATCCCCGCGAATTCCGGATGCTTTTTGAGTCCGGAGACATAAGCGGGAAAGAATCTGCCCGACTGAAGCACGGTTCCCGCTGGAAGGATTCGTTCCAGTTCCGATTTTTCCGGAGCGATGACAAGGACATCGAGTCCGTTTTCGATCCGTCCCTTCAGATCCGCGAGTTTTGCGCCGGGGCCCGCCGTCAGCAGAGCGTTGGAGGGGAGCTGTTCCGTTTCAGAAAAGGCGATATTCAGTTTTTTCAGGAGCGCTTTTCCCTCCGCTCCGCCCCGGTAGACGACCGGTCTTGCCGCATGCGGTTTCGCCTGTTCCAGACGATCCAGGAGTTTCCGGAGGATCGTGAGGGCCTCGGGATCGGATTCCGTCCTTCCGGAAAGATCCAGCTGGGAGAAGAGAACGGTACCTTTTCCGCTCTTCATCTCCAGAAGCGGAGCGTATTGGAGATCGAATCCGCCCTGCATCAGCGGGAGGAAATTTCCCGCCGGAGCTTTTTCGATGAGGACACTGCATACATTGCCGCGGTTGCCGGCTCGCCAGACTCGACTGCTGTACATGTCGTTGAATTTCCACGAGGGATATCCGCTTTCGTGTTCGGGCAGCTCAAGGAACGGCGTTGTCAGAGTCGAGGAGCCGCGCCACCAGTGGAGATGTTCGAATTCCGGCGACAGCGGAAACACTTTGCGCAATCCCTGTATGTTTCCACGCAGCCCCATTCTCAGCAGATCCTCATATTCCTGTTCCAGAACGAGAAGTTTGAGTCCGTTTTCGATCTTTTCCGCCAGTTTGAACGGGAACTCCTTCATTCCCTTTCTTCCGATGACAAGGAGTTCGATTCCGGCAAGATCGTTTTGCGTCCGGATGTTCCGGAAGGAGAGTCCGAGTTCCTTCAGAAGCGGAGCGGCGGTTCCCTCGGGATCGTAGAGTCCGAGTCCGCGGATCGTTTTTTTCGCGATCGGCCGGATCACATCAAGCCGGATGGAGTCTGTGGATCGAGTCTGATCCGGGAAGAGAAATTCCGCGTTCAGGCAGATTGTTTTTCCTGTGAATTTCTCCGGAATCCGGAACTGAACCGGCATGGATGCGCGGCTTCCGGTTGGGATCGTGAGTTCTTTTTCCAGATTCAGATTCAGTTCGGGAACGGAGGCTTTGCAGAGAACACGGAGAGTTTCCCGTGAGTCGTTGACGACAATGAGTTGTTTGCTGACGGTTTCGCCCGGACGGAAATTATGTCCTTTTTCGGAGAAGTCTCCCGTCTTTCCGGCGATCATGGCGAGACGGTCCGCAAAGGCCGCCGCTACGGTTTCGCCGAGTTTTGTGAGTTTCCATGATCCTGTTCCGTCTGTTTCATTCCATGCGAATCGGGTTCCGGGCGTGTGGAAGCGGTCCGGCGAGATGCCGGGTCTTTTCAGATTCCGGAACGCATCCGGATTGTCGACGGAGATCCATTGCGGCTCCAGTTTATCCCAGAACCACGAGCTGTCCCACGGCGCGATGGAGGAGAGTCCGCGGATTCGGAACGCCGGGAAATTTTCGCCGACGAATTCCTTCAGAACCGTCTGACAGGTCCGCAGCAGTTTGTCTCCGTCCAGAGAGAAATAGATCGGTTTGTTTCCTGTGTTTTTCGTCTGCATTTCGAGAAAATCCAGATGATCCTGCGTCAGACGGTACGCCTCTTCCCCGAGATGTTCGGCGTTGTATTCCTCGACCCAGAAGCACTGCGGATTTTTCCGGAACCAGATGCCCGCTCCTCCGCGGAAACTGGAGTAGCTTGCGCGGTGCGGCAGTCCCCATTCGCTCAGCATCAGCGGGCGCGTGCCGTGTTTTTCCCAGTGTTCGAACCAGTCGCTGCGTTCCTGAACGGGCGCCCAGTTCAGATAGCAGTTCACACCGAAGATTCCGTTGCCGGGACTGCCCGCGTGATGATAGATCACTTTGTCGGGATCCAGTTCCCGGACGATGGCTTCGGCTTTCAGAGCCTGCATGGTCTTGTTGTTTGCAGGAAAGGTGTTCGGCATTCCCATTTTCAGGGGATTCTGATCCGCGATGTCTCCCGTGGCATTGTGGGTCATGGCGTACATCACGATGCCGGGAAGATTCTGAAAGCGGCGGATGAGATGTTCCGCGTGCCTGCGGTAACGGGCGTTTTCCTTCGGATCATCCAGATTCCAGTTGTACTGGGCGGCGTGAGGCAGAGTCAGGGCGGTGAGAAGTCCCAGTTTTGAGCTTTCCCGATAGGAGTGGTCAATGTAGCCGACCTGTCCCGGACGGAAAGCGTAGTCCACACCGAAAACCGAATTGAAATTCGCTTCTTTGACTCGTTTCAGCACGTTTACCACATTTTCCCGGCAGGAGATGTTTGCCGCTCCGCAGTTCAGTCCGTGGGCAAACTGGCGCAGATGGATCACGCTTTCATTCAGATAGAAGTTTCTGCCGCTGGTCCAGAATTCCCGGAATCCGAATTCCTCCGGGAAAAGGGTGTCGATGACGGATCCGTCCTTTTTCAGCAGGGTGATCGTTGCCCGGTAGAGATTTTCCGGATGATTCGTATCCCAGAGTTTCGGATTTCTCCAGGTTGCGGAAAAGTTTTTGCGGAGGAGCGGTGATTCCTTGACAATGCGGAACGGCTCGGAACGGAACTCCCGGACTTTGGCGGAGCCGTCGAAGATTTCCGCTTTCAGGAGATATTCTCCGGGCGGGAGATGTTCCAGAGCGGTGTCGCAGGAGATGGTTTGCCGGCGAACGGAGGTTGTGATCCGCACGTCGCGAATATTCCCCGCAGAGGGAATTGCACTGAGATACAGATCGCCTGTGATGCCTCGGAATCCGAGCTTTGCCGGCGTATTGATGATGACATCCGGCGCCATGAAATGCACGTTGCTTTTGCCGGGATTGGCAGTGACCAGAATTGCCAGTTCCTGCTGTTTTCCCGGAAGGAGTTTTCCGGTCAGATCAAGTTCTCCGCCGGGAAAATAGACTTCGCCGGCACGTTTGCCGTCCACGAGAACCTGTGCGTTGGTCTGGAGCATGGTGAAGTTCAGGAGGATCCGTCTGCCTTTCCATTCCGCGGGCACGGTGAAGATTCTGCGGTACCATGCCTCGTTGAGTTTGAGCGTGTCGATTTTTTCCGTTGCAAAGGGCGATACGATGATCGCCTGAGCGGATTCCGCCGTCTGATTTCCCCACGACGGCCACGCTCCGGGGACTTTGAACCAGCACCATCCGCTTCCCTTTGCCGGAAGTTGCAATGCCGGATCGACTCCGTTTTTCAGCGGATAGAATTGCCAGAGACCGTTCAGGCAGATCTGCTCTCTCTGTCCGTTTTTGAGCGTTTCCGCTCCCTTCAGACTCATATGATCCTCGGCGGAACCTTCCGGCGGACGCGCATCGAGATCCGTGATTTTATCGGTTGTCATGGGATAGACGTGCAGATCGAGAAATTCGACTTTCCCGGAGACTCCCAGATTCGAAGGACTGATCCGGACCTCGGAAGCTCCAGATGGAATTTTATAAAACATCTCTCTTCTGCGATCGCTTGTTCCCGTTGCCGTGGCGAAGGGCGGCCAGCCGCCGACCTGTTTTCCATTCCGGTCATAGAAGAGAACCTGAAAACGGGCGTCCGCCCAGTGCTGTTTTCCTTTGACGACCTTTTCCGTTTTCATTCGGAATGTGAAGAGGATTCCTTTCCATTTCGCTTTCAGTGGGATGGATTTTGTCAGGATGTAACTTCCGTACAGCCGGAGATTCAGTTGTCCGTCGGTTTGAGTAACGGATGCTTTTCCCGAACCCTGCCAGCGCCAGCCTTTTGTTTCGAGTTTCCACTCCTCCGCAATAGACAGGCTTGCCGTGGAAAGAATCAGAAGGGAAAGAAGAATCCGATGCCATTTCATAGTTGTTGTTTCCTCTGAATTGATTTTTTAGATTTGAGGATTCCAGAAGGATGGTTTTGAACTCCATCGTCTGCTTGATTCGTAATCAATTGTCGTATGTTTCAAATTGGCGGTATGGCCATCGACATACAGCAGGTTGGCGGACATACCGCTGTGTCTGGGATCAATTCGTTCCGGATTGTTGATAGTGTTGATCCAGCGGTTGCCGTCCCAGTTGTCGGCGCGGGAGGCATCCTGATCGACGCACATCATGAATGCGGATGCTCGGGTGATTTTTGACAGATTCAGAAAGGTCTGATTCAGGATGCAATTGATGGCATATTGGTTCGTTTCACCCCATTTCTCCTGCGAAGGGCAGTGAAAAAGACCGTAACGCGGCGCGTTGGTCACGGTGTTCCACTGACATCCTCCAGTGATAACGCCGGGTTGGATATACTGCCTGTACAGAATATCATCCCAGCCATCAGTGGATCGGAATGCGGATGGTAACGGGGATTCCTGCGCGGGGGGCGGGAAAAATCCTTCAAAATCATTGAGATATAGTGTCATATAGGTCCCGATCTGTTTCAGGTTGGCTGCACAGTTGATGTCTTTTGCCTTGTTTCTCGCGCTTCTCAGCGCCGGAAGAAGAAGCGATGCAAGAATTGCAATGATTGCAATTACAACTAAAAGCTCTATCAATATAAAATAGATACAACTTTTTTTACTTCCGATCACTCTTTGGAAGTGCGATTCCGTTTTCCTTGATTTTCTGTTCATGAGATCTTTTCTCCTTCTTGAATGGTCAAGATTTATTCCGGTAATATGACTCCGTTGCGGACCTGGAAAATACGATATTGAATTTTTTCTTTGAGCAGAGGCGCTTTTTCCGGTGTTTCTGTTTGTGCAATCAGATTGTCGATCATGATCCGGACGGCAGGCGGATAATCGTATTTGACGACATAGCCGGAAAAATTTAAATTGTCATACATTCTGCTTTCATCAAGGACAATCCGGCATTCGTTTTCGATGTCCAGTTTTGCCCGGATTGTGGAACAGAGGAATGGATTGGGAAATACGACTCCTTCAAATTTAACTCCAAATGTCAGCAGTTCCTGAAGTTTTTCCTGATCTTTCGTGAATCCTTCGCAGAGAAGAATTACCTGCTTTTCGGAGACTCCGGCCATTTCGCACGCAGTCCGGATGGCTTTTCTGGTCGCGGAGACCATATAGGCAAGCGGATGCGAACAGACCAGAATATGCGTCCGCCCTTCCGCGAAAAGTTTCAGGAGAATATCGCGGTACAGTTCCTCCAGCGGATCGTAAACGGAACTGATTCCTTCCGCATCGCGGGTGAACGAGACAACAGGGAATCCTTCCTTTTTTAATTTCAGCGCCTGAGTCATGATTGGCGGATCGGCTGACAGAAGAATCAATCCCGAAAGGTTGGCATTCCGCACTTCTTTTCGCAGGAGTGACGGAGTTTCCACATGAATATCCTGTACCTGATAGCCAATGTGCCTCCGGGTCAGTTCAAGGGCTGTTTCCGCGAGGAGGTGCATGGCGTAAAAACCGTAGAATGAGATTTTTCCGTCATTGAAAATATATCCGAAGATTCTGGTCCCGGAAAAATCCTGTGACAGTTCCACCTGACGCGATATCGTTCCTCCGCCGCGACATGGTTCGAGATATCCATCCGCGATCAAATCCTGAATGGCGCGCAGGGCGGTCGGCTGGGAGACCTTGAACATCTCTCCCAGCTTTCGGCTGGACGGAAAGCGGACCGGCTGCGCCCCTTTCACGGCGATTGTATTTATAACATATTGCCGTATTTTCATAAAATCTGTTTTTTCAGTCGGAGGCATGCGCGAATCCTAAGTTTTTTTTGCTGTTTTATGTATCACTTAACTTTTCACTTTTATTATACGATATTTCTTAAAAAAGTCAATGGTTCTTTTTGAAAAAATGGAAAAAAAGTTTGTTTTTATACTTGAAAACAAGAAGAAATGACGATTGCTTCATGGGTGTATACTTATCACATAACTTTTCACTTTGTTGATAAATGATAAGTGAAATTGGACGTGAAACTGGGAAAAAAGAGAGAAGCCTTCCGATCCTTGCAGATCCGGAAGGCTTCCCGCGTGGAATGCAGTTTCAATTCAGATCGGGATTCGCCGGGCCGAAGTGTTTCAGCATGACCAGCGGATCGGATAGAGATTCGTTCACGATTTTCACGCCTTTCCGAGCGGCCTGTTCGGAGACGAAATATTCGTCGTAAGTGAGCTGTCCGAAGCGGATCAGTGCGGGTGTTTCGAGTTTCAGATTGTTCATGGTGCCGTGCCCCTGCATCATGATGAGACCGTAGGCGGCGGAGTCCCGGATGATGGCGGTCCGGCCCGGCAGAACGGTCAGTTCCTTGGCGCTGACGGCATCGGACTTGTAGCAGACCCAGAGTTCGCGGTATCCGTTTTCCAGCATTTCTGCTTCCGGACGGACCGGACGCGGACTCATGAAACGATGCGCTTTCAATTCCGGATCGACATTGAGTTCCCAGTCGATGACGTCGAGCAGATAGTCATAATCGCCGAGTTTGTCTTTCGGACAGTCTTTCCAGAGCAGGGATTCCGGCACGATCTGGTTGTCCACCAGCGACTGGTACATGGCGTAGACATCCGACGCCGCCTGCGGCTCGTAGGTGCAGAGGCTTCCCGGCGCATGGAGAAGTCCGGGCGGGACATCCCATCCGGTTCCGGGCTCAAGCCGATAGGCGCGGGAAAGATTGGTCAGTTTGTTGTCGCCCTTTGTGAAATTTTTCAGACACTCGCGGACCTGATCTTTCGTTGTTCCCGGTTCCAGACCGAAGAATGTGTACGGGAAATGTCCTCCGTGATTATTGAGCTGAGGAGGAAAATAGTAGCATTCCGGTTTGCCGCGCTGTCCGACGAGCTTTGCGTGCCGGTCCCGGTGATGGATGTGGTGCGGCAGCGGACCGAGATTGTCGAAGAATTTCGAAAAGATCGGCCATGCGTGATATTCGTTCCAGAGCCGTTCCCCGATCAGATCCGCGCCGAGCTCTTCGACCGCATCGCGCAGAGTGACAAGTTCGTTGTTTTCGCAGACCACCCGGCTGACCCCTTCGTCTTTCGGAGTCAGCGGCCCGTTGTCCGCCGGAGTTGTGGAGGCGAACCACCGTTCGTCGATGCCGCCGCGTTCGCCGCCAAGCGCGTAGTAGTCGTCCGGATGCAGTTTGATGCGCCGTCCCGGAATGCAGAAGGAGCGCGGTACCCAGTTCGGTGCCAGACGCAGAATCCCGTTTCCGGATTCGAATGCAAGTTTCAGCTGATTCATTTTTTCTTCTCCCTGAGTTCTAAGATTTCCGCATTTTGCAGTGTGTGCAGTTGAATGGAGAGAACACCGTCCCGGAAGGTGAATTCCAGATCCGTTCCGTCGGATGCGCGGACCAGCTGTTCCGGAATGAATCCTTCCGGCAGACGGATCGAAATCGAAACCTCATGCAGCGGGATGTTCGGCAGTTCCTCCTGATAGTTGACGATTCCGAGCAGATATGCATTTTCCTTTGAGCTCTTCAGCAAGGTGAGTTCCGTGCTTCCCGGAAGATGTTCCGACGCGGTCACGAATTCCGGCGCGAATTCCGCGAACAGTTCCATTCCGAACTGCTCCTGTGAATACTGGCGGTGCATCAGGAGCGGAGAATAGAGATAGATGCATCGCCCCTTGCCGCAGCGGTTGATTGTGAGTCCTGCGTATTCCGTCGGGATACCCGGCGGATTGGAGTGGATCGAGGCATAGCGTTCCGGATCGTCGCAGGGGAAATGCGGGAGGACGACCGTTCCGCGCACCTCCGCCGTGGTCGCTTTCACCAGCGGGGAGCAGGGGCCGCGGACCGAAATCAGATCCCTTCCTTTTCCGGGATCCAGATAGCTGACCGCATCGGTCATTTTCCCGCTCCAGGAGATTCCGAAGACGTCGGCAAGACGGAAATCGCCGGTGCATCGGCCTTCTGGATCGTAAAGAGAGGTCTTTCCGGTGGCGATCAGCGTTCCGCCGTTTTCCACGAAGCTCCGGAGCCGTTCGCACTCCGCGTCCGACAGGTACGCCGCGGCACAGACGATCATGGTTTTGAATTCCGAAAAATCGCTCGTCCGGTCTGTGACAACCCGGTACGGAATGTGAAGTTTGCTGAGGATCGCGCCAGCCGCGGTGATTTCATCGACCAGTGCGTTTTTCCGGTTGTCCATATTTCCTCCGCCCTCGCTCATTTTTGAAATCGGGACGCCGTTCAGCGATTCGTTCACGCATCCGGTCATGGAAAAATAGAGAGCGGTCCGGGCGGAGAGGACTGGAACATGTTTTTTCACCATCTCCTTGAACGGCTCCAGACGGCGCACGGTCTTGTGGAGGCGCTGATAGAAATTCCGATTCAGCGTGCCGTCCGGATGGATCGCGTCGATGAAGAAGTAGGCGCCTCCGTTGGCGAGCGTGGTGACTGCATGCAGAAAGAGTTCGTCGTCGGACTTGGTCGAGGTGTGGTCGTGCAAATCGACACAGCGCGAGGTCATGAATTCAAACGGCTGATGTTTCGAGTAGGCGGAAAAGATTTTTGCTCCGATCCTCTGCTGCGCCTTTCCTCCGTAGAAATCGCCGGATGCGTAATCGGAGGCATCCGCCGTTCCGGAGCTCTGCCCGAGGAACCAGCCGTGGAGAACCGGGGAGAACTGATGCGTTACGCTCATCTCCGGATGGAGACGTTTGACGTGATCGGTCAGCATCTGTCCGAATTCCGCCATGGAGCGTTCGCGCCAGCGCTGGAAGGCGACCCATTCGGGATTCTGCCAGTCGATAACGGTCGGGATCTCGCGTCCGGACTCCTTCCGCCACGCCGCACGGCAGGAGTCGCAGAAACAGACCATCGGCCAGAAGGTCATGTCGATGAAGAGTCCGGCAACAGGATAGGCGGTAACCTCTTCGAGCTGTTTCCGGCAGAATGCTCCGTACTCCGCGTTGTTCGGACAGCTGTAATGATAGCGTCCGCCGTGCGTGTTCCCTTCGCAGTCCCGCATGCGCCAGGATTCATGGTTTTTCGCCGACCAGTTGTGATAGATGATCGTGTAGTAGGCGATCGGCACGATCCGCTCTTTTCTCAGAAGTTCGACGGTTTCTCCGAAAAGATCCCGTCCGTTCAGATTTCCATGCGGATGCCCGCTGCATGTCGGGTAATAGCAGTTGCCGTTGTGGTCGCAGGCGTAGACCATGGAGGCTTCCACTCCGGCAAGTTTGACCATTTCCACATAGTTCCGCGGATCAAAGCGGCTCATGAATTCCGGAAGAAGATCTGTGATGTGATTGTCGATCAGAAGTCTGGAATAGCATTTTTCCATCCACTCCATGATGTATCTCCTTTGTAAAAATTTCGAGTATCTTGTATATTATAAGGGAAAAAAGAAAAATGAACAGAAGAAAAATCTATCAAAAACAGCACAAATTATGCTTTTTGACCTGCTTGCGACCCTGAATCCCGGACACGGCCCCGTGTGGAGCGGTTCCTGGCCGCGCGGACGAATTGAGCCGAATCGCAGAATTTACGATTTTGAACTGGTCTACTTCAGTCGCGGCGAAGGGCGGGTCGTGACCGAACGAGGAACGTTTTACTGTTCCGGCGGCTCGGCGATTCTCATTCCGCCTGGAATGACGCATTGCACGATTGCCGATTCCGCCGTGGAGCGCTGGTGTATTCATTTCGACTGGTATTCCGACTGCCGGGCGCATCGGGAGGCGCCTCTGATTTTCGTGTATGCCGATGATGTTCAGGAATACCGTCCGGAGCTTGCCGCGGCGCTTCCGGAGTTTCCTTCCGGCATGGAACTTCCGTTTTTCCGCCGCCGCGTTCCGCCGGAGTTCCCGGAACGGATCCGGCGTCATTTTCAAATCTATCCCGATTCGCCGGGACGGATGCTGGAACGGAAAGGGGTTTTGCTGGAAATTCTGGGACTTCTCTTTCAGGAGACTGCGGAGGAGGGGAAATTTGGTGAAGAGAAGCGTTCAAACCGGACCTTTTTCCGGACGAAAAACCGCATCGACAGCACCTTCAGCGATCCGGAGCTTTCCGTGGCGCTTCTGGCGGAGGAGGCAAGCGTGACGCCGAACCATTTATCAAAAGTGTTCAAACGCGAACTGGGAATTTCGCCTCTGGACTATCTGCTGGTGCGGCGTCTGGAACATGCCTCGAAGCTGCTGCAAGGAACTTCCATGACGGTGCGGGAGATCGCGTTTGCCTGCGGATTTCACGATCCGAACTACTTTATTCGCGTCTACCGGAAGCGGACTGGCGCTTCGCCGGGAGCCTCGCGCGCGTAAGTTTATAGATTAAGTTATAGATTAAGATATCACGATCAAGAAAAGACCCCGGCAGGCGGAGAGATTTTTTTTCTGCCAGTCTGCCGGAGAATCCGGAAGATTTATGATTCTTTCACTTCGTCGTAGACGCGGACATAATCGACGATGAAATAGTCGGGAAGCACGGCTTTTTTGAGTTTTTCATCGGGCTGATCGCTGTACCGGTAGCCCATGCATTCGGTGGAGATCAGGATGAACTGTTCGCGATGCGAAACGGGGCCGTCGACGCGCCACGACTCTTTGCCGTCGATGTAGTAGACATATCCGTTTTCGCTCCAGTCGAGTCCGAAGACATGGAATCCGTCGGGAGTCTCCTCCAGCTTCCGTTCTCCGGAGCCGACATGCTGATGATCGTCGCCATATCCGCCCCAGTGGTTGTTGTGGGAGACGATTCCGTTCGGGGCGAAACTTTCCATGATATCGACTTCCACTCCGCACTCCTCCGGATTCAGGGTTGCTCCGATAATCGGGGACTGGAGCCAGAACGCCGACCACCATCCGGGCTGAGTCTGAAGTTTGCAGCGGATCTCATAGTAGCCGTATTTGTGCATGAATTTCGGTTCCTGGAGCTTGGCGATCGGCCAGAACATTCTCTCTTTTTTAGCGCTCTGATCGGCTTCGTAGAAGATTTTTCCGGGACGGTCCATGAAGTTGTAACCGGTCTGGAGATGCGGCGAATAGAACTGTCCGTCCTTTTCGATGAGGGTGAGGAGAAGATTCCCTTTTCCGTCGAGTACTGCGCCTTCGTCGGTGAATGTGTTGTGGCGCTGCTGGAGCAGATGCAGTCGGAAATCCCATTTGGTGCGGTCGAGTTCCGTGCCGTCGAATTCATCGTGCCAGACAAGTTTCCATTTTTTGCCTGCGGGGAGCATACTTTTGGCATGATCTGTCATTTTGCCATCCTTTTTTTGTGGTTTGACGCCTTGACGCGCCGGATTGTTTTATTATGGAATGTAACCTGTTTTCCTTTCTTTCGCAAGAGAGAGGCGTGCCAAAAAATCAGAAGATTTGTGCCAGATTTTCTTGTTCTATGGAATGTTTCATGATAAAGTATTGAGGATTCTTCAAACAGGAGGCCTGAAGATGCTGTATGAAACGGATCTTTCCGCACAGAAGAGAGTTGTGCCGTTTCCGTTTCCTGTGAAACGGTTTGGAAGCACGGTCGGGGAACAGCGGAAGGCGTATGATTTTTATTTCACGGACAAGTTCGAGGTCTGTATCCGGATCTCGTCCGGCGAGGAGGAGTTCGCCGTGGATCGGATCGACGGGAACGTTTACAGAACACGTTTTCCGCATGTCCTGATCAAATATCCGTTCCGTCCGATTACCTATGCGCTTCCCTATCCGCGTAACTCGTTTCATTTCAGCTACTCGCTGAAGTCGCTGGAGGCGATGAGAGCGCAGAAGATTCTGCCGGAGGAGATCGCGTGGGAGATCGAACTCAGCGGAGAGATCACGGAACTGATCCGCCGGTTGACCGATTACCAGAATCACTCTCTGGAATACGGCGTGGCGGACCGGGTCGATGTGGCGTGCTTCCAGCTGCTTCAGGAGTTGATTTTCATGAGAAAAAAGCCGAAAACAGACCATGAGTGCAATCATGACAGGATCATGGCGATTGCTTCGGCGTTGAAGTTTCATTTCAACCGGGAGATGGATCTGGAGGCGCTGGCGCGGGAGCACGGGATGTCGCGCCGGACCTTTTTCCGGTACTGGCGGATGTATTTTCCGGAAACGCCTGCGGAGTATGTGCGGAATATCAAACTGGAGGAGGCGGCACGGCAGCTGCGGGAGACAAATCATCGGATCGGCGAGATCACGGAATTTCTCAATTTTTCGGATTCGGCGTATCTCTCGAAGCTCTTCAAGGAACGCTATGGAATGACTCCGCTGCGGTACCGTTCGCACTGTTTTGCGGAAGAGTCCGGAGCGGCGGGGAGAAGTTCGGAGATCAAAGCGTGACGCATCCCCTCTTTTTTCCGGAAGATTTGTTGAAAAAAGTCCGATTCCGATGTATCTTACCGGCATGTTTTTCAAACTGAAAGGACAAGGGAAAAAATGATGGATCACAGAATCGAAATCGCTGTCAAGCCGGAATGGCATGACGCAAGAGGCGAGGCGGCGTTGAAGAAGATTACGGATTTTCTTCATGAGAACGTTGTTTCCGTCCGGACCAGGGATGTCTTCACCGTCTCCGCCGATATTGACCGGGCGCAGGCGGAAAAAATTGCAAAGGAACTGGCGAATCCTGTGCTCCAGTATTATAAGGTGGGGGAGACTGCGCCGGGAGAGGTGTTTGATTTCGACTGGGTCGTGGCGGTGGGATATCGTCCCGGCGTGACCGACAACGTCGGCCGCACCGCTCGCGAGGCAGTCGGCGATATCATCGGCAGAAAGCTGGTCCCCGGCGAAGATGTTTACAGCTCGATTGAATATCTCTTCCAGGCTCCCGCATTGACCGCGGAAAAAGTTGCGGAAATCGCTCGCGGAATCCTTGCCAATGAACTGATTGAGACTGTCAAAGTGCTCTCCCGCGCGGAGGTGGAAAAGAACGGTATGCCGCTGAACAAACCGGTCGTGAACGGTATCGGCGGAGGTGAGGTCCGGCTGATTGATCTCGAAGTCTCCGACGATGAACTCATGGAGATTTCCCGGAAAGGTACGCTGGCGCTTTCGCTCGAAGAGATGAAGTCGATTCAGAACTATTTCCGCAATGCGAAGGACCGCGCGAAGTTCGGTCTCGACAAGCCGACTGATGTCGAGCTGGAGATCCTCGCACAGACCTGGTCCGAACACTGCAAACATAAAATTTTCAGCGCCGAGGTCGAATATCTGGACCGCACCACCGGTAAAAAGGAGACCTTCACCTCTCTTTACAAAACCTTCATTCAGAAGGGGACAAAGGAGATTGCAAAGAAGGTTGACTGGCTCGTTTCCGTGTTCACGGACAACGCCGGCGTGATTAAATTCAACGATAAACTGGATCTTGTGTTCAAGGTCGAGACACATAACAGCCCGTCCGCGCTGGATCCCTACGGGGGCGCGATGACCGGAATCGTCGGCGTGAACCGCGACCCGCTCGGAACAGGGCAGGGCGCCGATCTCCTGATCAATGTGTGGGGGTACTGCCTCGGTTCGCCGTTCACCGATCCGAAGGATGTGCCGGAAGGGCTTCTGCATCCGCGGCGTCTGCGCGACGGCGTCCACAAGGGCGTGATCGACGGCGGCAACCAGAGCGGCATTCCCTACGGAATCGGCTGGGAGCGCTTCGATGAGCGCTATATCGGAAAGCCGCTGGTCTACTGCGGAACGCTCGGAACTTTGCCGAAAAAGGTCGGCAAGGTGGACGGCTGGACCAAGACGATCAAACCGGGCGATCTGATCGTCATGACCGGCGGACGAATCGGCAAGGACGGCATTCACGGAGCGACCTTCTCCAGCGAAGAGCTGCATAAGGACAGTCCCGTGCAGGCGGTGCAGATCGGCGACCCGATTACGCAGAAGAAGATGTCCGATTTCATTTACGAGATCCGCGACCGCAACCTCTATCGGTTTGTCACCGACAACGGCGCGGGCGGCCTCTCCTCCAGCGTCGGCGAAATGGCGTCGATTTCCAACGGATGCCGCATGGATCTTGCGAAGGCTCCGCTGAAGTACGCCGGACTCAAACCCTGGGAGATTCTCGTTTCCGAGGCGCAGGAGCGCATGAGCTTTGCGGTTCCGCCGGAAAATATCGAAGAGTTCCTCCGCGTGGCGAAGGAGCGCGATGTGGAAGCAACCGTGCTCGGCGAATTCACCGATGACGGCAAGTTCTGTATGCTGTACGGCGACAAAGTCGTTGCCTGCATCGACATTGCCTTCATGCACGAGGGACTTCCCCGGATGCATCTCCGTGCCACCTGGGAGCCGAAGAAGTTCGACAATCCCGATCTGGCAGGACGCAGCGTCAAGGCGGATGTGCTCTCCATGCTGACGCAGCTGAACGTCTGTTCCGGCGAATACAAAGCGCGCCAGTACGATCACGAAGTGAAGGGGCTCAGCGTCATCAAGCCGTATACGGGAGTGAACCGCGATGTCGCTTCCGATGCGACCGTCTTCATGGTCGAGCCGCTGACCCGTGAGGGCGTTGTTCTTTCCGCCGGCATCATGCCGCGTTACAGCGATATTGATACCTATCACATGATGGCGTCCACGATGGATGTCGCGATCCGCGAAGCGGTCGCGGTCGGCGCCGACCCGAAACACCTTGCCGGACTCGACAACTTCTGCTGGCCGGATCCCGTCCAGAGCGAAAAGACTCCCGACGGCGAATACAAAATGGCTCAGCTTGTCCGTGCCAACCAGGCTCTTTACGATTATGCGCTCGCCTTTACGGTTCCCTGCGTTTCCGGAAAGGACAGCATGAAGAACGACAGCACCCGCGGCGGCAGAAAGATCTCCATTCCGCCGACCGTTCTGTTCAGCGTCATGGGCAAAATCGACGATGTGTCGAAGGCCGTTTCCATCGACGCCAAACTCGCCGGGGATGCCGTCTGCGTGATCGGCGCGACAAAGCGCGAGCTCGGCGGCAGTGAATATTTTGCAATGCTCGGCAAGATCGGTACGGATGTTCCGAAAGTCGATGCCGCGATGGCCAACAAAACCTATGAAGCCTATCACAAGGCGCTGAATGCCGGATTGATCCATTCCGCGATCTCTCCCGCGATCGGCGGACTTGCGATTGCCGCTGCGCGTTCCGCAATGGGCGGCCGTCTTGGTATGTCGATTGATCTGGCTTCCGTTCCGGCGGATGTGCCGATGAGCGATCTGGAACTTCTGTTCTCCGAATCGAACAGCCGCTTCCTGATTACCTGCGCGAAAGCCGATGTGCCGAAGCTGAAAGAGATCTTCTCCGGCGTTCCGTTCGCGGAGGTCGGAGCGACGGATGAGAGCGGAAAATTGAGCTTCCGTTCCGCTTCCGGAGTCGTGGAGATTCCGGTGGAGGAGATGGTGGCAAAGTACAAGTCCACGCTTGCCGGCGTGTGAGTTGTAACTCATTCTGTTGAAAAACAGACTCCGCATCTGCCGATGGGCGGGTGCGGAGTTTTTTTGTTTGATTGCAGAACTTTTTATTTTTTCGGCTTCCGGGATTGTAAACGCCGGAAATGGTTTTTATATTTCTACAGATTTTGGAAATGATTCTTAGTGATGTTTCCTGAATCTGTTTTCTGGAAAAACAACAAAAGGAGTTGAATCAATGAATCGTCTTGCATCATCGTCCTGGAGTTCCATATCCCGTTTGTCGGAGGCCAGGTCCCGCTCGATCAGTCCGGAGAACATGACAGGTGCCCCCGGCGGAGGGGGGCGCGCTTCCGAAGGAACCGGCGCCAGTTGCGCGCGCGATCTGGGAGTCGGTTGGAAGGTTTCTCCAAGCGTGATCGTTCCTGCCGGATCGGTTTTCACTCTGGCGGATATCGAAGGAGAAGGGGTGATTCAGCAGATCTGGATGACCTTGTCGGGAAACTGGAGATTTCTGATCCTGCGCTTTTACTGGGATAACGAGGAGGTGCCCGCCATTGAATGTCCGGCAGGCGATTTCTTCTGCTGCGGATGGGGCAGCTACACTCCGGTATCGAGTCTTCCGGTTTGTGTGAATCCGGGCAGCGCGTTCAACTGCTACTGGGAGATGCCGTTCCATACCCATGCGCGCATCACGCTGGAGAACATTTCGACGGAAGATATTGTGGCGTATTATCAGATCAACTATTCGCTGGGCGAGGTTCCGGTTGATTCGGCTTATTTTCATGCGCAGTTCCGTCGAGTAAATCCGCTGCCGTACAAAGGGGTGTATACGATTCTTGACGGGATTCAAGGCAACGGGCATTATGTCGGGACCTATCTGGCGTGGGGCGTGAACAACTCCGGCTGGTGGGGGGAAGGGGAGATCAAGTTCTATCTTGATGACGATGAAGAGTTTCCGACAATCTGCGGAACCGGAACCGAAGACTATTTCGGCGGCTCCTACAATTTTGAAAACAAGGAGACGAAGCGATATCAGCCATTTACCACGCCGTACAGCGGGCTTGCACAGGTTCTCTGTCCGGATGGAGTCTATCGTTCGCAGCAGCGCTTCGGGCTCTACCGCTGGCATCTTTGCGATCCGATCCGTTTCCGGGAGAGGATCCGGGTGACCATTCAGGCCCTCGGCTGGCGATCCGGCGGACGTTATCTGCCGCTTCAGGATGACATCGCTGCTGTGGCATTCTGGTATCAGGATACCCCGGCTCATACGCCGCATCCTCTGCCGGAGAAGGATCAGCTGGAAGTGATTTGAAGCGGAAAATAATCCGGGAAAGGTTCCCGTCGCCGAGAAGATGAAACGACGTCTCGGCGACGGGATTTTTTTTGTCTTTTTTCCGGAACGATTGTTCCGGCAGCTTCTTTCTGGCGTCTTTTCAGGGACTTGGGAACACTTTTCTTTTTTCCCGGCATGAAGAGTCCTTGCCGGGAGCTTTTCTTTTGCAAACTTTTTTTGATTTTTTTTCTTTTTTCCACTTGAAAGAAAGGGAAAAAAGGATAAGTTAGGGTCATAAAGGGGCGAAAAGGTGAGAATAGCAGTGAAATGGAGCAAGTAGATGGCAGCAGGGTCGGAACCCACATTTTTTCTAGGCGAGTATGAGCACACGCTCGACACGCAGCGGAGAGTTGCCATTCCGGCGGCATGGAGGGGTTGTTCGCGTTTTGTTCTTCTGCCGTCGCGCGACCACGCTATTCAGATGATGTCCGTGGACACCTTCCGTGAGATGGTGCTGGACAAGACTCGAAAACTTTCCCTCGGGAATGTGGAGGATGCGCGGAATCTGGCGCGTCTTGGTTCACGCGCGCAGGAATGCGTGTGCGACAAGCAGGGACGAATCCAGATCGGTCAGCAGCTGGCGGCTCATGCAGGTCTGAAAGACAAGGTGGCTCTGGTCGGTTCCGTTTCGATGATTCTCCTCTACTCGCCTGAGGCGTGGAGCCGGATGCAGCAGGAGAACGGGGAAGATGCCTGTTATGATGTGCTGGAGAAACTCAGCAGGGAGACGGCGGGATGACGGAATCGGCATTTACTCATGTTCCGGTTCTTCCCCGACAGACGATAGACTTGCTGCTTGACGGAACCAGCCGTCCGATTCGCAGAATCATCGACGGGACAATCGGATGCGGTGGACACAGTTCCCTGATTCTGGAACGTCTGCCTGAGGCGGAACTGCTGGGAATCGACCGCGATGACGAGGCACTCGTCCGTGCCGGAGAACGTCTGGCGTTTGCCGGGAACCGGGTGCATCTGCGGAAAGGACGTTTTTCGGAACTTGCGGAATTTTCCCGCGGACTCGGCTGGGATTCGGTTGATGCGATTCTGCTGGATATCGGGGTCTCTTCTCCGCAGATTGATGATCCGAAGCGCGGATTTTCATTTCGTCAGGATGGTCCGCTGGATATGAGAATGGACAGAACGTCGGAACTTTCCGCTTCCAGAGTCGTGAATCATTATGATGCGGAGTCTCTTCGGAATCTGTTTCGGGAATACGGGGAAATGGAGAACCGGGATGCCCGTATGCTTGCGGAGGCGATCGTTGCCGCCAGAGAGAAAAAGGCATTTTCGACAACCGGAGAACTCGCGGAAATCTGTGATCGGGTGCTGCGTTCCCGGAACCGGAAGAGAAGTCTTCCCGCGCCGACCCTCTGTTTTCAGGCTCTGCGGATGGAAGTCAACGGGGAACTGGAGGAGTTGAAACGGGCGCTGGAAGCTGCAGTTCCGCTGCTGAATCCGGGCGGAAGGCTCTGTGTGATCAGCTTTCATTCGCTGGAAGATAGAATTGTCAAAAACTTCTTCCGGGATATGGCGGAGACGTGCAAATGTCCGCCGGGGCTTCCGGTTTGTGTATGCGGATGGAAGCCGGTGCTGAAGATCGTGACCAGGCATCCGGTAACGGCGGATGAGACGGAACTGAAGGAAAATCCAAGAGCGGCGTGTGCAAAATTGAGAGCGGCGGAAAAAATAAAAACGGCGGGGAGAGAATCATGACAAATGTAAGAACTATGAGAACACAGGAAGAAATCAGGCGCAGTTCCAGAGCCTCGGCAAAGAGGTCCTGGATGGTATCCCTTGTCATCAAGCTCTCCTTTATGTTCGCTCTGATTTTCCTTGCCGTCAACGCGAGAATCATTTACAACCAGAAGGCGGAACAGATCAACCGCGAGATCGCACGCACGAAATCCAAGATTCATCAGCTGAACCGTGAGATTGCGAATCTGAAGGTT
Organism: uncultured Lentisphaeria bacterium; assembly: GCA_905197955.1. Classification (GTDB taxonomy): domain Bacteria; phylum Verrucomicrobiota; class Lentisphaeria; order Victivallales; family UBA1829; genus UBA1829. The sequence goes on along the minus strand of CAJKAR010000021.1, from coordinate 14,198 downwards.
CGCAAGGAGCAGCTGAGTTCCTGGCCGTATATCAGTTCCCGCATCAACATGTTCAAGCTCGGACTCCGGCCCGCCGATTCCAAGCAGATCCGCAAGATTGTGCTGCTGGATCTTGACGGACATTCCGGAGCGATGATGAACGGCAGTGCGCCTCTGTACAGGGAGAATCGTACCGCCGGAACCCACTGAGTCCGGGAGGGGTGGAGCAGATGACAAAATTCACGCAGATGGGAAGACGGATGATCGTTGTGACGGTCATCCTTCTTCTGCTTTTCGGCTATATCGGCTGGCAGCTCTACACGGTTCAGATCCGGCGCCATGACGAGCTTTACAAGAAAGCCCGCATGAAATATACCACCGTTAAAACCATGAACGGAAAACGCGGTGAGATTTACGATTATTCCGGAAATCTGCTGGTCGGCAACATTCCCTGCTCGGATGTCTGTGCCGATCCCTCCATCGCCGGAGATGCGGAACAGTGCCGCGAAATCGCAAAGTTCCTGGCGGAAAAGCTGGAAATCAGCGAAGATTCCGTCTATGAAAAACTGATGGACAAGGAGATCGTCACGAAAAATCCGGATGGAACGAAAAGGGTCCGCCAGAGAAAATTTGTCATTATCAAAGGCAAAGTCGATTATGAGATCGCCGAGCGCCTGAAACTGGAAACGGCGCGTCTGGGCTATAAAACCATCTTCTACCGCGAGACGACAAAACGGTATTACCCGAAAAAACAGCTTCTGGCGAATGTCCTGGGATTCACCAATCTGGACCGGGATCAGGTCGTGGCAGTCATCGGACTGGAAAAGTTCTATGACAACAAAATGCGCAGTGTTCAGGGGCAGGAGCGGTATGAACGCAGTCGCGACGGGCTCCCCATCGCCTACGGCAACTCCAGCATGAAGGAGGATAAGGATGGATTCAATGTTTATCTCACCATTCAGGAACCGATTCAGGCCATTCTGGAGGAGGAGCTGGACAAGTTTATGGAACGCTGCAATCCGAGTGCCGCCTATGCCGTCATGGCGGATCCCTACACCGGTGATATTATTGCCGTGGCTCAGCGGCCGACGTTCGATCCCAACGACCGCAACTCCATGAAACCCAACGCCTGGCGAAACCGGATCGCGGAGGATACTTTCGAACCCGGTTCCACCATGAAGCCGCTTGTCGTGGCGGGAGCGCTTGACCGGGGGATCGTTACTCCGGAGACCCGTTTCGACTGCGAAAAAGGACTCTGGTTCTACGGTGGAAAAAGTCTCAAGGATTCTCATCCGATGGGGAATCTGACCGTATCGGAAATTATTCAGCACTCCAGCAACATTGGAACCGCGAAGATCGCGCTCGCAATGGGGGAGAAGACTTTGGATGAGGTGCTGCGCAGTTTCGGGATCGGTTCCAGAACGGGGATCCCGCTGAGACCGGAAACAGCCGGAATTTACCGTCCGCTGAAACGTTGGGATACGCTCTCCATTACGCGATTCCCGATTGGGCAGGGGGTGGCCGTATCCCCGCTCCAGCTGGTGCGGGGATACTGTATCCTTGCCAATGGAGGGCATCCGGTGAAGTTGCGCCTGGTGGACCGCATTGAAAATCCGGCAACGGGAATCGAACAGAAGATGCCGCTGGAAAAGCCTGATTCGATTTTCAAGGATCCGACCACTCATAAGAAAATTGTCGAAATGATGAAAAAGGTGACCGGAGAGGGCGGTACCGCAAGGAAAGCCTCCGTTCGAGGATATTACGTTGCGGGAAAAACCGGAACAGCTCAGAAATTTGTGAATGGGGCATATTCTAAATCGAAGTATATTGCCAATTTCGTCGGATTTGTACCTGCGGACAATCCCCGCTTTGTTCTGCTTGTAACTGCGGACGAACCCAGAGGCGGTTACTACGGTGGATCTGTCGCCGGACCGACTTTCCGGACCATCGCCGAGCGAACCTTGAAATATCTCAATGTCAAACCCGATTATGATGCCGATGCCAGAGATCAGGAGCTGAAACTCGCCAAAAAGAAAAAACTCGAAGAGATGCGGCGTGAACGGGAACTTCAGAAAACAAGGAACAGCATCGTTCCCGCACCCGCCCGGCAGAGGATTACCCGTCCGGCCGATACCAGAAAGTACAAGATCAACGGACGTAAATACCGTTATATCACGTTTACGAAACGGTGAATCGGGAGCGTTTACGCTATTGCTGACGGGAACGTACTGCTGCTCTTCCATCTCAGGAAGGATGTGCGGCGGATTGCTTCCCGTTTATTTGTGAGTTTGAAGAAAGGCATGCACCGTCCGGGCAAACTCGATTCCGATGCCGCGGACACGGGCGGCAATCTCTTCCGGACTCGCTTTCCGCAGTTCTGAGACAGATCCGAATTCCCGCAGAAGAGAGTTTCTTCGTGCTTCCCCCATGCCTTCGATTTCATCGAGCAGGGATTCCGAAATCCGTTTCAGACGGAGCTGACGGTTGTAGGAGACCGCAAAACGATGAGCCTCATCCCGGAGTGCCTGAAGAACTTTCAAGGCGGGACGGCTCCGCTCCAGAACCACCGGTTCACTGCGCCCCGGCAGATAGATCTCTTCATTCCGCTTCGCCAGCCCGATGACCGGAAATGGCGGACAATCGATGGCTACCAGAGCTTTCAGCGCCAGATGAAGCTGACCTTTCCCGCCATCCACCATCAGCAGATCGGGCAGAGGTTTCTTTTCATTCAGAAGACGCGAAAAATGGCGTGTGACCACTTCATGCATCATTGCAAAATCGTTCTGTCCTTCCACGGTTTTGATCCGGAATCGCCGATAGCCGGATTTGTCGGGACGACCGTTGACAAAGCGGACCATACTGGCTACCGCAAATGTTGTACCGAGATTCGAGATGTCGAATCCTTCAATCACCTTCGGCGGCTGCGGCAGACGCAGGGCTTTCTGGAGATCGTTGACCGCCTCCATGCCGGCTTCCGCAGGAAGTTGCGCATGTTCAAAAGAGCGGATGCGGTTGCCGCAGATCGATTGCAGATTTGAGAGAACATCTCGCAGAGATGCCGCTTTTTCAAATTGTCTGCCTGCCGCCGCTTTCATCATTTTTTCTTTCAGCTCCGCGGCGATCTCCCGGATGTTGCCGTTCAGAACGTCAACAACCTGATCCACTCGTTCCATGTACTGCTCTTCCGTCACTTCGCCCGTGCAGGGACGGCAGCAGTCCCGGACCGTGCCGGCCAGACAGTGCTTTCTGTCTTCCTCCGTCGGACTCTGCGTCTTGCAGGAGCGGAGTCCAAAACGCTTCGTCAGAAATTCCATCAGGCTCCGCAGCGCTTTCCCATGAGGAAACGGACCAAAGTAAAGACTCGAATCCTTTTTCTTCAGACGGACCAGTTTCAGACGGGGATATGTTTCGTTCCGATCCACTTTCAACATCAGATAACGCTTGTCGTCCCGTAATAGAATGTTGTAGTGCGGTGCGTATTCCTTGATGAAACGCGATTCCAGAATCAGGGCCTCGTCTTCATTTTTTACGGTGAAGAATTCCCATGTGTCAATCGTATTGATCAGCGAGCGCAACTTCGGATCTGCACGAGTCACCTGCGACGGCTGAAAATAGTGCGACATCCGCCGTCGCAGATTCGATGCCTTGCCAACATAAATCACTTTCCCGAAGCGATCTCGATACACATATACACCCGGTTTGGCGGGGATATCTCCCGGTCTGAAATCCGCTTTTGACATTTTATCTGCTCTTCTCCGGTATTTTCTTTTCGTTTATGATCGGTTTTTGGGTTGGTGGCTTCTCGCCCCCAACTCAACTCCTGATCCAGATGCCTGAGCAAGAATAAAAACATTGCGACGTTATTTCTTTTTCATTTTTTCTGCCCGCAGGCGATCCCAGTATTGGAGTCTGCGGTTGATTTCCCGTTCGAATCCGCGTTCGACAGGATGATAGAATCGAATACGGGACATTTGTTCAGGAAAATAATTCTGTCCTGAGAAACCATCTTCCGTATCATGGTCGTAGATATAACCGTTTCCGTAACCGATTTCCTTCATCAGTCGGGTTGGCGCGTTGAGAATATGTTTCGGCGGATTCAGGGAGGAATACTGTTTTGCTGCTTTGACCGCATCGTTCCATGCAGTGTAACAGCTGTTTGATTTTGGAGCGGTGCCGAGGTAGCAGATGAGTTCCGCGATCGCGATATCTCCTTCGGGGGAGCCGAGACGTTCATAGGCATCCCATGCGGCGATCGCGGCGGGGAGAGCCTGGGGATCGGCCAGACCGATGTCTTCCATGGCGAACCGGGTCAGTCTCCGGAGAAGATAGAGGGGATCTTCTCCGCCTTCGATCATGCGGGCGGCCCAGTAGAGAGCCGCATCGGTATCGGAGCCGCGGAGCGATTTATGAAGAGCGCTGATCAGATTATAGTGCCCTTCGCGGTCCTTGTCGTACATGGGGGCGCGGTGCTGGACGATTTTTTCGAGACCTTCGCGATCAAGCAGGGCGTTTTCCGGGGCGAGGTCGTAGATACTTTCGAGCAGATTAATGAGATATCGCCCGTCGCCATCGGCGAGATCCTTGAGGGTTGCGGCGGCGGTATCGTCAACGGGAAGTTTCCGCCCCACGGTTTTTTCCGCGCGGTCGATGATCTGCTGGAGAGCGTTGGCATCCAGCGGTTTCATGACGAAGACCTTGCAGCGGGAGAGCAACGCGCTGTTCAGTTCGAACGACGGGTTTTCAGTTGTGGCTCCGACGAGTGTGACCGTTCCATTTTCCACATAGGGCAGGAATCCATCCTGCTGTGCCCGGTTGAACCGGTGGATTTCATCGACGAAGAGGAGTGTTTTCTGACCGTAAAGACGACGTTTTTCCGCTTCATCAAATGCTTTTCTAAGGTCTGCGATTCCGGAGAAAACCGCGGAAAGCGCAACAAAGTGCATGTCGCTGACGTTGGCAAGCAGACGTGCGATTGTTGTCTTGCCGCATCCGGGAGGACCCCAGAGGATAAAACTGGAAATTTTCCCGCTTTCGATCATTCTGCGGACGGGGCCGTCCGGACCGATCAGGTGTTCCTGTCCGACAATCTCATCCAGTGTTTCCGGACGCAGTTTATCTGCGAGGGGCCGATCATTCAGTTGTGCAAAAAGTCCGTCATCCATCTTTCATTCCGCAATCGGCAGCAGCCGGGTTGTGCATTCTTCTCTTCCAAACAATAACGGAAGGAAAGATGTTCCCGATTCTATGATTTTTCAAGTGGAAAGAAAAGAAAAACGCGATTTTTCATTAAAACGATTTTTCAATCCAGAATCAGAAAGCCCATTCTTCCTGGGCTTCTGTGAGGCCGTCCGTAAACGGTTGGGGACCAGAACAGCGAGTGCATCGCATTGCCTTCATGTTTCAGACGGACGAAATTAGCGCGCAGGATCATGCCTTTGGAAAAGTGCGACTGCCCGTTGCGGCGAAGAAGGAGTTTTGCGGGAAGGGCAACTTTGACGCACCAGCCTGTTTTTTTCCCGTCGGAGGAGAGGATGGGGGACGTTTGATGCTGAAAATCAGGAATATCGAATCCGGGTACGTCCCATTGGTTTCGTCCGTCGCGGATAATGCCGTTGCGGTCGAGTTCAACGGTATTTCCGGTGAAGAGATAGTTGACATCACGGACAAGATTTCGGGAATTTATCTGTATTTCAAGATATTGTCTGTGATCTCCTATGCCATCAATGAAAATTTCAATGGCATCGCCGCGATGAAGTTCGTCATCATGTTTTTTTCCTGCCGGCCGGTCGTTTTCATCCTTGCAGACTGCCATGAGATAGAGATTATTTTTATCATAGGTCAGGTAAATGCTTGTTCCCCTGTTCCTCCACAGGGAATGTTTTTGCATTCCCTTCGCCGCTTTTTCCAGATGGAGTATGGCGGCCTTTTTCCAGACGGGTGATTCGGAATTTTCCTGAAGAGAAACTCCCTTTTCCGTGAATGGAATTCGAATTCGCGGCAGCGTTTCTTCTTCCGGGAGTGGAGCGGGGCGGGAGAGAAACGGCAGGAGAAGAAAAACAGCAAGCAAAAACAGTTTCATGAAAAATCCTTTTTTTCTTGAGTGAATACAGTACATAATTTATGTTTTTTACAGCGTTTTTCAATGTGGTACAGAAAAAAAGAGGGAACGAACTTTCACTGGTTGCGAAATTTGCGATTGCGTGCAATATTACCGATATGTCAAACAGGTCAAATTTGATTCATTGAAAAAGGAGCTTGTCATGAGAAATGTTGTGATTGTCGGAACCGGACCTGCCGGACTGACCGCTGCGGTATATGCCGGACGTGCAAATCTGAATCCTCTGCTGATTGCGGGTCCCCTGCCGGGCGGATTGCTGACACAGACGACCGATGTGGAAAACTTTCCCGGTTTTCCGGATGCCGTGAACGGATATGAACTGATGACGAAAATGCAGGAACAGGCATCGCACTTCAACGTCGAGTTCCTGAGCGAGACCGTGGAATCCGCGGAACTCAAACCGGGCGGTCCCCACAAATTGCATCTCTCTTCCGGGGATACCGTGGAGTGCAAGGCACTGATCGTTGCTACCGGTTCCAGTCCCCGCTGGCTCGGGCTGGAGTCGGAGGAAAAATTCAAAAACAGTGGTGTTTCCGCCTGCGCTACCTGCGACGGCGCATTTTACCGCGGTCTGCCGGTAGTGGTGATCGGCGGTGGAGATTCCGCCATGGAGGAGGCAAACTTTCTGACCCGCTTCGCTTCCGAGGTCACGGTCATTCACAGACGCGATGCTCTTCGCGCATCAAAGATCATGGCGGAACGTGCCATGAAAAATCCGAAGATCAAATTCGTCTGGAATTCCGTTGTTACGGAAGTGTTCGGCGGAAAAGAGGTCGAAGGTGTCAAGGTTCAGAACCTTCAGACCGGCGCCGACTCAACGATTGATTGCAAGGGCGTGTTTGTCGCTCTGGGCCATGTTCCCAATACCAAGGCGTTCGTCGGACAGCTCGACATGGACGAAGCCGGATATATTGCTCTGGAAGGTGCCACCTCCCGCACCTCCATCGATGGAGTATTTGCCGCCGGCGACTGTGCCGATAAACGGTATCGTCAGGCAATTACCGCCGCAGGAATGGGCGCTCGCGCCGCCATTGATGCCGAGCGCTGGCTTGAGGAATAATTCCTCAGATGCTGCAGAGTTTTCCGGGAAAGGAGCTCTGCACTTTTTTTTGTTTTGTTACGCTCCGGCGGATGTGAATTTTCTGCGGAGTCCCTCGTAGACTGTGACGGCAACCGAATTTGCCAGATTCAGGCTGCGGTGAAAATTGCCCGGCATGGGCAGAGTGTAGAAAAAGTCGTGAAAACGATCGTGGAGTTCCTGCGGCAGACCGTGGCTTTCGCTGCCGAAGATCAGAAAGGATCCCGGTTCCATTGGACAATCCCAGTAAAGTTTTTTTGCCTTTGTCGAAAAGAAGTAGAGAGGGGCTTTTCCTGCGAATCGTTCAAACTCTTCCCAGGAGGCATGGCGCATGAAATCGACATGGCGCCAGTAATCCATTCCGGCGCGGCGGACGTATTTGTCTTCCAGAGAAAACGAAATCGGCTCCACAAGATGCAGCCTGCATTCCGTACAGCAGCAGATGCGCCCGATATTTCCGGTGTTCTGGGGAATTTCCGGCGCGACGAGTGTGACGTGATAAAGTGGTTCCGTCATTTTATCTATCTGATCTCCTTTTCGTATTTTTCTGAAAATGATTCCGGTAAAGATATTCCCTGAATGGAAATCTTCAAGTCTCCGGAGAAGAAAAATCCGGGAAAACGGAGTGAATGTGTCTGGAAAGGGGAGGGGCTCTGGTTCTTTTTTTCCGGACAAATGGAAAAAAAATATTTTTTCATTTGAAAAGCACGGAATCCCGTCTTACATTCCGGAATGATTTCAGCGGATACAGATGATTTTTGAATAGCGGAGTTTGTTATGCAGTCGGAAGTGCAGTGGTTTTTGAGTGCGTTGATTGACAATCAGTTGATTACGCTTGAAAAAGGGATCGAGATCAATGATGCTCTGGGCGGATCCCCGGATGTCATGACTTATGCGCAGGAGATTCTGAATATTCTCTGTGAAGGGGCTTCCGAAGAGGACGCGAAAACCTGGGCCTCTCAGCTGGAGGAGGTGATTACCTATGCGCAGGAACAGGCCGCTGCCGGAGCGGTTCCTGAACTGTTTCAGCAGCAGGTGGATGCTTCTGTTCCGGATCAGGAAGAGGCATCGGCACCATCTCCGGCTTCGACGGGAATGGAATCGGAGCCGGAACCGGAAGATCTGTTTGAAAAACTGCGGCGTGCCGTTGCGCATCAGCAGCAGGTGGTGGATCAGCGGAAATCGAAGACGGTTGCAGAAGGAGGGGCTTCCACTGGACCGAAAACGGCTGTTTCCACTCCGGCGCCCCGGTCGCAGGTGACGATTGATGATTCGGATTTTGATCCATCTTCCACGGAACTTCCGGATCTGCGGAATGTCTCTTCCATGAGCGATCAGGAAGTTGCCAGAGCCATGAAACAACTGCTGGTGGGACTTCGCTCTTATGGAGTCAGCGATCTTCACATATCTTCGAATGCGCCGCTGTTCATCCGTCGGAATCTGATGCTGGAGCGTCTGGATCCCGAATGGGTGGTCTCCGATGCGGATTCGCAGCGTTTGAACCTGGCCCTCCTTTCGGAGGAACAGAGAGAGAAGTTCCGGAGAGAACAGGATATCAGTTTCGGACTGGAGATTGGCAAAGCCCGTTTCCGTACCGCGCTGATGTATCACAAAGATGGAATTTCCGGGAGTTATCGTCTGGTTCCGGATCAGATTATGTCTTTGGAAGAGCTTGGTTTTCTGCCGAATGATGCAAAAAATATCCGCAGGCTTCTGGACTACACCAACGGTTTGATTCTGGTTACTGGTCCGCTCGGCTCAGGAAAGACAACGACTCTTGCCGCCATGGTGGAAGTCGCCAATCAGAATCGCGAGGATCACATTATTACGGTGGAAGATCCGATTGAAATCATTCAGACCTCGAAAAACTGTCAGATCACCCAGCGCGAGATCGGCCGATGCACCAACAGTTATCATGCCGCATTGAAAGGTGCTTTGCGCGAGGACCCGGATATTATCGTCATTGGTGAAATGCACGACCTGGAAACAATTGAAAACGCCATTACTGCATCGGAAACCGGCCATCTGGTGATCGGAACTCTGCATACCTGCGACGCCGGCAACACCCTGAACCGTATTCTTGATGTGTTTCCTCCCACACAGCAGCCGCAGATCCGCGCCATGACTGCGGGTTCTTTGCGAGGCATCATCTGCCAGCGGCTGATTCCAGCGGCAAATGGAGGGCTGACGATTGCCTATGAGATTCTGATTAATACGATTGCTGTCGGCAACATTATTAGCGAAGGGAAAATTTATCAGCTTCCGGCGACCATGCAGATCGGGAGCAAAGCCGGTATGTGCACTCTGGATCAGAATCTGCTGGAAAAATACAAAGCGGGACATATTACATACGAAACAGCCTTGTATTATATGAAAGATACTTCCATCATAGAGCAGACGAAGAAACTGTATGCCATGCAGCAGGCGCAGCAGTTTATGGCGGAAAAAGCCGCACGGGAAGCAGAAGCCGCAGCCGCAGCGGGAAAACAATAAGACGCGGAGGAGATGTAAGCAATGGCTATTATAGATGCTTATCTGAAGGAGATGCTGAGTTTGAAGGGTTCCGACCTTCATTTATCCATCAACTATCCGGCGAAGTACCGTTTGAGTGGCAATCTCAAGCCGGCAAACGACAAGATTATCACACCGGAATTCATGGAAAAAATGTTGAAGGAGATTTGTTTTCCGCCGGACCGTTGGGATACATATCTGAAGAATCACGACCTTGATTTTGCCTATGAGATTCCCGGACTGGCGCGTTTCCGCTGTAATTATATGTACAATTATTATGGGCAGGCCGCGGTTCTCCGTCAGATTCCCAGCAAGATTCTGACGGTTGCCGATCTGAATCTTCCACCGATTCTTCTGGATATCTGCAAGATAAAAAGCGGACTGGTTCTTGTTACAGGTCCGACCGGTTCCGGAAAATCGACGACACTTGCCGCCATGATCGACTACATTAACGAGACGATGGACAAGCATATTATCACCATAGAAGACCCGATTGAGTTTGTGCATCAGAACAAGCGAAGCACGATTGTGCATCGAGAGGTAGGACTTCACAGCAAATCGTTTCCGATCGCCCTGCGCGGAGCGATGCGTTCGGACCCGGATATTGTTCTGATTGGTGAGATGCGGGAACAGGAGACGATTCGTCTTGCTCTGACCTGTGCGGCGATGGGAATGCTTGTTTTTGCAACATTGCATACGAATAATGCTCCCAAGACCATTGACCGTATAATTGATGCATTTCCAGCGAATGAGCAGGCGCAGATTCGGACGATGCTGGCGGAATCGCTTCAAGCGGTAGTCTCGCAGCTTCTCTGCCGCAAGATCGGCGGCGGCCGGATAGCGGTTCATGAGATTCTGCTCTGGACCGATGGTTTACCGAATACGATTCGCGAAGGTCAGATTTCGAATATCCGTACCATCATTGAAGCGAACCGTGGAATTGGCATGTGCAGTATGGATGGCGGATTGAAAACGCTGATGGAAAACGGTATTATTACCGGAGAAGAGGCGTATATGAAAGCCAGTGATAAGAAGCTGTTTGCGGAATACATAGAAAAATAGATATTTTTTCCATATTTCAGCTTGACAAGCGAGGAAGATGATTTATATTAAGGGACACAACGATACGGCGGCTTAGCTCAGTCGGTAGAGCGATGGAATCATAATCCACAGGTCACTGGTTCGAACCCGGTAGCCGCCACCATAACGAATTCAGCCTCACATCTGTGAGGCTTTTTTATTGTTATCTGAGTGTATTCTGAGAGCTTATGAGTTTTGAGTTTTAGAAAAACGAGGAAAAAAGCTATCTTTTTATTGAAAAATGAGAAATATCGTGTAAACTATGAGTCCAAGAGAAGTTTGGAGAGATGGTCGAGTGGTTTAAGGCAGCGGTCTTGAAAACCGCCGTGGGGTTTCCTCACCGAGGGTTCGAATCCCTCTCTCTCCGCCATTTATTTTTCCACCCTTGCCCCAATGGTATTCCCCTGCAGTAACCGTTCGAATCCCTCTCTCTCCGCCATTTATTTTTCCCCTTCCGATTTCTGGTAAAAAGAGAATCTTTTATTCAAAAGCGCTAAAAGTCGTTGGCGTAAAGGGATTTGCGTAAATTGTTGAGGTGTGTTTGAAACACACTCAGAATCTGAAAAAAGGTCTTTTTCAGAGGAAAATCACGACTCCGGCGTCTGAATTCTGAGTTTTGCTGAAAAGGCCAAAAATTCAGTTAAAGTAGCAAGTCGTTGATTATGAACAATCTTTGATTTTTGTAGTGTAACTGGCATGGGTGGGGGGTATCGCACTCGGTCGAAATGAAAAAACACCCTCTTTTTTCTGACCCGGATTTGAGTTCAAAAATTATAACTGACACCCTGTTTTAACGGGGGGCCAGAAAACATTTCTCTATCAAGATTTTTTCCGCACCCTCAGTCTGATTTGAAAAACGTTGCCTCTTCCGCCTCAAAAATCGTTCTATTTTAACTGGCAAAAAGGGTGCAGTTGAACACATGGCTGCCATTTTTCATTCAGACCCCCGTTTTCTGTGAAATTTTCTTTAAAAACATTTCACTTTCTCGTCTTTGGGGACTTTTGTGTAATTTTTCTTCTTGCTGGACATGGTCAAATGATTGTAAGCAGGTGTTGCCATTACAGCTCTTCTCGCGTCTTGCCATCACAAGGGATCGGCAGGTCGGGTCACTATAATCAATCAGAAAACAGTTTTTTTCAAGTGCTTTCTCTCTATATGTGCGCAATTTTCCGGACGTTATCTCAACATATAACTCTCACAAATCATTCCTGCATCCGATTTTGGATTTTGAACAAAATATACATTTTACCCTTTGAATTTAGAACGTATTTCACGCAAGATTGATTTTCCGAGATAAAAGGACAGAATTATCATAGGAGCAGCAACAATTAACACAGCAAAACCTTTTAAAAGATTTTGCGATAGAATGGTGATAAAAATCACTCCTGCTATTGGCAGAAATATACCAATTACAACAAGAAATAATCTAAGATATAACATGTGTTCATCTCCTATTCTGCCCCCTCAAAAAGCAATTATATCTTAATAAGAGGGGGAAGAATGATGTATTAATTAAAGTTCAGCCTATTTTTCTTTCCAAATGGAAATAGCGGTATTGTCATGTGCGGGAATAAATGGTTCTGTTTTTCAGTAAAAAACAGGTGACATGTCTCCCAGTTAAAATAATTTTACAGTCAATATGATGGAACATTATGAGAGAATCCGCCCAGGGAGTAAAATAGCATACCTAAATGTGATTGCAAATCGGAATTGAAAATTGACTGACGCATCCACATCGTCATTAAAAGTTGGCTGCAGACTCCACAGATGTTCAACGGCAGGATGAGCCCGGCATCTTTCGGAGCTTGCAATCAGCAGTCTGCGGAGTAAACCAGGAGTGAATTTTTACAACTCCAGGCTGATTCATTCGGCACTCCAATATCGGATGCCAGATCAAGTCTATTTCAGAACTTGTAATCGGCAAACAGTGGGATATAGTAACTCAAAGGCTTTTACACCAATCTTTTCATAAAAGTTGTCCAACCTAGGGGTGAGGCGCGTCTGTCATGCTTACAGACAAAATCAGTTATGGGGTTAATAAAATGCCAATTTCATTAAAAGCAAGCTCAAAAATTAATACCCTTGTTGATGTTCTGCAAGAAACTTCACTATTTATAAATAAGATTATTCCAACTGCAAAACTTAATAGCTTTGAATATGCGATTGAACGACTGAGAAATTCTCCATCAAGTCAAGAATTAGAAAATATCACACGAATTTTAATTCGAGCATGTATTGGAGGGCAAGGTTCTCTTTATGATTTTCCCACGAAAACATCACGCGAAGTAAAAACTCTTAAAGAGCTAATTGATAAAATATGTGGGATATGTCATGATATTCAAGATATTTATGGGTGGAAACGAGGTTATTAAAAAACTATCTTTGATTCGTGCTATTCCCTGCCGTTATGAAACATGAATTTTGTATAGGAAATATAGGGGGCAGATCCCCGGCTTTACAAACTCTTCAAACCATTTTCCCGCAGCTTAGCACAGTAGTCAATGAACTCAGGCTCTTTATTATGAAGAGGAAATTCCATCGGGTAGTCATCGTCGTCAGACGGCATCCTTTTGTTATTTCCCCTCAAGATTTTCATTCTGTATATACCTCACCATGGGGATAGTTGGGTATTTGACCCCTCCTCACCATGGGGGCTTACGGGGCGCATACAAAACAAAAGAGTCTTTTGGAATTTTCAACAAAATGTGTCAGAAAATCATTGTAGACTCACTTTTTTTACAAGCAAATCTTCTATATCTTTCCTATTATAGTATCTAGCCAAAGATATTGCATTAATTTTATCCTTGTTTTTGTGGTTTATATCTGCATTATTCGCAATCAATTTTTCTATCAGCTCAATGGTGTTTTTATTATTATAATAGCATGTTAAAGGTGTATCACCATTTTCATCCTCTAAATTTGGATTGGCTCCTCTTCTTAGAAGATAGATAGCTAATTCATGATTTTCCGCTTTAACAGCCATTAATAAAGGGCTTTTTCCATCAACAGATTGCATATTTATGTCACAGCCAGCATCAAGTAAAAGTCTTAAAATTCGTTTTCCCTGAGAAACAGTAATACCAGGATAGGCAGCAACATGAACTAATAGTGGTCGCCCCAAATAATTGATTTCATCTAACCTTTTTTTATCTTTGATATATTGTTTTATATAGTCGATGTCTGCTTTTTCTACTGCATCAAAGATATTAATAGCTTTAGGTGGTGAAAAAGGGATCAGCAAATAGCCAGTGATACATAAGAACAAAACAGAAAATAATAAAATAATTCTAAACATCTTTCCCTCCTCTATTCAGCTATGAAAGCAATTTTCCCCCCCCAATCACTATCGGGGGAGGAAAATAAAGACCTAAAATAAGAGCCAATTTCAAAACGTTTTGGCTCATCTTGTTAAAAAGTTGTTTTTTCAGCGC
>CAJKAR010000020.1 GCA_905197955.1 uncultured Lentisphaeria bacterium | reverse complement strand
GCGCTGAAAAAACAACTTTTTAACAAGATGAGCCAAAACGTTTTGAAATTGGCTCATTATATAACAATTTGCAGGAAAAGTCAACCCCCTGGAAAGAAAAAAGTCGCGAAAAAGTTTTATGCTTCGACATCAATTTGGAGGATTAGTTTCAGGCAGGAAAATGGCTGTTTTCCGGAGCTATTTTCGTGGAATGAAACAATCCGCACCGTTTTCTTGGCATCAAGTTTGGGGAAAATGCTCACAAAACATCGGAAAACGGAATCTGTTTCCCACGAATTCCGGGGCGGAAAATCAGTAAAAGATGCGCTTTCGTTGAAAACGGTCACATTTTGTATAATTTTTGCACAAAAAAAACATCATTCCCGATTGCATTTTCACGCATCGCCATTATTTTTTTAATACACAACTAATTCTCGCCGGAAAGAAACCATAAAAAAAGGAGAATTCCAGATGGCGCTTGATAAAAGTGTTGGTACGCAGTCCCTCGCAATGGACGGCAAGAAAGAGGAGTACAAAGGCAAAAAACTGCGCGTGGCGATCATCGGCTGCGGCGGAATCTGCCAGACACACATGGCAGCTTATCAGAGCATTCCGGAAGTGGAAATCGTCGCAGGAGTCGATATCCTTCAGGAACGCCTTGATGTAATGGAGACAAAATGGGGTCTCCCGAAAAAGGCGCTGTTCAAAGACTGGAAAGTCATGCTCAAGAAAATCAAGCCCGATGCTGTTGACGTCTGCACCCCGAACGGAGTCCATGCTCCCGCTGTGATCGACGCCCTCAACGCCGGCTGCCATGCCATCACCGAAAAGCCGATGGGTATGAACGTCAAGGAATGCGAAGAGATGGTCAAGGTTGCGAAGAAAAACAAACGCAAACTCGCCGTCGGCTTCCAGCAGAGATATCACAACAATACCGAATTCCTCACCCGCGCTCGCGAAGAAGGACAGTTCGGAAAAATCATGTTCGTCAAATGCCGCGCACTCCGCAGACGCGGAATCCCCAACTGGGGTGTGTTCGGCCAGAAGGCTCTGCAGGGCGGCGGACCGATGATCGATATCGGCGTTCATATCATTGAAGCTGCTCACTATTTCATGGGTTCTCCGAAACCGGTTGCCGCAACCGGAAACATCTGGACCTATCTTGGCGACAAGCCCTCCGAAGTCGTCTCCATGTGGCCGAACTGGGACTACAAGACCTATACCGTGGAAGACCTCGCTATCGCGCAGATCCGTTTCGACAACGGTGCGATCATGCAGATCGAGTCCTCCTTCGCCGCTCACATCAAGGAAGATGTCTGGAACTTCACCTTCATGGGCGACAAGGGCGGTGGTTCCTGGTCCCCCGCGGAAATCTATCGCGACTGCGCCGGCACCATGATTAACGAAGTACCGGGATTCCTCCCCCAGAGCGACTGGAATCACCTCTTCGTCACCAAACTGCAGAACTGGGTCAACGGATGCCTCAAAGGCACTCCGCTCCGCGCCTCCGGCGAAGCCGGTCTCGCTGTTCAGAAGATCCTCAACGGCGTGTACGATGCCGCTGCAGCCGGCAAGGAAGTTGCCATCAAGTAATCAGCTTTCCGCTGGTTCATGTAAACAGCAGAACGGGCCTCCGCATTCAGCGGAGACCCGTTTTTTTGTGTGTATCCGGGGAGCCGAGATACGGCAGAAGGGATTTTTTCCCGACGGAATTCCTGGATAATTCGATCAGAATTTCGTTTGAATCCCCGGCAGATTTTTCCGGGTTCTGGAATAGGGCTTCTCGCCGGGGAGTCCGCGGGAGCCGATGATCCAGGGAGAACCGGGAAAGTTGTGCATTTCCATACTGTCGCCCCACGGAAAGAGAGGAAGATCCGCTGGGACTGAACCGGAAAGAAACGGCAGTTCTGCTACATTGAGCTGATTGGTTTCAAAGACCGGTTCCGGTATATTTCTGCCGTCAACGGCATGGGTCTGCACGCCGAAGGTGGCCGGAGTGTAGCAGACCTCGAACTGAACATCGCTGCGTTTGAAGCGGACAAATCGATGGTAGAAGATGGTGTAGTCCACCAGCAGGAAGTCGGAATTTTTCTGGTGGAACTCCTCCAGGGAACTCCACTTGCGGCGGCTGTCGATCGTAAAGACAAATCCGTTTTGAATGAACTCCAGTTCCTCCGCGTCAAAGAGTTTTGATTCTCCCTCGTAGTTGATCAGTTCCAGCACCTGATAGCCTTTCGAAGAAGTGAAACGGATGGCGTGCTTTCTTGGAAGGCTGGTCGGAATCAGTGGAACGATATGAATATAGACCTCGCCCGTTTCGATGGAGACCGGGCAGACATCGGAACAGCAGCCCGCCGCACCTTCGCAGACTGGAGAATCTCCAAACACGCTTCGACGGATTGTTCCGTAATGCGCGGGAAAGACGATGTCCAGTTTCAGAATATCCGTTTGAAGCGGAATCGTTTTCGTCAGATTGGGAATGCTCAGGAGCATTGCCGTGTTGGTTTTCTGTATGGCATACGACCAGCCGCTGGATTCCGTGTATTTTTCATTCTGGAAATTGCCGTCGGCGGAACGTTCCTGGATTCCCATGGGAGTCCGGTCCGTCCGATAGCGGTAGAAGACGGTGGCGGAGTCACGGAAGGTTTTCACCTCCGGTTTCCGCTGATAGGTCGCATAGAGCTGGAGAGTCTGTTCGCCTCCGCAGAGAGGGGTATCAACGGTTCCAAGGGAGAACTCCTTCTCCATGTAGGATACCGTGTGGTACTCACCGGCGCAGCCCGAGTATCGCATCATGGATTCGGAACGGCCGCGGGTGAGGGCGGGATACGAGCGTTTTTCGATCAGTTCCGCGAGAGTTTCCGGGAGATGAAAGTCCGTGTCGAACATGTCGCAGAATTCGGCGACGGTCTGCATGGGATTGCCCGCAAAATGGAGAACTTCAATTCCATCGGGCTGAAAGTAGCTTGCGATCAGATCGCGTCCGCTTTGTTCGGGCCCGAAGACGAGCCAGAAGAGCGCCTGAACCGAATGCGTATGTCCGGCACAGTCGATTGCATAGGCGCGGCACTGCGGACCTCCCGCCAGTTTCGTGCCGGGATGATAGTGCAGAAGCAGTTCCGCCCAGAGACGGCTCTCGCACTCTTCCGCAGTCTTCCGAACAAGCGGATCTTTCGCAAGCGAAGCGATCTTTGCCAGATTCGAAAGCGTGATCGCAGAGTAGGTCGAGGAGTTGAACTCGCTTGCCCACGCGGAACGCGAAAGAAGACGTCGGAATTCGTTCAGATTCCAGACCCCCTGTGCGTAAGCGGCAGTATGATTCAGTTTTTCTCCGCCGAGGATCAAGGCTTTGGTGGACATCATCGGCATGTTGTCGTTGCATCCGTGAAATTTGAGATCCGACTGCGCCGAGCCTTCATAGGTTCTGAATACCTGTTTTGCATGATGCGTCATGACCACTCTTGCTTTCTCCGTCAGGAGCGGATCATATTCCGCGAGCAGTCCTGCAAACAGATTGGATTGAAAGACGTTGTATCTTCCTCCGTTTCCGCTGTCGTTATAGCGTTCGATGATCCGGCAGGCAAGCTCCACATCCTTCCGCTCCCCGCGGAGCAGGGCGGGGAGAATCCATACGGGTTCCCGCCACGGAGGATTGAACTGCGGTATTCTGCCGGAACCATCCGGGTTCAGAACGGATGGAATCTTCCGGCGCGTGGCGGAGAAAAACTCGTTCCGCCGCGCGTCGATCGCATTGGAATTCAGGATCATGATGGATTATTTCTCCGCAAGGAAAGGATAGTTCAATTTCTGGTCGAGGAATCCGAGTTTCCGCAGAGCCTGCATGGAACGGATGGTCAGTGCGGGATTCTCCTGCGGTTTTGCCAGATTCAGACGCGCACGGTTGTATTCCGAGGAACCGTTCGATCCCAGGAAAAAGACCGGATGATCGGCTGGAAGCACGTTCAATCCTTTCAGATAGAAATAGGTGCCGGAAAAGGAGAGTGCGCTGGATTTGTCGGTGATGGAGATCCCGATTTCAGATTTCGGAGCGTAGAACTGGGTGGCAAAGAAATCAATTCCGCCGCGGAAGCCGTCGATCCGGATGGGCTTGTCGATCTTGACGCATCCCATGGTGACGTGTCCTTCCGGATCGCCGTTTTTCCCGAGGAACGTGAGCGTTTCCGGCATTGCCTGTTCAATGTAGAAATCGCTGGTGGTGAAGGGATGGCTGTCCTCCAGATAGACACTGTAACGGGAGAGTGTCGCAAGACGGGTGATGATTCCGAAGAATCCGCCTCTCGCCTTTCCTTTCGCCCAGACGGTGCCTTCATAGCCGACCCGCTGAAGAATGGTCGCTGCTCCGCTGTTGAAGGCATGAATATTACCTTCGGTATTGTTCAGAATCACGGTGTCTTTCGCCGTCAGGTCCTCAAAGCGGAAGCCCAGGTGGAACGGGATGAAAACATACTTGCCTGTGACATAGATGGAGTCATAGGTGACAAACGAACCGTTTTTCGAGGGGTACTGCCGAAGATCCGCTCCGCGGCCGCGGAAATCGCAGACTTTTCCATGCGATGCGGCATCGTCCCGCTTCGGTGCGGGTTTGAAGACGAGTCCGTCGCGTTTGATGCACACGCTTGTCAGCAGAAGTTTCCCTTCGGGACGCATATTGACTGCATTGTCATCGGGAGATCCCGCAAAGAGAATCTCCGCTTTCATCGTCGATCCGCCGAAACAGAAATCCTTTCCGGCGACTTCCAGCGGTTTGGTGGTGCGGTACGTTCCGGCAGGCAGATAGGCAATCGCGTTTCTGCCATGGGATTTCGCTGCGTCGATTGTCTTCTGAATGGCGTTGGTATCATCGGTTCTGCCGTCGCCTTTGGCTCCGAAATCCTTGACTGCGTCAAAGAGTTTTTCCGGCATGGAGACTGTTTTCGGAATGAATTCCATCTGCTCGGAAAGTCTGACCGGAGAACTTCCCGGAATCGAGATGGTTTTTCTGGCACGGAGGGTGCCTTTTGCGAAATTCCGGAAGCCGAGAAGTGTGTTGTTCGCTTCCAGAATCGGTTGTGCGGGGTTCGCCTGAAGGAAACTGACAGATGCTTTTTGATGTTTCAGGGTGTTGTCGAAAAGGGTCAGCGGGGCGCCGAAGGAGAGAATGGCCGAGTCCGCTTTCCAGTCGGCGATCAGACAGTTTTCGACGGTCATCGGAGCAACGGAATTGCGGAAATCCAGAAAACGTCCCGATCCGACGGAAATTGAACGGCGGATGCTTGAGGCATGTTCCGGATTTGCAAAAATATCCGTCCCGTTGTTTTCAAATTTGGAGTTGCGGACATAGAAATTGCCGTTGACGCATTCGACACCATAGCGTTTGTTGTTCCGGAAGTGGCAGCCGTCGAAGGAGAAGTTGTAGTCGTTGAAGCGGATGAATCCGGCGCCGGTGTTGCAGTTGTCGAAGATCATGTTCACAAAGGCGGTTTCCGCTCCGCACGCCTCTTTCCCGAAGAGAATTCCGTATTCCCGGAAGTTTTTCAGCTCCATGTACTGGTGGTAGAGATGTGTTTCGAACAGATTTTTTCCGTTGATGAAATTCGTATGGAGAATCCCGGTGGAGGCTCTGCCGCCGCCGTCCAGGACAAAGCCCTTCATGCGGTAATGGAGCATGCCGTAGATGCGGATCATGTTGCCGTTTTCTTTTCCGGTGTAACGGAGAATGGTGGAACGGCCATGACCGTAGAAACCGTTTCCAAGAAGACGTTTTTCACTCGATTTCTGCTGCTTCTGAATGCGGAGTTCCTCCTGGATGAGATAGGTGCCGGGAGGAAAATAAAGAATGTCGCCGTCTTTCAGTTCCAGAAAGAGTTTCTGAAGGGGTTTTGTGTCGTCGGTTTTCCCGTCGCCCTTGACTCCATGCTGTTTGACGTTGATCCAGTCACTGCCCGGAACCCAGTTCAATTCCGGCAGCGTGACTGCGGAAAGAAGCGCCGCAGCGAAAAATGCGGCACAGAATACCATGAATTTTTTCATATTGAATCCTTTCTGAATGGTTGCTTTGTTCGAAACGGTTACTGCGGAATGGCCCGCCAGTTTGTATTGCGGAACGGATCAAATTTTGTGAGAACATGTTTGATGTTTCCGGTGTGTCCGTCCGCATAGAGAAGATTTACGCTCATATTGTGGCGGTAATCCACATTGTCGACGCTCTCCGGATACTGCGTGGTTCCGCTTTCACCGAGTTTCCCCTGTGCGGTGGCGTAATCGATCCGGTAATTGGCTCCATCCATCAGGGCAAAGAGGTTCGAGGGGGATTTGATCTTGCTGGTTTTTGCCCCGAGATAGCAGGGGTACAAATCCCAGTTCAAATTACCGTTGGCATCTATGCCGGCCTGTCCGTTTGCGCCGTAGCTGGTATGTTTTCGTGAGGGGGCCGCATGGGAAAGGGCATATTTCTGTTCCATGTTTTCCGGACAGCGCCAGATGCCCATTTTACTCTGGGAATCGAGCTCCTCCAGAAGTCCTTCATCAGGAGCGGGGAGGGCCTTGATCGAAGTCAGCATGGTCATCCAGAAGGGCGCCGTATTGTAGGGATGGGCGGAGTGGGGAAGTTGACCGTCGAAGGTGTCTGCATACATGTTGAAGGCTGTACCGAACTGTTTCATATTGGCGGTACAGGAGATTTGTCTGGCTTTTTCCCGGGCGGAGTTCAATGCCGGAAGAAGCATCCCGGCAAGGATCGCAATGATGGCGATGACCACAAGGAGCTCTATCAGTGTGAAATTTGTATTTTTCCGTTTTGTCTTCCGGCAGAGGGAGGATACTGCATTGGGCTGTTTCATGGTTGTCCTTTCCATTCATTCCTTTTTGGTCTGTTATCGGATGATCAGGCGGGAGAAGGTCATGGAGCAGCGCCCCCTGACTCCTTCCATGAAGTCCTGATAAAGTTCGTACAAGGCTTCGGCACGGGCGGCGGAATCGAAGTCGATGGAGGAGAATCCGGCATTTTCCGAAAGTCCGTTGTTGTCGCAGCCGAGAAAACGGAATCTCCGCAGATCCGCCTTCAGTTTCCGCAGGCGCGAATTCAGGGAGAAACCTGTGTCGTCATTGGCACAGATGCAGAAAATATTCTGATGCGTTTTTGTGCGCTGGAGAAAATCCCGGATCGTGTTTTCATCCGCATATTCACTCAGATCGCGGCTGTCGTCCTCTTTTTCAAAGAATGCGGTTCTGAGATATTCGAACGGAAGATTGCGGGAACGGGCGAATTCCGCACAGGTCTGAGCTCTGCTGTCGGCGAAAAAGGCGGCGGATTCGTTGGCTACATAGACTAGATAGTCGGCCCCCTCGGACAACTTCCGCACCCCGTCCAGCAGCGCCGCATGATTGTTCACCACCGTGAAAGCCGTTCCCGGACGGAAAAAATCGGCAAACTGCATCACCTCTTCCGCATCCTGCATGTACAAAGTCAAAGCAAGATCGTTTTCATGCATGGCATCCAGCAGTTCCTGCCACGGATACTGTTCGTTGCGGTTCGGCCGCATCGCCACCCAGCGGATTCCGTTGGCTTGAATGGATTGGAGCAGACGGGGAATATCCTGCCAGGTTTTCCACTGATTTTCGCGGAGATTGTAGACTACCAGACGGACTCCGTGTGTGGCGAAGGTCCGTTCGATCTCATCGACCAGCTGCCAGCGGATATCCTCTTTGCAGAAGTTGTCATCGCTGTTGTTGGTGATCAGCAGTCCGATACAGCCTTCGCCTTTTCGCCGGCTGTCCACGGGACGACGGGCTTCGACTGCACGTTTGAGAATCCGGCTGCCCGTTCTGGTCGAGGTCTGGATATAGCCTTCGCGCTGGAGCTTGGTCAGGGCGCGCCGGACCGTGTTCCGGGAAACCTGGTATCGTCTGGAAAGCATCTCCTGCGTCGGCAGAAATTCTTTTTCCGCGGACATGGAGGAAAACTCATCCAGAAGAAGGCGCTTCAGCAATTCATATCGCGGAATAAAGCGCTCTTTTTCATAATGATAATCTGCCAGACGGCGTTCCTGCATTTGCCAATTTCTCCATTCATTCTTTTTTCATTTTAGCATAATGGCTTTCGTTTGGCAATGCCCCTTTTTGAAAAACAATGTTTTTTTAAGGACCAAATAGGGATCAAATGGCAGAATTGGTGATAAATTCTCCGCTGTGCAGGAAAACAGATCGTTCCTCCCGGAAGGCGGATGACGATTCTTCCGGAATAAAAGCGGAGATATCCAGAGTTTGCTCTTTCCAAACTCTTTGTCTTTGCTTAGAGATCCATGCGCATGAATGCCGGAAGGCTATGTGGATGTATGAATCTGGAAAAGATGGAAAAAGGGCAGGGGAAAGAACCATTCTGAATATAGAGGACTTTCCCTTGCGTTCTTCCGTGTGTTGTTTCTGAAATTGTTTCAGCGGAAAAGATGATATGCCATGACACCGCCTTCGAAACGGCCGGGATCGGCCTTGAAAGAGAGAATGCCGTTTTTGAAGTCCGGAGAGATTTCTCCGCGGACATCGCCATCCGGCCCCAGCGCCCGGACTTGAAAGATTGTTCCGGTACGGAAGGCGATTTGCGCAGTCTCTTTTCTCAGCATGAGCGGCAGTTTGCCCCATGTTTCCTGAATGCTCATGGTTTCATTGTTGAAGCGGGCTTCCTGATTCTGAACATCGGTCAGATGGATCAGTAGAATGTCGCGGCTCTGGTCCAGCGGTTTGTTGTCGCGCGAGATTGCGGCAATCGTCTGCGAGCCGGAAAGGTTGGAGGCGGAAAGGCATTTTCCCTTCACTTCCCCGGAAATGCCGGAGAGCACTTCGGTTTTCGGAGTAAGGATCCGGAGGGTGTGAGAGTCTGCGCTCAGTTCGATTTCCTTGGTGGAGCTGACGGCGCGACGGCTGGAGAGAATCTCATCCAGACGTTTCCGGTCCTCGGGCAGAATGGACTGCTTGTTTTTATAGATGATCCAGCCTTTCGGGATGGAGTCTCCTTCCATGGCGACCGCAATCCGCGAGACCAGTCCGAGCTGATTGAAATCGGCATCTGTCGTCAGGGCAGCGTTCCGGGAGAAACAGTTTTTCGGAACGATCCAGACATATTTGTTTTCGGCCGCTGCGGCATCGCCGCGGAGGAACAGAGCCGTGGCAATGTGGTCGGAAAGCTGCATGACCGGATCGCTTGCCGCGTCGAACGGCGAACAGACCATTTTCCTGTCATTGATGTTCCACGGTCCGCAGCTCCACTGAAAACGATGGATCGAATCCCATCCCTGGAGAGCGGCGTATGCGGCAAACAGCGCGGTTCCTTCGTGCCGGTAGCGGTTCGGGTAGCAGAAGTTGAATTCGGTACAGCCGAATGGTTTCCCCGCATATTGCGAGACCATGATTTCGCAGGGGGAGGGACGGCCGAAACTGGCAATGGGGGAACCGGTTTGTCCCGGAGCATTCGGAATGAGTCCGGTCTGTCCGGGGAGGGCCTTGCCCGGATGCGCAAAATAGCAGTGCTTGTCGATCCAGTCGAACTGCCGCGAAGGCTGTGCCAGATACTGCAGATTTTCCATTGCCAGACTTGTCAGGAGCGCCTTCATTCCGAGTTCCTTTTTACAGAACTCAATCATTTCCCGATAGAATTCGCTCTGCCGGCTATACAGAAAGGCAAGAAAATCGCGGTTCAGAAGATTGGCGGAAGGATTCAGCGAGGGGGTGTTTCTGCATTTTTCCCGAAACGCTCTGGTCCACTCATCCTGAGCGTAACTCCAGTAGTAGGAGAGATTGTCCTCGTTGACAAGGTTGATCGAGATCAGTGCCGGATCTTCCGCGAGCGTCAGTCCTGTATACGGATTTTTTTTCAGGAAGACCCTCCGGCAGAACTCCTTGAGATTTTCCCTGTGGTTCCGGCTCAGGGCAAGGAGAGCTTTGACTCGCTGCATCTTTCCGGAATCCTGTTCAAATCCTGGAATTTCGCCTTTTTTCAACTCTCTGCTGGCATAGAGATCCAATGAGATGTAAAGACCGTGCTTTTTCAGCGATGCAAACTGGTAATAGAAGAGATCCAGACGTTCCGGATCAAGTTCCAGACTTGTTTTCCCTTTGGGTGAAACCAGACGGTTTTCATAATGATGCAGCCGGATCGTGTTGTATCCGTTGCGGACCAGCCGTTTTGCAAGTTCATCCGAGTCCTTTTTGCTGATCGCGACGGCCTCCTGGCAGAGATTGGCTCCGTAGAGACGGATCTTTCTGCCGTTGCCGAATACGAGATCTCCATCGGGCGAGCGTTTTGCCGGACCATATTTTCCCGCGGGAGCATCGGCAGCAAACCCGAAGTCCAGCGGACTGCCCGGTACCGACCGCGATTCGAATTTCAGCGGAATCCATGTCCTGCCCGCCCGGATTGTAATCGGGACATCCTTGTACTGCTTGAAAAAGACCGGAGCTTCTGTAAAGGTGACTGCGGGAATCATCCACATGAGTTTTTCTGAAGCCAGACGCAGAGTCAGCGTTCGCGGATCGCTGCGCTTCAGGGCAAAATGGGAGGAGTACAAGCCGACAAACTGGACGATGTTCCAGCTCTGAAACGCGGGTCTTGCATTGAGAGCGTTCCGCTGTCCCCACCAGTTCATGATGTCGCGGCCGGCAAGGAGATCGAAAGTCTGCGTTGATCCATCCGCATATTCGACGGAGAGTTCCGCCGATTTCTCCCCGTCGCGC
The DNA here is from genome assembly GCA_905197955.1 of uncultured Lentisphaeria bacterium. GTDB lineage: Bacteria > Verrucomicrobiota > Lentisphaeria > Victivallales > UBA1829 > UBA1829. The sequence goes on along the minus strand of CAJKAR010000020.1, from coordinate 69,643 downwards.
AGGGACCATGCGGATGCGTGAAGCAGAGTGACTCCGCGAGCATTCAGATCCTTCGGCAGAGGGATCGTAATGGAATTCGGCAGATGGGCGTCGCGTTCTTTCCCGGCAAGAACGATGGTTCCTCTTCCGCCGTTTTTTGACGGATCGATGATTCGGAAGGAGATTCCGCCGAAGGTCAGTTTTCCGGGTTTGATCATGCTCAGATCGTTGCCGGGACCCTGATCGGTCCATCCGCCTTTGCCGTCGTTTGCAATTTCGTCCTTGAAGTCCCGGTTGACGTATGGTTCCAGTGGAAGCTCACGCTGTCCGATCTGTCCCGTGCGGAACTCCAGCGAGACGGCGGTCCTCTGGATTTTCCCGCTGGGCGGGCTGAGCTGGAGACGGAAACTTGAGGTCGGAGACCCGAAGCGCGTATTGTTGACATACCATGCTCCTTTCGGAAACACGGTCAGGGTTTTTCCGTTTTCCAGAACGAAAGTGAGTTTTTTCGTCCAGAGGGGGAGATCCTTGTCTTTTTTCAGCGGGAGGGAGAGGATTTTCCCGTCTGCGACAATATGGCGGATGTCATTATGAAACACTTTGACATCCACGCAGGCGATTGCCGCCGCCATCGGCCGTTCCATCCGAACCTGATATTCCAGAGTGAAACGGTCCGGTGCCTGGGTACGGATCGTTTCGCTCACGTTTCCGTTTACCGCAGAGAGGGTGCATTTCCCGGACAAGTTCCAGATCGAATCCTTTGATTCCGTCCGGATTTCCATGAATCTGGCGTTGGAGATCGCGCCGGTCCATCCTGCGGCAAAGATGTTCAGAGCAATCTCTCCTCCGCTGAATTTAATGATGCCGTTCGGTTTGATCTGCATGCCTTCCGGCAGAGTCAGTGCGGAGAGAAGAGTTCCTGCAAAGAGGAGAAAAAAGGTCAGAAATTTCATGTGCATGTTCCGGGTCAAGTATTTTAGTTATCTTTTTCTTTCAGTTTATTCCACATTCCCGCTGAAGAGGACTTCTCTGTTTCGGTTTGCGTATTTGGTGATCATATAACGGTTGATCGCTCCGACATTTCCTGCGACATAAACGAAGTTCGCCGCATTGAAATTTCCATGCCGATACCATAAAATAGTGGTGCCGGGATTGCTCTTATGCAGATTTTCTTCACACTCCGTTGTATGGACATAATCTTTCCGGGAGAGATCGAGGAACAGAGCCATTTTGGATGGATGCTGCCATTTGGTGATGCGTTTGAGATTAGGCGTGTAATAGGCGTCTGTTCCGATGTAGGAGTTCATGCCGTAATTGATTCCGTCTGAACCTTTTTGTCCCTGGAGCGGACAGCGGAAGGGTTGTTTCGGAGTCAGGGATCCGTCATTGGAACAATAGTTCCAGGCATCGCGCTTGACTCCCTGCCAGACATACGGAGCCAGCATCATTTCCCAAGACCCGTGTCCGATATTGAGATAATAGTTCTGCTTGGCATTGCCGACTCCGTACATTGGAAAATCGTCATTGTCTCCCGTATAAAGCGACATCAGTGTTCCGAGCTGTTTCAAATTGCTGACACAAGCCGTATTCCGAGCCGATTCCCTTGCCTTGTGCAGAGCCGGCAGCAGAAGTCCCGCAAGGATCGCAATGATCGCAATTACCACGAGCAGTTCTATCAGAGAGAATGGTGATGCCGTGCCTCTCTTTTCCCCCGCCCAGGAGAGGAAAAGAATGCTGTTTCTTCTTTTCAAGACTCTTCCTGCCCGGATTTGGAATGGTGTTTGCATGATATTTTCCTTTATTTATCGTTGATCGTTGCAGAAATCCGTTCTCCTTTACCGTAAATTATAAAACAGATCCTTGAAAAAAAAGAAAGAGGAATGTATCTTTTTTTTAAGAAAAATAAAAAAAGATTAAGAAAAATGAAACTTCTGGATGATCCGGAAATTTTTAAGAATCTGAAAGGCCGCATCTTTTCCCGGGAAAAAAATTGTTTTCTTTATCGGGATGGAAACCGGAAGGAGCTGGCCGCATACTACTGCAGTGATTTTGCGTTGTATTCGGAATGTGCTCTGTTCTGTTATTACGGAGTTCATCAGATGGCGGAAACGCCCTGTAATTTCCGGAGAGTGAACCAGAATTTCTATTCTGCGGACTATATCCTTTCCGGGAGCGCATATTTCCGGATGGGCAAGCAGTATTTTGTTGCGGAACCGGGGGATGTTGCTCTGCTGCATCCGCATAACGACACGGAGATTTTGTATCCGGGGACGGAATCAACGCAGTCTTATGGCTTCTGTTTCAACGGGACACTTTGTCCTGAGGTTTTCCGTCTGCTGGGTCTGGAACACGTCTGCTGCCTGACGATCAGGAACCGGGAGGAGTTTGAAGAGTGCTGCAAGCGTCTGCTGGATTCTGTCAAGGAGTACCGGAGCCGCGACGGCAGAATCATTTCTTCCGGCCGTCTGTATGAATTCCTTCAGCGTCTTTCTCTGGAAAAGCACTATCCGGTGGAGGAGGAGTTTCCCCGTCAGATCCATCAGTATCTGCAAAACCACTTTCAGGAGGATATTACTCTTGGCAGACTGGCACGCATGTTTCAGGTCAGTCAGCCGACTTTGAAACAGGTTTTTCTCCGGACGTATCATCAGGCGCCTCTCCAATATCTGCGCGCTCTGCGTCTGGAGCATGCGGCAAAACTGCTGGTGAAATCGGATTGCAGTGTGAAAGAGGTGGCGTTGTCTTCCGGATTTTCATCTCCGCAGTATTTCTGTGCAGTATTTTCCGCCTGTCACGGGTGTTCTCCGGGGGAGTATCGGAAAAAGAGAAATGGTGCGCCCTTCCGGTGAGTTTTTTTGAAAAATTTTTAAGGCGTTTTTGAAAAGAAAATAAATTAGTCATTGCTAAAAAATATGTGGAAGAACTGGCTTTTTTTGATGCGGTATGGTATATTTCCCGGAAAATGAAAAGTGCCGGGAGAACTCTGTCGGCAGGGGGATCCGGAGATAGGAGTATGAGATGGAAAAGAAACTGTTTCATGTGACGGGAATGCACTGTGCCGGATGTGCCGCGAATGTCGAACGCAGTGTGAAAAAACTTCCGGGAGTTGCGGAAGTGTATGTGAGCGTTGCGGCGAAAACGATGAATCTGGAAATGGATTCCTCCAGGATCACGCCTGCGGAAATTGTGGAAGCCGTCCGGAAGGCTGGTTTTGATGCGGAGCTTGTGACGGAGGAGACATGCAATAAAGATGTTGTGGAAGAAGAGGAAACGCCGGTCTATTTCCGTCGTTTTCTTACCGCTCTGGTGTTTGGAGTTCTTCTGTGCTATGCGGCGATGCACTCCATAGCGGGCTTGCCTTACGTTCCGATCAGCGACCGGGCGAATGCGTGGGTGCAGATTATTCTTCTGATTCCGGTTCTTATTTCGGGAAGACGGTTTTATGTTTCCGGCTTCCGTTCTCTTCTGCGTCTTGCACCGAATATGGATTCTCTGATTGCGCTCTGTACGGGCGGTTCAGTGGCATACAGTTTTTTCCTGATGTTCCGGGGGGAGTACGGACATTTGTATTTTGATACGGCGGGAATGATTGTGGCGCTGATTATGCTCGGGAAGTTTCTGGAGTCGCGCTCACGGCGGCGGGCATCCGGAGCGATCCGTGAGCTGATGAAGCTGACGCCGGAGACGGCATCTGTCATTCACGGCGGAGTCGAATCCGAGGTTCCCGTTTCCTCGTTGCAGACCGGCGATATGATCCGGGTGCGTCCCGGAGATCGGATTCCCGTTGACGGAGTGATCGCGGAAGGTTCTGCCTCTGTGGATGAATCCATGCTGACCGGAGAGCCGATTCCGGTTGAAAAGACGATCGGTTCCCGTGTGACCGGCGGTTCTGTCAACCGCAATGGCTCCTTTGTGTTCCGTGCGGAACAGGTCGGCGGGGATACCGTTCTTGCCCGGATGATCGCGATGATTCGGGAAGCGCAGGGGACCCGCCCACCGGTTGCGGTCCTGGCAGATCTGATTTCCGGCTATTTTGTCTGGGGCGTGATCAGCCTTGCTCTCCTGACGTTTCTGCTGTGGATGCTGATAGGCGGAGTTTCATTTGCCGGAGCTCTGGAGTTTGGTCTTTCCGTTCTGGTGATTGCCTGCCCCTGTGCGCTCGGGCTTGCTACGCCGATTGCCCTGATCGCCGGAATCGGACGCGGTGCGCGTCTTGGGATTCTGATCCGGAACGGGAGTGCTCTGGAGACCGCTTCGCGTGTTGATACCGTTGTGTTCGACAAGACCGGAACTGTGACGGAGGGGCGTCCCGATGTTGTCGGCATCCGGCTGGCTCCCGGTTCCGGAGTAACGGAAACGGAACTGCTGGCGTTCGCGTGCGGAGCGGAGCAGAATTCGGAACATCCTCTGGCCGGAGCGATTGTCCGCGAGGCGCAAGCCCGTTCGGTTCCGCCGGGAAGTGCCGGAGAGTTCCGGGCGTTCCCCGGATATGGAGTCTCCTGCCGAATGGATGGTCGGTCTCTGCTGATCGGCAATGCCGCATTGATGAAGGAACAGGGGATTTCCGTAGAGGAACTGGAGATGGATGTTGCCGCCCATTCGCAGGTGTATGTTGCTGCGGAAGGAAAACTGCTGGGTGCGATTGTCATTTCGGACCGTATCAGGAAGGATTCAGCCGAGGCATTGAAACGTTTGCACTCGATGGGGGTGTCATGTATTCTGTTGAGCGGCGATCATCCCCGGTCGGCGGAGTCCGTTGCGGAAGAGCTTGGGTTTGACCGCTGCTTTGCGGGGATTCTGCCGGGGGGGAAAGCGGAAGTGATCCGGAGCCTTCAGAAAGAGGCCCGCCGGGTGGCAATGGTCGGAGACGGGATAAATGATGGACCTGCATTGGCGCAGGCGGATGTCGGGATTGCCATCGGTTCGGGAACCGATGTCGCAATGGAGTCCGCAGATATGGTTCTGATGCGCAGTGAACTTCTGGCAGTTCCCGCGGCGCTTGCCTTGAGCCGGGCCGTCATGCGGATTATCCGGGAGAATCTGTTCTGGGCGTTTTTCTACAATACGATCTGCATTCCGGTTGCGGCGGGAGTTCTATATGCGTTTGGCGGTCCCCGTCTCAGTCCTGTGCTCTGCGCGGCGGCGATGGCATGCAGTTCGCTTTTTGTTGTCCTGAACGCGCTTCGCCTGAAACGATTCCGCGCGTGAGAGTCGTTTGAGAGAAGTTTTTTTCCTTCGGGGAAAATTGAAAAATCAAAAAAAAGAGGTATATTATCCCTTTCAGACAGGAAAAAAGGCAGGAAAAACGATAATATTCGGGGATAAGTCTGTAAAAACGTTTGTAAAACAGAAAAACTCCGGTATATTATAAGTCTTTTATTGCCGCCTGTGACGATGACAAGCAGCGAACGTCGGCGGGACGGCGTCATGAGGACGCCTGTCAAACAAGATGGACAAAAGCAGGAGAATGAAGGAAGTCCGCTATGGTAAGAATCAGACTGAAAAAAACTGGTGCGAAGAACTGGATCAGCTTCAGAATTGCGGTGTGTGATATCCGTTCTGCGCGCGACGGCTACATGGTAGAGGAACTCGGATACTATGATCCGAAACACAGCGACGAGAAGATCGATGTGGAACGCACAGAATATTGGATCTCCAAAGGTGCGCAGATGTCCGACACGGTCAAAGATATTCTCGCTCGCGCAAAAGCCGGCAAATCCAAAGTACGCGGAGTGCCGGACGCAAAACCGAGAAAGAAGAATTTCAAGAAGTTCGGTGAAGAGGCGGCTTCCTGATCAATTGATGGAGAATTGACGTGTTTTTTAAAACGTTAATGGGATTGTTCGGTGGCGGCAAGGGCGAGGAGGAGAAGAACGTTTCTTCCTCTCCGAAGTCCGGAGCCCCGGAACGAGTTGCGACACTCAGCGATCTCGAGGGCTTTGTTGAATATGTTGTGAAAGCTCTTGTGGATGCGCCGGAAGAGGTCAAGGTCAGCACGGAAGAAGGGGAAAATTCGGTCCGTGTGATCAAGATCGTGTGCCGCAAGGAGGATACCGGCAAGATCATCGGCAGGAAGGGCAAAACGATTATCGCGTTGCGTTCTCTTGTCGGGGGAGCGGCCGGGCGTCTGCAGGAACGTGTCACAGTTGAGGTGGTCGACTGAGCCTCCGGTTTGACATCATTACTCTTTTTCCATCGATTTTTTTCGGTCCTCTGGGCGAAAGCATCGTTGGCCGGGCGGTGGAAAAGGGAATCGTGCAGATAAACACTGTTGATTTGCGTGATTTTACTCACGACAACCATAAAACAGTGGATGATAAGCCCTACGGAGGCGGAGCCGGAATGCTCATGAAGCCGGAACCTCTGTTTGAGGCTGTGGAATCTTTGAAAAACAGTAAGACAAAAGTGTTGCTCACTTCTCCTTCCGGCGAGCCGTTTACGCAGCGGATCGCTCATGAACTGGCGAACGAGGAACATTTGATTGTCATTTGCGGACACTACGAAGGAGTTGACGAAAGGGTTCGTCAGGTTTTGGTTGACAGGGATATTTCGATTGGCGATTATGTCCTTACCAGCGGAAATCTTCCGGCGATGGTGATTGTCGATGCCGTGACCCGTTTGCTGCCGGGCGCGCTGGGTTCTCCTGAATCCGAAGTCGACGAATCTTTTGAAGACGGACTTCTTGAGTATCCGCAGTACACAAGGCCGGCCGAATACAGAGGCTGGAAAGTTCCGGAAGTGCTCCTTTCCGGAAACCATCGGCAGATCGCCGAATGGCGCAGGAAAGAGGCACAGAAGAGAACCGAGCTCATCAGGCCGGATCTCTTGAACTTGAAACAAATTAACTCGTCGGAGGATTAGGAATATGAACAAGGTCATCAAGGCTATTGAGCAGAAGCAGTTGAAAGACAAAGTCACTGACTTCAAAATCGGCGATACCGTAAAAGTCTATACGAAAATCGTCGAAGGCAGCAATGAGCGCATCCAGATGTTCTCGGGTGTTGTCATTGCCAGAAACGGCGCAGACATTCGTGAAACGTTCACGGTCAGACGTGTTTCGTTCGGTTATGGCGTGGAGCGTGTTTTCCCGCTGCATTCCCCCCGCGTCGACAGAATCGAGGTCGAGCGCAAGGGCCGCGTCCGCAGAGCCAAGCTCTATTACCTCAGAGACAAAGTCGGTAAAGGCGCCAAGATCAAGGAACAGCTTCGTTTCGTAGCCAATGCTGCGGCTCCTGCCGTAGAGGCTCCTGCTGCTCCTGCTGCTCCTGCTGCGGAAGCTCCTGCGGAGAAGTAAGAACCGGTTCGTTCTTTTCAGCGAAGGGAGTGTTTCCATGGATGGTTATCTCTCCGCTTCTGATCAACTCCTCGTTCACGAAGTCAAATTCTGGAACGAGGGGTTTTCTTTTCCGGCGGGAATTGATGAAGCCGGACGCGGCTGTCTGGCAGGGCCGGTCGTTGCCGCGGCTGTTGTGTTTACCGATCGCTCCCGCATTCCCGCAGGACTTAATGATTCCAAAAAATTGACGGAAGCTCAACGCGAGGAGTTGCGTGAGAGAATTCTTTCGGAACCATCGATTCTCTGGGGTATCGGAGAGATTTCTGCCGCGCGGATTGATGAGATTGATATTCTCCGTGCGACATGGGAGGCGATGGCGCAGGCTGCTTCCAAAGTGATTCCTCCAGCCGATTTCATTCTGGTGGACGGCAATCCGGTGCATGGTTTGCCGTTGCCGTCGCAGAATCTTGTGAAAGGAGATGCATCTTCCGCCTCCATTGCCGCCGCAAGCATTCTTGCCAAGACTCATAGGGATCATTTGATGAAACAATTCGCTTCAGAGTATCCCGGATATGGTTTTGAGATTCACAAGGGGTATGGTACGGGGCTTCATCTGGAGGCGTTGAAGCGCCTGGGCGTGACGCCTTTGCATCGCAAAACATTTGCTCCGGTGCGGGAGATTTTGTTTCCGCCGGAGTTTACGCAGCAGGATTTGTTTTAAAGTCCTGGGGTGAATAGATTTTTTATGCAGATGAGGGGAATGTGAGATTTTCGAATTGTGTTTTTCTCTGTCCGGAGAAAACGATTTATCAATGAAACAGAATTATTTTAAAAGTTTAATAGTTTGATTTTTTGACTGATGATGTTATATTACATTTTTTTATGAAGTCTGCGCGGATTGCCGCGGGACATCGCAGGCAAACAGCCTCATTTATCAGTAAGAGCTTGAGATTCAGTATGTTGTCCCATTTTTTTTCAAAGATGATCGGAACTGTTTCGGGCTATTTCAGCAAGAGACAGTTTTATGAACCGGGCGGATATGTCGAGATTTGGAAAATCGCATGGCCGCTGATTATTCTGAGTGCCAGCAACACTTTGATGATGATTATCAACCGGGTTTTTCTGGCGAAGAATTCCCCGGAGGAGATCGCCGCGGCAATGCCTGCCGGACAGATGTTTTTCACATTGATGGCACTGTTTTTGATTACGACCAGTTTTACAGCGACCATTGTTTCTCAGTATCATGGGGCAGGGGATCGCAACGGTTGTGTTAAAACGGCATGGAACGGTTTTTATTTTGGAGCGGCGGTAGCGGCTCTTCTTGCCTATTTTCTGCCACTGGGCGGCAAGTTGATTATTGAGCACAACGGGCACAATCCGATGATCGCCTGTTACGAGCTGGAGTATTTTATTGCGATGGCTCCCTGCGCCGGATTGACCTGCATGGAGACCGCATTTTTTTCCTTTTTCACGGGTCGCGGCAAAACCACGTTTGTTGCGAAGGTGAAGATCCTTGGATGCCTGATCAATATTCCGTTGAATTACATTTTGATATTCGGTAAGCTGGGACTGCCGCCGCTCGGGATTCTGGGGGCCGGACTGGCGAACTCTCTGGCGAATCTGTGTACCATGCTGATTGCGGCGACGTGTTTTCTGCTGGTGGATCAGAAGGAGTACGAGACGCGGTCACATCGGGAATTCGACTGGTCGTGCATTCGCAAACTTCTTCTGTTCGGGACGCCGGCGGGGTTGCAGACGTTCATCCGGAATGCTGCGTTTGCGATTGTGGTCATGATGATCGGTTATGCCGGAAACGAGGAGCTGGCGGCAACCAGTATTGCGCTTTCCATCAACATGTTAGGGAATATGCCGATGATCGGACTGATGGATGCCACCAGTATTATCACGGGACAATACATCGGCAAGCGGCGTCTGCTGGTTGCTCAGCGGATTTGCGGACGCTCCTGGAGAATTCTGTTTGTCTGGATGATGTTTGCTTCGCTGTTTTACCTGTTCTGTCCGGAGCTTCTGGTGAGCGTTTTCGGTTCCGGCAAGGCCGGGACTACGAATATGGATTTTGAAAAGGTAGTCCGCTATGTCGTTATCATTCTGCATTTTGCAGTGGTATTCAATCTTCTGGATGCGACGCGTTTCATTACAATGGGAAGCCTGCGCGGAGCCGGGGATACGAAGATTCCGCTTTGTATTGGCGTTTCGACTTCCTGGCTGATTCAGATTCCGGGAACTCTTTATCTGGTGTATTGTGTTCATGCTGGGATCGGGGCGATCTGGTGCCTGCTTACATTCTACATTGGAGTGGATGCGGCTCTGATGGTATACCGCAGAAAAACTGGAGCCTGGAAAAAGATCAAAGTGATTGATCTCCCGCCGGCTCCCTCCGAAGAGGAAGAAGCAGAACTCGAAAGAAGCTGTTGTGTATGAACAGCTTGACACGGGATTCCACGGAAACGGTTCTTCTGGGAGAAAAAGGAATCCCGTGAAAATCCTCTTCGGGATGGCAGGATATCGGCGCTTTCTTCTTTTTCCACATTGCTTTTTCCCGATTCCATGATATATTATGAGCTGTTGAAATTCTAATTTTCAGGAGTAATTTTATGGGAACGGCCTCAACCACGGCTGAATGCATTATAAAAAACAAACTGGGTCTGCATGCCAGGCCGGCTTCGCTTTTTGTACAGACGGCCACAAAGTTTGACAGTGATATCACGGTCAAAAAGGATGATGAGGTCGCTAACGGGAAAAGTCTGATGAGTATGCTGGTCCTTTCTGCTGCATGCGGATCAAAATTGATCATTACGGCTAAAGGGCCGGATGCTGAGCAGGCAGTCAAGGCTTTGAACGAACTCATAGACAGACGATTTGATGAAGAGTGATGACGTTAAAGTTTCCGCAGTTCCGCCTCAAGTTCCATCCGAAGCTAAACGCGAAATAATGCTGCATGGGATTCCCGCCTCTCCCGGAATCGCTATTGGTGTGGCGTTGGCGGTGGGGGACAGCGACCGCGTTTCCCTGGAGCCGGAGAGCCATCCGATTACGGAAGCGGAGGTCCCGAACGAAATCAATCGCTTTACCGCCGCATTGGAGAAAACCCGTCTCCAGATCATGGATCTTCAGAAACGGGTACAGTCGTCTTTGCAGGCAAGTGAGGCCAGTATTTTCGATGCCCATCTGCTGATCGTCGATGACAAGGTGCTGACGCAGGAGGTTATTTCGGAAATCAGAAAGAGACTGCAGTCCGCGAATGTTGTTTTCTGCGAAATTATCCGGAGGTACATTGCCGCTATTTCCGGGGTCGATGACCAGTACCTCAAGGAACGGGCTTCTGATGTCGCGGATGTCGCCTATCGGATTCTGGAAAATCTGAATGGACAGGAACGTCAGCTTCTGGACCATCTGCCCGGCCAGAGAATTGTGATTTCCCGTGATTTGACGCCTTCTGATACGGCTCTGCTCGACCGGGAGAATGTACAGGCATTTGCTACGGAGACTGGGAGTAGAACGTCGCATACTGCGATTCTTGCCCGTTCCATGAAGATCCCGGCGGTTGTCGGACTCGGTGGCATTTGCAGTCAGGTTCATAATGGGGATATGCTGATTATTGATGGCTTTCTCGGAGCCGTGATCCTGAATCCCAAGCAGGAAACTTTGGAACTGTATGCGCAGAAAGAGGTGTTCAAGGAGCAGTTGTATAATGAATTGCAGCGGGAGAGTTCTCTGATTCCGGAAACCGTCGATGGGTATCGGATTCAGCTTGCCGCCAATATCGACAATGTGAACAGTATTGATGATATTTTGAAATCCGGCGCCGCGGGAATCGGCTTGTTCCGGACGGAATATCTTTTTATGGGGAATAAGATTCCTTCGGAAGAGGAGCAGTTTGAAGTTTATCGGAAAATTGCTTCGTCGATGGATGGTCAGGCAACTATTATCCGGACATTGGATCTTGGTGGGGATAAGTTGTCCTCTGTTCTGAATCTTTCGCATGATCCGAATCCGTTCCTTGGATTGCGTTCGATCCGTCTGTGTCTTGCGTATCCCGAGCTTCTGATTCCGCAGCTGCGGGCGATTCTTCGTGCCAGCGCGTTTGGAAACATCAAGATGATGTTCCCTATGGTGACATGCGAAGATGAACTTGATAAGCTTCTTGAGATTCTGGAATCGGTCCGGAAAGAGCTGAGAGCGGAAAAAAAGAAATTTGACGAGGAGATGGAAATCGGAATTATGATTGAAACTCCTGCCGCGGCTCTTTTTGCGGATCATCTGGCAAAGAAAGCGGACTTTTTCAGCATCGGTACCAACGATCTTGTTCAGTACACAATGGCGGTGGACCGCGGAAACGAAAAGGTGGCAAACCTTTACCGGCCGGCCCATCCGGTTATTGTGATGCTGATCGACCGCATTGTCCAGGCGGCGGAGAAGGCGGGAATCTGGGTGAGTGTCTGTGGAGAAATGGCATCGGATCCGCGTTTTATTCCTCTTCTGGTGGGACTCGGTGTGCAGGAACTGAGTATGAGTCCTGTTTCTCTTGGAATGGCCCGGAGAGTGGTTCGCCGTTTGAAAATGTATGAGGCGGAAGCTCTTGCGGAAAAAGCGTTGAAATGCACCGAACATGCGCAGATACTGGAAATGTTGGACGGACTTCTGCATAGAATCGCGCCCGATGTGGTCAGTCTTGCGATGAAGGGCGGATAAGATAAACTCAAAAAAAGGAAGTGTTTCCATGGCGTCTCCAAAAGTAAGACTGACGACAACTCTGGGCGATATTGAACTCGAACTCTGTGAAAAGGATACTCCGATCACGGTTCGGAATTTCCTTGAATATGTGGATTCCGGCCATTACAACGGAACCATTTTTCACCGGGTGATTGATGGCTTCATGATTCAGGGCGGTGGTATGGATGCGGAAATGAATGAGAAGGATACCGAGCCGCCGATTAAAAATGAGGCGCATCTTGCGGGCTCCAATAAACGTGGCACCATTGCCATGGCCCGGACCAATGTGGTGGACAGCGCTACTGCACAGTTTTTCATCAATCTGGTGGACAATGATTTTCTGGATCATAAGAACAAATCCGCTGCCGGCTATGGATACTGTGTCTTCGGTTTTGTGACCAAAGGCATGGACGTGGTGGATAAGATTGCAAAAGTGGAAACAGGTCCTTATGGTTATCACGATGATGTGCCGGTCGAACCTGTTATCATAGAGAAGGCCGAACGGATCTGATTCCGATTCAGAAAAGAAAAAATAAAAAGGAGTTCCTGCAGGAACTCCTTTTTTTATGACCAACTCTCCGGTTATTCTTTAATGCTGGAGAAGATCCAGAATATTTTCCAGTGCCAGAGGAATATTTCCAAGTCTGGATACTTGGCAGGCTGCAGCAAGAGAACCGATATATGCACTTTGCCAGATGTTGGCATGAGATGCTAAAGCAAGAGAGGTGGCAATCAGGAGCGAGTCGCCTGCTCCAGAAATATCCTGCGGATGAGAGTTCAGAGCGGGAATCTGATCATTTTCCCACAGATCTTTATTGCCGGCATGAATGAAGACACCGTTTTCGCCAAGAGTGACCAGAATGTTTTCCGCATGGGTCTTTTGACGGAGTTTTTCTGCGGCAACAACCATCCCGGAACGGAAATCCTGAAGAGCGGTCCGCATTTCATGCTCTGTCGGAGTAAGCAGTTTTGCATTTGTGTAACGACTGATATCTCCAACTTGTGAGGAGGTTTGACTGTCTGCAACAACCATGACTTTCCGTTTTTGGCATTCATCCAGAATGCGGTTGACCAGTTCCTGAGGCAGGCATCCGTAGTTGAAATCAGAAAAGACAAGGAGAGTTGCTTTGTCCAGCAGTCCAATGGTTTTCCGGAAGATGTTTTCCTGGAGCTCCTTGGAAATTTCATGCTGCCGGAACGTGTTCAGACGGAGAAGACTGTGATTATCCGCTCGGAAGCGCTGCTTGAGCGTTGTGGGCCTGGAAGAATCCCGCAGAACTTCAAAGTGTTTTAGCTTGAATGTCTTTAAATGCTCTTCGAGAAAATCTGCTTCCGCATCGTTCCCTGAAACGGTGAAAAAAGAGACCGAAGCACCCAGAGCTGCCGCATGTCCCGCTACGATTGCCGCTCCGCCGGCAAACTTCTTTTTCAGAAGCGGTGTCAAAACCAGAGTCGGTTCCTCCCGAGACATTCCAACCGGGTCACAGGTGATATATTCATCAATGATGGAATCTCCGATAATAATGACATTCTGTCTGGAAAAGGACTGAATAACCGTTCTCAACTGATCCGTTGTTATGGAATGTCGCTGAAGATAATCCCGAGTGTCCCGGATGTTGCCGGTCTGTGTGGATGCAAATTCATTTTGCAGAAGTTCCAGAGAGGAAAAAACCACTTCTCCTGAACTGAACAGCAATTTCCCTCCATATTCATCGACGGCATCCTGCTCGGGATTTTTTCGGCTTTCATGCTCTTTCCCCTTTACGACGACTGCCGGTCGAAGACTGCGGATGAATTCCGAGGGCGAAACTCGCAGGAGAAAGGAAAAATCAACATCTGAAATAGATCGCAGGGCATCCAGTCTGTGTTCCTCTCCCACATAGACAGAAGAACCCGCAAGCTGATCGCTTTGGACCCCTACTGCCAGAAAATCTCCGCATGCCTTCGCAAAACGCAGAAAACGAATATGCCCCGGATGAAGAATATTAAAGTTCCCGGAAACGAACACAATCCGCTTTCTGCTTCCCGCCATGGAGCGGATCTCCCTGACAACAGACTCAATATCGAATTCCGTCATTTATAAATCCTTTTTCAAAAGAGTATGGTATTTTCGTTTCCACGAAACTGGAATCATGGATGACAGAATACCATACCGCAATTTCCGATAAAAGCAATAGGGAATGAGTTTTATCACAATTCCCGGTGTATGACGATCCCATACAGATGGGTGGAGAAGAAGAAAGAGAAACATTCCTTCATAGTCGGCAAACTGGTTCGAGCGACGCATGGAGGCATAGAGATCCTGATATTGCCTCTGGAGCATTCCAAAAAAATGAGAGAAGGCTTTTCCCTGCTGTTTCAAATTTTTGGATATTTTACTGAAATTCGTTGCAGTGCACCTGGTGCAGGCTGTTTCATGGTTCAGGAAAAATATGGGATATTTTTGTGCAACAATCAGTTCCAGAAAACGATCGTAATAACAGCCCGTCGGAAGAAGTTTTTCATATAGATCCCGGTAAAGATCCGTGCGGACAATGGTACCGGCGGGGCCCCAGGGAACTCTTCTATGATAGTTCGCAACACTTCCCGCAGGAAGTACTCCTGATGGAAAATCTGCCGGGATGGTATATTTCAAGCCGGTATCTTCATTGAAGTATACATTCCGTCCACAGAACATGGCATTGAGATTTTTACAATCCTGAGCTAGGGCTTCCAGCAGGATCTTCATATGGGGAGCAATCCAGAAATCATCGGCCGCGTGGATCATGACATATTTCCCTTTGGCCTCTTTCAGCAGTTTCAGAAAATTGTTCATGGCTCCCAGATTTTTTTCGTTCCGCAGCAGGCGGATGCAGGAATTTTGTTTTTGATATTCTGTTAGAATTTCCCATGAGCTGTCGGTGGATGCATCATCGCAAATGACGATTTCCTGGAGATATTCCCGGAGTTGAAGTATGGAATCCAGTGCTTCCCGGAGATATTGCGCATGATTGTAATTCGGAATAAGAATGGAAAGTTTTGCTTTCATACAAGAGCCCTTTTGGATAGATTTATTCTATTGCAGATTCTTCCGGCTTTCCTGCGATTTTATTCCGAATCTGGCGAAATCTTTTTTTAAAACATTCCGGAATGAATCCAGGTAGAACAACATGCCGAAAATGGTAGCAGAAAAGGTAAAATCTGGAAAGCAGAATCGGTATGGTATAACGATTCCAATATCGTGGATGCTGAAGCAGAAAACGGGAAACCGGTGGAAAGTGCTGGAAGCCGCGGCATTCAGTCATCATGGCATAAAGGTCCGGATATTCTGTTTCCAGCAAGTCAAAAAATTGTGGATAGAAATGATCCTGAAACTCTTTTTCAGACGTCTTGCCGGAATAGTTGGACGATGTCACTCTTACGACTGCAACCGGTTCATTCAGAAAATAAAAGGGGTGACGCGCTATGACCATGCAGGAAACAACCCCGTCCGCACATGGTCCCATCTGACTGCACTGTTCATAGTATTTCAGAAAAAGATCTCTTCTGAGAAATGTTCCTGCCGGTCCAATGGGAAGTCCCCCTTTTACAAATCGGAAATCTCCAGCATCATGCAAACCTGTTTTCATGGTATATTTTCTTGTAGGAAACGTTGCACGAAGTTCTTCAAAATAATAAAGATTGCGTCCGGCAAATAGGGCGGCGTCCGGATATTTCTGAATAGCTGTCAGGAGAGTTTCCAGATGTTCCGGAAGCATTTTGTCATCCGCTGCAGCTCCTATTACAAAATCTCCTTTTGCTTCCCGAAGCAGCATGGTGAAATTCCCGATACAACCCAGATTTTTCGGATTTTTAATGATTCTCATGCGGGGACAGCGAGCCGCATATTCCTCAAGAATTTCAAGAGAATTGTCTGTTGAGGCATCATCCGCTACAATAATTTCGCAGAAGAATCGCTCCAGCTCAAGAAAGGGCGCTAGCGCTTCCGGCAAATACTGCGCATGATTGTAGTTTCCCATGACAACGGAAATAGTCGGCGCCATTACAAAATCCTCAGATAAAGTTGATATGGGGAGGGCAGCTGCCGACCGGTTCCGACAAAATGGATGGATTTTCTTTTACTTTGACAAGAAACTCGTTGACTTTGTGCTGCAGACAGAGGCATCCGCACATGGTATGTGCGTTGAACTGGTCCGAAGCAATCAGACGCATGACTTCCCAGTAACGATCACTCTGCCAGATTTCCTTGAATGGCTTTTCTGAAATGTTCCCGATGTGATATTTTGCATATTTTGTATTAAACAACATTCCACAGGGTGCCACCAGACCGGAACCGGAAAGCTGAAGAATGAACGGAGGTCCAAAACAATGCGAATAGGAACGTTTTCCCTGCGACATGATTTTCGACCATTTCGCTGAAACCTGGTAGGTATCCGTGCTGAAAGATTCGGCAGCTTTCAATTTTTCAACGAGCTGTGCGTATTTGGCATAATCCACTCCGAGAGATCCGTTTTCATCATCACTGCAATGTTTGATGACGAGGTAATCTACACCGAGTTCTTTTCCGAGTTTTGTCAGCGGAAGAATATCATCCGCAAACTCCGGCATCAGAACCATTTGCAGTCCGATCGTCACTTTGAGTCCCCGTTGCTGTTTGATTTCAACGGCTTTCCGGATATTCGATACAACTTTATGAAATGCATTTTCCGAGCAGCCGTGAATTTGACTGTATCTCTCCGGTTCTCCTGCGGAAATATTGAAACGAAGATAGGTCAGACAAGGCAATATTTTCTCCAGATTTTCATCGGTCAGCAGGAATCCATTGGTTCCCATTGCCATGTCGAGTCCGTTTCGATATCCCCGCTGAATGGCATCCGCATAATAGGGGTTGCAGGTGCTTTCTCCATCGCTGACGAAACTGATGGCCTTCACCCCGATTTCCGCCGCATCATCCAGAAAACGGTCTATGACGGCAGGAGACAGCGGGATCCCTTCATTTTCCTGCAGCATGCCGTAACAATAAATACAGTGATAATTACAACGTCTGGTCAATGCACAGTCTATCGTGATGGGAGCAATGCGTTCTCCACGCAGCCATGCTTCCACACGATCTTTGTGCCACATGATTTTTTGATGGTCAAGTAAATATTTCATTGGTTAAACCCTTATATAAGATGGTCGAGGAGAGGTGATCCAGTCCGAGACAAGGTCAGAAAAGGAACGTGTTTCCGTCTCGGCATACGGATCGAAAATTTCGATTCCGATCGTTTTCATAATAGCAAGATCATCCATGCCGCAGGTATGTGAATAGCCCAGGAATCGGAAATAATCGTTTGCTCCGGTTCCGATCAGCTTGACATTGAGGTTTTGTTTCACCACATCAATGCGAACCTGTTCCAGTGCCCGGAAAGCAAGAAAATTCACCATAGTGTATACGATCGGTTTCAAGCCGCTCATGGCGAGTCCGGCAGCTGCGCCGACAAGCGTTTGTTCCATGATTCCCAGATTCCAGATTCTGTCCGGAAACTTCTTTTGAAAGAGATCCACCGCGCCGAACCCCATGTCGCCAAGCAGCAGATGAATGGACGGATCCTTCTCTGCAAAAGGAATCAGGGCATTGATGATTTCTTTTCTGTAATTAGGTTTATTCATTGTCTCTCCATCCCATGCTCAGTTCATGTTCATCCGGAATGCGGTAATGGAATTTCGGAATGTTTTCGATTGCTTTCAATCCATAGCCTTTGATGGTTTTTGCATACAGGGCGCGAGGAGAACCTTTGGTCTGTTTCAAGCGGGAGACTGCATCAAGAATGGAGGAAAAGTCGTGTCCGTTGCAGGACTCCACCCGGCATCCGAATGCTTCCAGTTTTTGTACGATTTCCTGATCCGGAGAGGAAGAGGTCATAATCCTGGAAAGAAAATCCATTGCCTGGAGGCCGTTGCCGTCGACTATGACATGAAGATTGTCCAGATGATGAAAAGAGGCAAACTGCAAGGCTTCCCAGTTGGATCCCTCCTGAAGTTCCCCATCACCGACCAGACAATAAACATCATATTCCTTTTTCTGTAATTTCAATCCCCATGCCAGTCCGGCCGCCATGGGAAGCCCATGTCCCAAAGCTCCGCATGATGCTTCGATCCCCCACTCAAAATGCCGTTCCGAGCATCCGGACAAGCCGGAATCCTGTGAAATATTATGCCATTTGTCTTCCGGGAGCCAGCCCAGATCACAAAGAATTTCATAATAAACATAGGAACCGTGTGCTTTTGATAGAAGCAGATGATCCATCTCAACACAGGGTTTTGGTGGTCTGTTCATAATGTTGTAATAAAGCGCGACAAGAAGATCCGCACAGGAAAGCGACGGCGCAATATGACCGATATTGTTCCGCAATGCATTTTCTACTGCTGATTTCTTCAATCGAAGAGATTTTTCTTTTAAACGAGCCGGTTCAAGTTTTTCCATAGAATCCTCTTTCCCTTCGGCAGACAACAGATTGCAAGCGATGTTTCAGATAAATTAACAGCATTTTTATGTAAGTTGAGAAATATATCACCTGAAACTGCATATGACAATAGCGACAAGTAAAGCGGAGAGCGTCATTTACTAGATCTGGCATATTGATCCCGGGAAGCCTCTGTCCACAGTAAGGACAATATAAACGATGATAGGGAGGAACTTTCTGAAATACAATACACTTTTTCTGATATAAAAAAGAGTAATCGAAAATATCATATAACATTTTTTTAAATTGTTGATTATCCATATTCAAGGTAAAATTGATGATGGATCCTAGTTTTTCTCTGATGAATTTAAAACGGTTTGTAATGATTCCTCTTTGGCAGCTTGAGTGATAGAGATAACTGCCTGGGTAGAGTGCAATAGTTCCCAGAGAAATTTGTCCTTTGCATTTTTTCCAGTATTCCAAAGTTTCAAGATAAGTTTTTCGATTTTCTGCTAGATCTCCGAAAATAAAATTAGCCTGTACGGTAATTCCCGCATCCATGGTTTGGAGGAATGCATAATTGATTTCGTCGGGAGAAATCGGTTTTTTCATGCTTTTCAAGATTTCTGCACTGTAACTTTCAAACCCGTAACTAATAGAGTTGCAACCGGATTGCTTCATGATTCTCAGAAGTTCCGGAGAGATATTTTTTACAGTCAGCTGAACAGTCCATTGTATTTCCCAGCCGACTTCCTGACTCAGTTGGTGTATTCTTCTGCAGAATTCATAGACTCGTTCTTTTGTTACGGCGAAACAGTCGTCATTTACTTGGATCAAATTGATCTTGTATTTTGGGATAACCGATTTCAATTCATCAAAAATATTATCCATGGAGCGTGTTCGGAATTTCTGGTCATGAAAGCAAAAAGTACATTGGAAAGGACATCCCCTGCTTCCCATAATGATGTAAGGGCGAGGGTAATCAAAATAAGAGAAACTGTAAGAGGAACATAACGCATGATCCAGCCAGATGTCATATCCAAAATCTTCTACACGTGGAAAAGGAACATCATCTAAATTTTCATAAAAAGCGCCGGTTCCGGTTCTTGTCACAGTTCCATTCTTGTTTCGGAAAACAATTCCGGGAACAGATTCCGGCGGTTCTCCATAGCACAGCGCATCCAGAAGTTTTACATCCGTGATTTCCCCTTCACCAATTACTCCGTAATCAAAGGCCATGTTCTGAGCCATGAGTTCCGGCTCTGTGGTGATCAATGGTCCGCCAACAATAACAGTGGATTCCGGTGCAATTTCCCGGGATAGGTTCACTATCCAGTTGAGACATTCAAAGATGAGGCTGTTACCGCCGGTCATGACAAAATCATACTTTTTCTCCAGCTCTTCAGAGAGAACCTTTTCCGGATTGAGAAAATTATTCAGATTCAATGCCTTATAAGAATATCCCGCATTTTTTAATGCCGCGGCGACATAGGGGATCCCGATAGGAAAAGGATAGTCGTAATAGCATTTCGTCCGAACGACTCCTTTCCGCACGTTTGCATTGGTCATACTGAAATCCGGGATGACCAGTAAAATCTTCTGCATTTGTCTCTGCTGCACGATATTCATACGAATCCTAGATGAAATTTACATGCTCCGGTGGATGCTGTAAATCCCAGAGATATCTATTGACGGCATCCATACGACAATTTATCCGGCACTCATGGATGTCGAGATCGTTTGCAACATAGTTCAGCATTTTTTTCCGTTGATCGCTGTTCCAGATCTGCTCAAAACTCATTTTGTAAATATTTCCGCAAAGGAATTCCTCATGACCGAGAAACATGCTGCATCCCCAGACATTTCCCGAACTGTCGATATAGGACCAGAACGGGAGTGCAAGGCATTTACCGTATTTTTTCTCTCTTGCGTTCCAGCGGTTCATGGTTTCCGTTCTGAGAATGATTTTGAAAGAATCCCGTTCATATTGACGCAGCTGTTTTTCCAGTTCCTGAATACCATCGTAGGTGAGGTTTTCGTACTGCCGATTCAGACTTTGTGTATGCTGCGAGAACGGTTTGATGACCAGATAATCAATTCCCATGGCGGATGCCGTTTTTGCCAGGTTCAGGACAGAGTGGTAATTTTCCGGCAGAAGAACCAGCTGAAGTCCGAGAGTACAGGTATATCCCCGCTTCTTGCGCAGTTCTGCCGCTGTCCGGAGGTTGTCAAGCATTCGGGAGAAGTCGCCCTGTTTTCCTCTGTGAATTTTCTGATAGGATTCTTCGTCGCCTCCGTTGCAGCTGATTTTGATCCAGGAGGAATGACGCAGAAGACACTCTGCCTTGTCTTCGGTCATCAGGACTCCGTTGGTTGTAAAGGCGACATCTATGCCTGCAGATTTGGTCATTTCCGTAAGTTTGCAGATATCCGGATGCAGCAGCGGTTCCCCTTCTCCAGCATACATGATGCTCCTGATTCCGAGTGCGCCCAGTTCCGGCAGCAGTGTTTCCATCCGGCTGGTTTCCAGACGGACATTTTGATATCCCATGAAATCCAGTCCGCAGAAGGTGCATCTGTGATTGCAAAGTCCGCTCGGACTGATTTCCATATAAATCGGATAAATGTTCTCTCCGTTCTGCCACCGGACCACCCGTTCCAGATGGTAGTTCAGTTTATGCCCGTCTATTTTAAATTTATCAGCCATTTCATGCCTTCCCCAGATATTGGAACCATTCTTTTGTGGCGACTCCGATGGATTCCTTGTCCCAGACAGGAGCCTCCTTCCAGTAATCGATATTTTTCAGAAGAATTTCAACCCCCTGTTCCAGGCTCACTTCCGCTTTCCAGCCCAGCATTCGTTCTATTTTAGAGGTATCTGCAAAAGTGCAGTCCGGTTCGCCGGGCCGTTTCGGCAGATAGGTTTTGTTTCCGCCCAGCAGTTCAACCAGACGATTGATACTGTATGTATGCCCGCTTCCGATATTGAAAATTTCCCCTTTGACATCGGATTTCGCGGCAGCAAGATAAGCTTTGACAACATCGGTTACAAAAGTGAAATCCCTTGTCTGATTTCCATCTCCGACCACGGTATAGTCTTTCCCCGCAAGTTTTTGTGCCAGGAAAACTCCGAATACAGCTCCATAGGTTCCGGAGGTTCTGGAACGGGGACCATACACATTGAACATTCGCAGAGAGATTGCCGGCAGACCATATACCTTGCACCAGTGCATGACATATTGCTCCGCGATGTTTTTAGTCAGAGCGTAGGGATACTGCGGACGGATTTCTGCTGTTTCTTTGGTCGGATATTCATCCGGAATCCCGTAACAGGAAGAGGATGCCGCATAAATGAAGCGTTTGATTTTGTGCTTTCGGGCGGCTTCCAGGACAGAAAGAGTTCCGTCAACATTGGAGTGGTGATAGTCGGCAGGGCGTTGGATGGAAGGTACAATATCGGCCAGCGCCGCCAGATGAAACACCCAGTCAATTCCCTGAAAATAGGGTTCCGTGAGGGAATAATCCGCAATATCCGCTTCGATCAGTTTCAGATTCGGATTGTCTTTCTGATGAGCCAGATTCTGTGGACGTCCGGTTGAAAAATTATCCAGGACAAGGACTTCATGCCCTTCTGCCAGAAGCAGGTCAACAAGATGACTTCCGATGAAGCCGGCGCCACCTGTAACGATTGTTTTCATTATCAATTCTCCTTTTTGCAGTTGTCTTCCAAAAACATATCAATCCAGTAGTGCAGCAGACTGGCATGCAGAGATTCCGCATAACCGTAGGTTTCCGCAGGGAAATAGAAATTCAGATCTCCGGTTGTTCTCAGCCGATTGTCCGGCTTCATTGCAGACAGGGTAATAATGGTCAGTTCCAGCTCCTTTGCTTTCTGCACGGCACGGAGAATATTCGGGGAATTGCCGGAACTGGAGATAGCGACAAGCATATCACCAGGAACCGCCCGTCGCCGGAGCGGTTCTGAGAAGACCTCTTCATATCCAATGTCATTGCTGATGGCGGTAATCAGAGCCAGATCGGAGAATACTTCCGTATGCAGATGACCATTCTTTGCCATATCTGCGGAAAAGTGGCTGGCGATAGACGCACTGGCTCCGTTGCCAATGCAGTAGATGGTTCGTTTTGAATCACGCAGTTTTTCCGTACAGAAGCGCAGATGCCGGAATGCTGTATCCCATGAAAAGATTTCACCATTTCTGCCGGTTGCTTCCAGCTTTTCCATCCGTTCGGCGAGCTGACGTTGATAGTTCAGATATGAAATCATGGGGCAACTCCTTTTGCCGTTTTGTTTGCGGCTTCAAAACTTTCCGGGGTTCCGATATCGAAGTTGAAACCGGGAATTTCATAACCGAACATTCTGTTTTGATATTGTGGCAGAATTTCTTTGCTGAAATCAATGACTTCCTTGTCCGGGAGTGTATGGAGAATTTCCGGTGAGATCAGAAACATTGCTCCGCTGGCCAGATTGGTTTTGGGATTCTGCGGTTTTTCCCTGAATTCCACAATCAGTCCATCGTCCTGTATTTTCTCAACGATCCCACAGGAGGTGGGGTTGCTGGCACGGAACAATGCAACCGAGAGCGGAGAGTGACGCTTGCGGTGAAATTGGATAAAATCTGTAAGTTTTATATCGGTAAAGTTATCGGCATGACACATGAAGAAATCGCCCCCGTTCAGGAGTCTGGATCGGATTTTTCGTAAAAAACCTCCTGTTCCGGTCAGATTTTCTTCATGAACCGGCACTATTTCAAACGAATAACGGCTGCGTGCATGCTCCAGAAATTCGCGGACCTGTTCCGCCAGATAGAACATATTGATAAAAACCCGTTTGATTTTTGCCTCTTCGCATTTTTCAAGCCAGTGGTCAAGAAGCGGGCGTCCGCCAACTTTCAGGAGGCATTTGGGAACGGATAAGGTCAGCGGTTGAAGACGAACACCCCGTCCGGCTGCAAGCAGGACCGCGTTCTCCAAACCGGAATTTTGCATTTTTCTCCTTTCCATGGAAATCACAGCATCTATTTTTCCGGAAGTCGTAGAAATAGGGAACGCTTGTTCCATGAATTCAACGGACCGATCCGGAGAAACGATAAAAAAACATGTTCGCGGATGATGCACGAAAAATTCATACCTTAAAATTCAGCATAAACCTTTATGGTTTGGTCAACCGTATTTCGCCAGGAGAATTTTTCTGACAAGCTGCACACATTCCTCTTAAATATAACCTGCCGGTCTGCGAAGTCAAGAATTCTCCGGGAAAAAGATTCCCGGTCCGGATTCACATAACAGGCCGCTTCTCCTGCAATTTCCCGGAAAACCGGAAGATCGGAACAAAGAACGGGGATCCCTGCATTCAATGCTTCCAGAACCGGAATGCCGAAGCCTTCAAAAATACTGGGACAGAGAAACAGCGCGGCATTTTGATAATATGCCTTCAACTCTTCCACAGAAACATAATGGAGCCAACGGATACCGGAATTTTCTTCATACTGCGCCAGATATCGGCCGTCTCCTCGGTCGGGGCCGATAAACAGAAGTTCCGGAAGCGATGGATTCTGTTTTCGAGCCAGACAGTAGGCTTCTGCAAGCATTGCCTGTCCTTTTCTCCGTTCGATTGCGCCGACACAGAGGTAATAAGGCTTCCCATTCGTCGGGGAAGGTCCCCTCGGTATGGAAAACTCCAGCTGCGACGCCGGATAAATCACCCGTGTTTTTTCTTTTGCGACTCCATGCTTGAGGAGTTCATCCCTTGTGAATTCAGAGTTGCAGAGAAAGCAGACCGAATTTTTCAGCGTCCACGGAAGAAGAAGACGGAAAAACAGACGAAAGCGGAACGAGACATCAGCTCCTTTTTCCAGCGGATAGAGATCGTGAATTGTACTGATGACAGGAATCCGGCAATGAGGAGGAGCGCCCGTTGTTCCTGTCGCATGGAACAGGTCCGCCTGCAACCCTTCCAGGGTTTGATTCAAGCGGCAGAGGATGGCCAGCGATTGCAGATTGGTGAAATGGTAGGATACCGGTTCCATATGCGGTCCATAGTTTGGGCCGTTCCACTCTTTCTGCGCATGGAGAAGATAAAAATGGAATTGTTTTGGGGCTTCCGCTGCGAGCCCTTCAAGGAGTTTGTGCACATAGACTCCCAGTCCTGTCGGACAGGCTGCGTTTACCAGAGATGCTTCGATTGCAATTCGTTTCATATTTTATTTCTGCTGCGCCATTGTAATTGCCTTGCTGCGGGAGAGTTTAGTAATATAGAGTGAAAACCTTCTTTTTACAACGGCGTTGGAATGGAAAAAAATAGCTTGATTTTCTGAAAAAGAACAGTATGATACAGGAAAATGGATGGAGCGATGTTTAAAATATCTGAATATAGAAAATGGGCCGATTCGGTATTGAAAGGGTTCGATACCGAAACTCTTCCGGGGGGATGGAAAAGCGGGACTACGCATCACATGGTTCAGGAATGGCGGTTTATGACAGTTCTGAACTTGATTTCCGAGATGAAATTTAAAGAAGGCTGCGTATGGCTGGATGTCGGATGTTTTCCGGGGACAATGGGAGTGCTTCTGAAGGAGCTTCTGCCGGAGAGATCGTCGCTGTATGGTGCCGGACTCTGTTTTTCCAGGGAATTCGTTTCGAAAGCAGAGCGTGTCTATACGGGGCTTCTGGAAGTGGAACTGGATCCGCTGAATCCTCTAGCACAGCCGTTGAATCATAAGACGGAGCTTGAGTTGCCGGACAATTCGGTTGATCTTTGTTTTGCGGGAGAGGTTTTTGAGCATTTTTACAATCCGCTTCATTTTATTTCCGAAGTTTCCCGTGTATTGAAAGTCGGTGGGCGTCTTGTCCTGACAACGCCGAATTTGAGTTATTTTGGGAATGTGTGCCGTCTGCTGAACGGGAAATCGGTGTTTGAAGAGCTGGAACGATCCCATATTTTCTATCATTCGGAATGGCGTCCGCACGAGCGGGTTTATACGGCAGAGGAACTGAACAGTCTGATGAAAAGAGGAAAATTAAAGAATCGCATGGTGTGCTATATTGACAATCACTATGAGACATATCAGAAGAGAACCTTGTCCATGTTTCTGCATCAGTCTTTTATCAGAATGTTTTATTTCATTCCCCGTTTCCGACCTCAATATATCGGGGTTTTTGAGAAGGAATCCTGAGAGGTTCCCCTGACCGAATCATTTCTTCCATGTTCCGGAGTACTTCTTCCGGCGGGATGTTCATGTGATATTGAGCACAGCAGGTCCCATTGCAGAAATGGTTGTTTCCGCACGGCAGAGCCGGACAGTCCGCTTGAAGAACTCGAACATGTTTGCCCAGCGGACGGCAGAATTCCGGATTGGTACAGCAGAACAGTGCTATGACATTGGTTCCTGCGGCCGCCGCCAGATGCGCAACTCCGGAATCGTTGGCAACAACTGCGCTGCACCGAGGCAGCAGCGCAATGACCTCCTCCAGCGAAGGCGGCAGAATGGCACAATTCTGTATTCCTGCTGCAATCTCGTTGCAGAGCGCCTGCTCGTTCGGCCCTCCGGAAAGCAGAATACGGAACCCTTTTGTTTCAAGATTTTTCGCCAGTTCCCGGAAACGGTCTGCGCCCCATTGCTTTTGTTTCCAGCCAGCTCCCGGAACCAGCAGTACCAGCGGTTTTTCCGGAAAGGGATTCCATTTTCGGAAAACCATCTCTTCCGAGAGAACGGATTGAACTGCAAACGGAACAATTTCAGATTTTCCATCATATCCTGTAAGCGGAGATGCAATCACCGCCGGTTTGTAGATCAGATGGTGGAAGGGCATTCGGGCAAGGGGTTGACGAATGGAATACAGCGCGGCAAATTCATCGGCGGGATCCGGCCCGATCGTTGTATCTGCTCCGGAAAGAAAGGAAAAAAGAGCGGAATAGCGATTGCCCATTGTGTCGATGACGATTTCCGGGTTCAAGTTCCGAGCCGTGGATACATCGCGCAGAAAACGGGAGAATGAGAAGCGTTCGCGGGTCCGGTCGCTGGTGAGCCCGTTGAAGAGGATGACCGCGTTTTCCGGGAGAATTCCCGTGAAGAGGATTCTGCTGGATTCTTTGACTCCAGCCAGAATTTCCGCATCAGGGTATCGCTTCCGCAGGGCTGGGATAATCTGCATAGCCCAGAACGTGTCGCCGATCCAGTGGCACATCAGCAGCAGGATTCTCTTCGGAGAATCGGGAAGTGGTTTTCGGGAGAGAGTTTTACCCGCAAGAACCGCCAGAAGTTTCAACAGAGATTGAATCGTTTTTTTCATAAAAAATTCCGAATGACGCGATTCCATGGTTGATCCGCAGGCATTTCCGGTCGGCGGAAAGGGAATCGTTCCTTAAAAGATATCGTCTTTTTTTGTTTTTACAAATTCGGCTGCCGGAAGTTTTTGTGCCGGCGCCGAAGGACGAGGAATCTGATGCGTCCATGATGCGGTGACTTTAACTTTTTCTCTGCGCCTGTTTGTTTTTTGAAAAAAGGGGGATATATTAACAGGTTAGAATTAAAGATGACAAAAACGATAAGTTTGACAGGTAAACGAAACTAACAAAGGAGTATCCCGTGAGCTACACAATCATCGTGTTTGTGAAGCAGGTGCCGGACACCCAAAACATTACCGGGCAGGCAATGAAACCGGATGGAACTGTCAACCGGCAGGCCCTTCCCGCAATCTTCAACCCGGAAGATTTGAATGCTTTGGAACTGGCGCTTCAACTGAAAGACCGTTATCAAGCGAAAGTAACAGTGGCCACGATGGGTCCTCCGGCAGCGGCGGAAGTGCTCCGCAACGCTCTTTTCCGAGGCGCCGATGATGCAGTTCTGCTGACAGACAGAGCATTCGCCGGAGCCGATACTCTTGCAACCAGCTATGCCCTCAGCAAATGCGCCGCCAAGATCGGGAAGTTCGACCTGATTCTCTGCGGACGTCAGGCGATCGACGGCGATACCGCTCAGGTCGGGCCCCAGATCGCGGAAAAACTGAAACTCCCGCAGATCTCCTACGTGGAAGAGGTCCTTGAGCTGACCGAGAAGAGCGTCAAGGCTCGCCGTGCCATCGAAGGTGGCTATGAAATTCTGGAATCCCCCACTCCCGCCCTCTTTACGGTTGTGGATGCCAATGAGCCCCGTCCGGAGAATGCCATCCGGATCATGAAGTACAAAAAGGCAAAGACCAAATCCGAACTTGCCGCATCGAAGACCAGTACTTATGTGGGCGGAGAAGCCGTCGCGGAAGATTTGGAAACAAAGGCCGCAAAGGGACTTCTCA
The DNA here is from genome assembly GCA_905197955.1 of uncultured Lentisphaeria bacterium. GTDB lineage: Bacteria > Verrucomicrobiota > Lentisphaeria > Victivallales > UBA1829 > UBA1829. Next base: position 41,917 of record CAJKAR010000020.1, on the reverse strand, counting down.
TTCAGGAATGGTCCGCCGCCGATGTGGAAGCCGATCCCATGCGAATCGGATTTGCCGGTTCTCCGACAAAAGTCAAACAGATTCAGAGCGTTGTGCTCACCGCGGGCGATTACAAGGCGGTCGAAGCCACCGAAGCCGGGGTTTCCAACCTCATTCATGAACTCATTGAAGACCATACATTAGGGTGATAGATTATGTCAGAACAAATTGGAAATGTCTGGGTTTTTATCGAGCAGGAAGGCGGAAAGATCGCTGACGTCAGCCTGGAACTGGTCAGCAAGGGAACGGAACTCGCCGCCAAGCTCGGTGTTTGCGTGGAAGCGGTTCTTCTCGGTTCGAACGTCGAAAAATGCTGCGACACTCTGTTTCAGTACGGCTGCAAAAAGGTCTATCTTGCGGATGATCCGCGTCTGGAGCCGTTTACGGTTCTGCCCTTTGCCAAGGTCATTATGGATCTGATCAAGGAGCACAGACCGAATATTCTTCTCTTCGGAGCGACGATGAAGGGCCGGGAACTGGCTCCGCGGGTTGCTTCTGAAAAACTCGCCGGTCTGACGGCCGACTGCACCGACCTCAGAATCGATGATTTCGACGACAAGGTCAATAAGAAATTCTATAAGAACAAACTCATGCAGATCCGTCCGGCATTCGGCGGAAACATCATTGCCACCATCGTCAACACCTGGGACGATCCCCAGATGGTGACGGTTCGCGAAGGCGTTATGAAGATGGTCGAGCCCGATCCCTCCGCCAAAGGCGAAATCGTCAAGGTCGATGTCGCTCTGACGCAGGAAGAGACGGTTGTCAAGGTAATTGAGCGCATGCGTCAGGATAAGACGGTCAACCTCAAAGGCGCGCAGATCATTGTCGCCGGCGGTTACGGAGTCGGTTCCGCGGAGAACTTCAAGCTGATTCGCGAGCTTGCCCAGGTGCTCGGCGGCGAAGTCGGAGCTTCCCGTGCGGCGGTTGACGCCGGATGGATTGATCATGATCACCAGGTCGGTCAGACCGGTGTGACAGTTCGTCCGAAACTCTACATTGCCTGCGGCATCAGCGGTTCCGTTCAGCACTGCGCCGGAATGAGCGACAGCAAAAAGATCATTGCGATCAATACGGATCCCGCCGCTCCGATTTTCTCGGTTGCGCATTACGGCATTGTCGGTGACCTGAATCAGGTCATTCCCATGATGATTAAAGCATACAAAGCCAAGGCCTGAGGAGAGATTACAGATGTCTAACTTTTACACTGACAATCCGGACCTGATGTTCACGCTGGAAAACCTCGAAATGGAGGAGCTTGTCGCTCTTCGCGAGGACAATTACAAACAGGCCGAAAAATTCGACTACGCGCCGGAAAATTTTGAAGACGCAAAGGACAATTACAAACGTATTCTTTCCGTTATCGGCGAGATCACCGGTGAGCGCATTGCTCCCCGTTCCCGTCAGGTGGATGAAGAGGGACCGACCCTCAAGGACGGCGTCGTCAAATATCATCCTCTGACCGACAAGAACCTCCAGGATCTCAAAGATGCCGGCGTGATGGGCGTGATGTTGCCGCGTCAGTACGGCGGACTGAACTTCCCCACCACCATCTATACCATGATGACGGAAATGGTTGCCCGCGCCGATGCCTCTCTTCAGAATCTGATCGGTCTTCAGGACATTGCGGAAACCATCTGCGAATTCGGTTCGGAAGAGCAGCGCCAGAAGTATCTTCCGCGCTTTGCCTCCGGAGAAGCCGACGGCTCCATGGACCTCACCGAGCCGGATTCCGGTTCCGACCTCCAGTCCGTCCGCCTCAAAGCAACGCAGGGCCCCGATGGAAAATGGTATCTGAACGGTATGAAACGTTTCATTACGAACGGCTGTGCCCAGATCCATCTGGTACTTGCCCGTTCGCAGGAAGGCACCACCGATGGTCGCGGACTTTCCATGTTCATCTGCGAAGCGTGCCCGGAACTCAAGGTCCGCCGTATTGAGCACAAGCTCGGAATCCACGGCGTGTCGACTGCGGAGCTCCAGTACAACAACGTTCCGGCGGAACTCTGCGGCAAGCAGCGGTTCGGACTTATCAAATATGTGATGAGCCTGATGAACGGCGCCCGCGTGGCGATCAGCGGACAGGCGCTCGGTATTGCGGAAGCCTCCTACCGCGAGGCAAGAAAATATGCGTCCGAACGAGTCCAGTTCAAACAGAGCATCGATAAATTCCCGGCGATCTACGAGATGCTGGCGAAGATGAAGACGAAACTTACCGCTGCCAGAACGCTTCTTTACGAGACCACGAAAGCGGTTGATCTTCGCTTCTCCTACAATCAGCTCGACGAGCGTTCCGAGAAGGCGAAATATTATGTCAAGGTTGCCGCAGCGCTGACCCCGATGTGCAAAGCTCTCTCCACGGAGATTGCAAACCAGATCGCCTACGACTGCATTCAGATCCACGGCGGAACCGGTTACATGCATGACTTCGATGCGGAGCGCTACTATCGCGATGCCCGAATCACGAATATTTACGAGGGTACGACACAGCTTCAGGTGGTTGCCGCGATCGGCGGAATCATGCAGCGCGTTCTGGATCCGATGATCGAAGAGCTTCTCGGAATGTCCTGCGACGGTCTCGACTGCCGTCTTCTGAAAATGCTGGATGAAATGCACAAAAAGCAGATCGAAGCGGTCAAATATGTCGCGGACAAGAAGGATTCCGCCTATCATGATCTCAGAGCCAGAAATCTGGTGGAGAACGAGACGATCGTTCTGGTCGGACTGCTGATGCTCCGGGATGCGAAGAAGTATCCGAAACGTGTTCCGCTTGCGGAGCGTTACATCCTCGACGCGGCACATGATTTTGAACGAAACTATCAGATCGTCATGAGCGGCGACCTGTCGACCATTGACAGACATCGCGACGTCATCGACTACTGATTAACGGAGATTCTGAATGAACAACGATTATCTGGAAAGAGCAAAACTGGTCATTCCCGATGCCAAGACTCTGATTCTTCTTGCATCGCGGCGCGCCCGTCAGCTCGCATACGGCGCACGGCCGATGGTCCGCTGCAAGGATGAGAACCATCTGGACGTGGCTCTGCTCGAAATCGCTGAAGGCAAGCTCGTAGCGAACTTCAACGGAACGGAAAACGATTTCCTCAAGGAGATCAATGCCGTGAAGGAAGCCGCGAAACGCGAGTCCGGCGAAATCGGCATGAAGAACAACAACTGATCTTCTTCCGAAAGATCGGAAAACGGCGCGTCGGCCACGGTTCGGCGCGCTTTTTTTATCAAGGGAGTTTTCCATGGCACAAATTGCAATTATCATGGGCAGCAAGAGCGATCTGATTTCGCTCAAGGGTGCGTTTGATACGCTCAATTCGTTCGGCGTTGATTATACGGCGCGGGTTATGTCGGCCCACCGCACGCCGGATGCGGCGGCGGAGTTCGCGAAAAACGCGGAGCGCGACGGTTTCAAAGTCATTATCTGTGCAGCCGGCATGGCGGCGCATCTTGCCGGCGTTATTGCGGCGCATACGACTCTGCCGGTCATCGGCATCCCCATGGCGTGCGAGCCCTTTAATGGACTCGATGCGCTGCTGGCGATGGTTCAGATGCCTCCGGGAATTCCGGTGGCAACTGTGACGGCGGGAAAAGCCGGTGCGAAAAATTCCGCACTTCTCGCTATTTCGATCCTTGCGCTTTCAGATCCGGCACTTGCCGCGAAGCTCAAAGAGTTCCGTGCCGCTCAGAGCCGGAAGGTCGAAGAGGCCGATGCTTCTCTTCAGAAGGAAATAGCCAAACTCAGCGAATAACATGTGTTCCGCCGGTGGTCTTATGCTGAAGTTCTCCGGACTCCTTTGTTTTCTTCTTCTGGCTGTGGTTTCCGCAGCCGGGGAGGAGTCTTTTCCGGCGCGGGAGCGGGGGACAGAACCGTTCCCGTTCCAGGAGCGCTTCCAGAAGGAGTTCCGTGAACTCTTCGAGATGCTTGCAAAAGAGTATCCGCAGTTCCGGAACCGGCTTGAAGAGCCGGATGTGGATAGAGCGCTTGTCGCAGTGATGGATTCTCTGGGGGCCGGAGTTTCTGTGGAACGGAATGCTTCGGAACAGAAGGGGGGCGATTCCGCTTCGGAGAGGAAAACAAGGAAGATGCTCCCGGCAGTCCGACTGTCGAATGGAATCATGTATTTCCGGCTGGATTCGATCGGGGAACGGGAGATCGCGGAACTGCTCAAGCTGTTGAAGGCGGAGGAGAAGGGACTGATTCTTGATTTGCGGTCCTGTTCTTCTGGAAACGGAGAGGAGCTGTCGCGCAGCTTGTCCCGTTTTCTTGAGGAGAGCGGGACTTCCGGAGGGGCTCACACTGCGATTCTGACCGGTCCGGCAACGGAAGGAGCTTCGGAGATTCTGGCATCCATGCTGACGGCGGCTCGAAGGGGAATCCGGATCGGGGAACCGACCGCAGGGAGACCTTATCCTAGAAAAAAGGTGATGGTTTCCGGGAGAAAATGGCTGGTTCCTGTTCCGCCGGAAGGAGCGGGGAATGTCCGGTATACGCGGTTTCTGCCGCAGATTGCGATTCCGGCGGAGCCGCAGGAATCGTATGAGAAGGTATGCGCGGAAGAGTTTACTGCGTCAGGCGACCGTTGCCTTTCCAGAGCAGCGGATTTGCTGGTCAGTTTGGATTTACTGGATAAAAAGGGGTTGAAAAAATAGCCATGCCTGTTATAGTTAAAACAATACTTCTGCTTGTGGCGTCGAATTTGTTCATGACGTTTGCGTGGTACGGGCACCTGAAAAACATGTCGGGGAAAGCGTGGTATCTTGCCGCGCTGGTGAGCTGGGGAATCGCTCTGTTCGAGTATTTGATTCAGGTGCCGGCGAACCGCATCGGCTATGCGGGCGGCTTGACGCTGGCGCAGCTGAAGATCATGCAGGAAGTGATTACGCTGTCAGTTTTCGTGCCGTTTTCGCTGATCTACATGAAGGAAGGATTCAAGCTGGACTACATCTGGGCCGGGCTCTGTCTGACGGGGGCGGTCTACTTCATGTTCCGGCATTGATCGCTAAACAACAGAAAAAGGAGGAAGAGCTATGTTGGAGCAACTGGTTACGGGAATCGGAAATTTTCTAGCCGGCGGAACCGCCATGACACTCTACTGGTGCGCAGCGATTGGAGGGACTTTGTTCTTTCTTTTCACACTCTGTTTTTCCACATTCGAGATCGGAGGTGTGAATGGACCGGGGGATGTCGCTCCGGATGGAACCTTCGATGCAGTGGATCATGTGGATACCGGTTTTCTGGATTTTCAGCTGATCAGCTTCAAATCCATTCTGGCGTTTGTGACGATGTTCGGCTGGACGGGGGTGGTGTGGGGAAAATCCGGCTGGCTGGGATTCCTGGCGGCTTTTGTGATCGGACTTTTCGCGATGTTCCTGACGGCAATGGCGATTTACCTGATGTTCAAGCTCCAGCACAGCGGAAATGTCAAGACGAATGATATCGTCGGCGCAGGTGGAACGGTTTATATTACCATTCCCGCGGGCAGAGGGGAGCATGGAAAAGTCACCGTGAATTTGAAGGGCTCCACGCAGGAGATCACTGCCGTGGCCGATGAGGAAATCCCGACGGGAACGCCGGTTAAAGTGGTGGAAGCTCTCTCCGATGCCCTCTTCCTGGTCCGGAAGGTGTGATGTCTATGAATGAAGAGGCGCTTGTTGCCAGGTTGAAACGGCTTTTTCCGCAGAGTGCGGATGTTGTCGAGGGGCCCGGTGACGACTGCGCCGCAATTCGTCTGCCGGGATCGGATTCTCTGCTGCTTTCCGCAGTCGATCAGGTGATCGAAGGGATTCATTATCTGCCCGGGGAAGAGATCGCTTCTGTTGCGGAAAAGCTGGTCAAGCGGAATGTCAGCGATATTGCGGCGATGGGAGGGGCTCCCACTCATGCGTTGCTGACCATCGCGGCAAATCCGCTGGAGGAGAAGGTTCTCTACCGTTTTTTTGAAGCGGCGCAGGAGACATGTGCCAGATATGGAATGTGTATTGTCGGAGGGGATGTTTCCGCTCTGCCGGCTCCGGGGGCCGTGTTCACGCTTTCGATTCTGGGGAGTGTGCCGGCCGACTGCATGAAGCTGAGACGCACGGCGCAGCCGGGCGATCTGCTCTGCGGAACCGGGAGCTTCGGAAGATCGTTTCCGACACGTCGTCATCTGCATTTTGAACCGCGTCTGGAGGAAGGACGATATCTTGGAAAACAGCGATGTGTCCATGCCATGATGGATGTCAGCGACGGCCTTTTGAAGGATGCGCTCCGGATGGCCTCTGATTCGGGACTCGCGCTCCGCTTGGATCCTGATGCGGTCCCCCGGTACGCTGGTGCCACCCTGGAGGAGGCCTTGACCGATGGAGAGGACTATGAACTGATTTTTGCCGTTGCACCCGGAGATGCGGATGCTCTGATTGCGGAATTTCCATATACCCGGCTCTCAAAATTCGGAGTTTTTCTGGAGGGAACTCCCGGAACTCTGATGAATTTGCCGGATTTGAAGAGAAAAGGATTTGATCATTTCCATGAAAACAGTTGAAACATTTGAGACCCGTTCTCCGGAAGAGACGGAAGCTCTCGCCGCCCGGATCGCCGGAGAAACCGCTCTGGGGACCATCATTCTTCTGCGCGGAAATCTTGGTGCAGGGAAAACCGCATTTACCCGCGGATTTGCCCGCGGTCTCGGTATTCAGGACCCGGTATCGAGTCCGACCTTCACGATTGTGCAGGAATATCCGTTCGGTGCATCGAACATGCTTTACCACATGGATCTCTACCGGATTGCCGATTCCGATGCGGCTCTTGCATTCGGCATCGACGATTTCCTGTTTGACCGGAATGCGATTTCCCTGATCGAGTGGCCGGAACGCGCCGAGGATCTGTATCCCGCCGATGCGGTCAATATCGAAATCGAACATACGCCGGAAGAGAACCGCAGAATCATCCGGATCAGGCGGTAAGATGGACGAAACGGCTCGTGTACAGATTCCGCCGCGGACCATCCGCATGGTCGTGGCGTTCGACGGAACCGCTTATCACGGATGGCAGAGACAGCCCAATGGTTTGACCGTTCAGCAGGTCGTAGAGGAGCGTCTGTTCAAGCTCTTCGGGGAGATCCCGATTCGGATCCAGGGAAGCAGCCGGACCGATTCCGGGGTGCATTCGTTGGGGTTGACGGTCTCTTTTACCACGCCTCCGGACCGGGATATTCCGGACTGGAAGATTTGCAAGGCGCTGAACCGGCTTCTGCCCGAGGATATCCGCATCCGTTCTGTCGCAACGGTTCCGGAGAGCTTCAATGCACGTTTTTCCGCAAAGGCTAAATCCTATGTTTATGTCATCAACAGCGGAGAGGTCAATCCGTTCACGAGCCGCTGGAGCTGGCATCTGCATGATTTTCATGATCTGGATGCCGTTTCCCGGGCACTTGGATTTCTGAAAGGAACGCACGATTTTTCCACATTCTCCGTGGAATCAAAAAAATATGATGATCCTGTCCGCTCGATTCTCCGGGCGGAAGTGTATGAGTGCGGTTCGCTGAAATGCATTCATTTTATTGGCGACGGATTTCTCTATAAGATGGTTCGGAGCATGGTCGGGGTTCTGGCGGAGATCGGCCGCGGCCGCATTGCTCCGGAAATCGTGCCGGAGATGCTGGAGGCGCGGAGCCGCTGCGCCGCCCGTGACACTGCTCCCGCCCGCGGACTCTTCCTTATGAAGGTATTTTATGAAAACAGGGAATGGGAAGACTATTCGGTCAACACCATTCCCTGGATGGAACTGCTCACCTGAGCGTTCCGGTGTTCGGCTGCGGAGAGCCGGTTTATTGATTTGCGGTGATCCGGTAGATCATGGTGACTCCGGCGGGGCCGAAGACTTCGGCGCGGAAGTGGAGTCTGCCATCTTTTATTTCCGAAGGGATCGTGCCCAGAACGGAACCGTCGAGTCCGATTGCCTGACTGGTCCAGTCTTTTACCGCAGACGGAACCTTCATTGCCAGATCGGCGCGTCCGCGATTTTTCCCATTCCCATAATCAGAGATTGCATTCAAACTCGGTTATTGCGATCCTTTCTATTTTTCAGGGGAATTCCGCCGCATCACGGGAAAATCTCCCGGTGCGGCAAGAAAGAAAAAGGCGTTGATTTGATGTGAAAATCTGTCGCGCGGAGGATCAGTCCTCGTGCGGTGTGAAGCGGTACTCCACCGACCAGCTCCAGACTTTTCCTGCCGGATAGGTCTCTGGTTTGTTCTTCCAGAAACTTAAAGATGCTGCATCCAGACGGAAATTGTTTTCCCCCCAGCTGCGGCAGTCCTTGACACTGAAATTTGTCTTAGTTCCGGCTGTCGCCTGAAAAATCCCTTCCGGATACGAGATTTTGACTTCCACAAGTCCGCCTTTCCGGAGGCCCTTGTTCTTCTCACAGACCGCGGGAACCGAGAGCAATTCCTCCTTTTTTCCCGCGTCTGTCAATGAGAGCCCCCGATCCACAACCGCCGGGAGCGGAAAGTTCATAATGCTGTTGAAAATATCCATGTGCGTCGCCATCGGGACTTTTGTGGTGTACTGATAATCAATTTTAATCCGATCCGGTTCGAAGAGTGTGGTCTGACGATACGTTGCAGCTTCCGGATATTTTGCATTCCCTACTGTCCCGACGGAAATAATCCGGACTCGGTTGTTACCAAGCTGTTCCAATGTGCACGATACATTCTTTGCCGCATTTTGAAACAGACGCGTATCATATTTTTCCGCAGTATCTCGGTAGCTGCCGACCACGGAGATGTTCGTGAATACCTGCGTCTTTCCGAACATTCCCTGATAAAAAATCCCCGAGGGAGCGATCGAGGTCCGATAGGTTTTCCCCTGATAGGCAAAGGTTCTGGTCAGTGGAGTGCTTTCCGCTGCAAAGGATGCAAGAGAAGCAAGAAGCAGTGTGGCAAACAAGGGTTTCAACATTTGAGTTCCTCCTGTGATGAGATGTTTGGATGTGACTCCGTCCGGGTACCCCGGACGGAGGTTGGCGTTTGATTCGCGGATACGGAACGGATTATTTTTCTCCTACGCCGGAGACCACGGAAGAAAGTCTCTGACGACCTGTGATGGCGATGACAACCGGAATTGCAACGCCTTCTGAAACAATGTCGAGGCTGACAATCTTCCGGTTCGGATGCGGATTGATGAATTCGCTGACAAAAAGACTCTTCTGTCCGTCGCGATACACCACTTTGGCGTTTCGTTTATCCTGTGCCTGCCACCAGTCGGGCAGATCATAGCGGGTGTCCGCGGTGAACTCTTTGGAGCTTCCGTCTTCATAGCGCAGAATGTAGCGGACCGCGATTCCCGGTTCCCGCGCATACATGGCGGTATGAAGGACATAAACGGCATTCAGCAGTGCATTGACTGGTATTCCGGTAACGCGTTTCGGGAATCCGGAACGTTCCTTGCCCTTCAGCACAATGCAGCTTCTGCCGTTGTTCTCGGCAGGATTCAGAATGCGGAACGGGACGCCGCCCTGAAGACGGGTAATCTTTCCGCAGGGGATATTGCGCATGTCGTTGCTGGCGCCGAAATCGGTCCAGCCGTCTTTGCCGTCGCCTGCCTTGTCGTCGCTGAAAGAGCGGTTCACGGCTTTCGAAAGGTCTACAAAAAAGGCATCCTTTTCCTCCAGATACAGAACTTTGCCAGCCTGCGCATTGGGAATCGGAAGCGCATATTTCGAAACGCCCGGAGCGGTGAAATACTCCAGAAGACTGGTCAGATATTCTCCGGCGGCTCCGCTTTCCCGGATGCGGTCGGAGGCGGCTATCTGCGAAAGGATCACTTCGCCTTTGCCGATTTTCACATCGCAGAGCACCGATTTATAGCAGTCCGGATCAAGACTGGCGGCAAGCGGCATGACGGCGACCATTCCGGCATCCATCGGACCGATCGCACAACGGCTCATGCGTCCGAGATCGCCGAACCAGCTGTCCATGTCGTCCTGACGCAGGTTCCTGAAAACTGGATGCGACGGATCCACCAGCGTTACCAGCGTCCCCGGATTTCCGGATACAATGCTGTAATTCGCAAGAAACGGGACTTTCCCGCAGAGACTCTGTTCCAGAACCAGAAGTTTGCCGCCGTTTTCCACCCATTTGAAAATGCGGTCCCCGGATTCCAGAACGGTCTTGTCGAAGCTGTTGGTGCCCAGAATCAGATGAGTGAAGGAATCAAGATCCTTGAAGTCGCGAATCGCTGTGAACTTTCCTCCAAGTTTTTTCAGCGTGCTCAAGGTGGTCGGGGTTTTCAGAAGACCGCGGAATTTGATGCCTGCGCTGTCGTAAAGGGCGCATTTCGCGGGAAGGGCGGTCTTGCGGGCGGGGAAGATGGAGACATCATAATAATTGTCGCCAACCCGTTTGCCGTTTTTGAAAAGGTAGAGTTCCAGATATCCCCGTTCAATTTTTCCTGTGTCCGGGGTATTGAAGCGGAAGCGGAGGCTTTTCTGCTCCATCGCCGGGATTTTTCCGAATTTCTGCGCGGGGAAGGTCCGGACCGTTCCGCTTTCCAGACGAAGCTGCGGAACAACTTCAAAGACGGCATCTTCGTTGAGATCGTTTGTGACAAAGAGCTCCACATCGACACTTTTTCCTGCGTATGGCTGCTGATTGAACACTCCGGCCGAAACAAGAGTCGGATTGTAGCAGCGTGCAGTTTCATAGAAGGCCGGCGTGACGCTCCAGGCGGAGACCAGCGACTGCGGTACATCGGAAATCTGATACCCATCCGGGAAATCGCGGAACAGGTCATACCACTGCGCATTTGTGTGTCCGCCGAGGCATTTGACTCCTGCGCGCCGATAGATCTCCATCGGACGTTTCAGGTAGCGGAAGGCAAATTTCCGGTAGATCGGTTTTTTGGCAATGTAGTCATCCGGTGTGGCGAAGTTGCTTTTGAACCGGAGATATCCTCCGACTTCCGCCCGCGGATCCTGAAGCATTTTTGCGTATGCCTCCTTGAAGGCCGCGGTGGTTCGCGGCATTTTCAAGACATCGACAATGCTTTTTACTGTGGTTGCTCCGCGATACCGCGCGCAGTCGCCGGGAACGCCGTATTCCGCGTCCACTTTCGGGAGCGGATGTTTGAAATAACGGTTTGCAACTTCCGCATAATGGTTGATGTGTTCGATGTTTTCCTGCCAGGAACCGCAGTAGGAGCCGCGGTACTGATGGTCATCGGCAACATCGGTGCGCTCTTTCAGCAGGCCCGCCTGCATTGCTTCGAGGGTCTGGCGGCCGGTGGAGCTGCAGATCGGGCGATTCTGAAGATCCAGCTTCTTCACCATAGTGTAGAGCTTGTCAAGATTCCGGGAGAAGAAGAGATTGTGGTGTCCTTCATAGATCTCGTTGCCAAACGACCACATGACAATGGATGGACGACTGTAATTGTCGCGGATGAATTCCTCGAATTCCGGCGCGGACTCCAGAATGCAGTCGTTCCATTCCTTGTCGTAGGCGGGGAAGGAGCCCGGACCGCTCCAGTCGAAATAGACCAGCATGCCGATTTCGTCGCAGATATTGTAAAGCGTTTCCAGCGGCGTTCCCTCTCCGCTGTGCGGACGGATCATGTTGACATGCAGACGCTCTTTCATCAGGCGCAGAGCCTTTTCCGTTCCCTGCTCCAGATTGTTGTGAAGCGCCGGCGTGCTCTGGATGGAGAAGGTATGCATGCGCGGTTTGAATTTTTTCCCGTTCAGCAGGAACCATTCGCCTTGGGTTTTGAACTCGCGGAAGCCGAAGCGTTCGAATCCGGCGATTTTTCCTGCTCCGTCGCGGATGCGGAGAACATAGAGATGCGGATCTTCCGGAGACCAGAGTCGGGGGGAAGGCAGCGGAATCGTTCCGAGTTCATGCCATTTCGTTCCCGCAGGAATACGGAAGTCCTTGAAGGTGCGTGATGCAACTTTTCTGCCGTCTTTCCAGTGGACGATTTCCGCTGTGAATCCCCGGAGTTCTCCGGGAGAGATGGTTTGAAGCTGAACATGGATGGTGTTGTTTTTCAGATCCGGGGTAATCATTGCCCTCGGGACGAAGAAGGTGGAGGGGACGAGAAGCAGCCGGACGGAATCGTGAATTCCGCCGATGTGCCGTCTCCAATAGGAGGTATGTCCGAGATAATCGTACACCCGGACCGCCAGCTCATTGCGTCCGGCTTTGACAAGATCTGTGATATCGTACTGAAACGAGACGCCGCGTCCGATATGCGCCTCTCCTGCGGATTTGCCGTTGACCCAGACATCAGCCCGTTCCGCAACCCGGCGGAAATCCAGAATGATCCGTCCCTGTCTGACTTCTTCCGGAGCAAGGTCGAAGGAGCGGCGATAGTAGCCGATCTTTCCGCTGGAGGTATCGTAACGCGGGGTCAGATACCAGCTGGAAGGAACTGTAATATCCTCCCAGTTTGCGGTGGAGATTTCCGGTCGGAAAAGTTTCTGTTGAATTCCCTCGTCATTGGCATTTCCGGTACGCCCTTTGACAAAGGGAACGGTCCGGAGTTTCCATTTTCCGTCGAGACTCCGGGATTTCCACTCCGGAGCGGCCGGTTTATGAATCCGTCCTGTGGGAAGCGATGCTGCCGGGAACGGTACGGGACCGGTGAAGGAACGTTCCTCCGGGATGGAGAGTTCGGCTCCGTCCGAAAAGAACGGAATAGATAATGCGCAGCCCAGAAGCAGATGGGTGAATTTCATGGAATAAAGACTCCTTTCTATTATTGATCCTCGGCTTTGTCCGCCCAGAAGATTTTTGCCCAGGTCGTCGTGGTTTCGTATGCCAGACGTTCATATTTTTCATAGCCGACATGTCCATCTGCATAGAGCAGGTTGGAGCCGAATGTATGGACTCCTCCGTTTTTGACAATATAGGGGATGGTTCCTTCAGGTCCGTAGGCGGTTCCGAGCACAGCATCCCGGACATACCATCCTGCTCCGGCACCGATGGAGCCGCATTCCATCACAAGCATTGTCTGAGTCGGATGTTTGATGAAGCTCAAGGGTTTGGATGCGGTGCTGTTGTCCATATAGCATCTCTCGTCGTCGCCGGCACCCGGATCGTTCATACCGTAGGAGACCGGAAAGGTTTTGTCATTTTTCGTTCCGAACTGCTGAGTAGGACAGTTGAAAACAGTTCCTTTTTCATTGCGGTTTCCTTTGCTGCTGTATCCGAGAGCGTTGTTCCATGCGGGATGTCCCCTGTAACAGTTGCCGTAACTGCCCTGGAGGGGTTTCCCCGTCATCCTTGTGTAGAGAACATTCGACCAATATCTTCCGCATTCACACTCATTGACCAGCGGAAGAAATCCGTTGTAGTCGTCCGTGTAGGAGTGGAACGCCAGACCGATCTGTTTCAGATTCCCGGTACAGAGCGCCTGCTGAGCTCTCTTTCGGGCACTGTTCAGCGCCGGAAGAAGCATTCCTGCCAGAATTGCAATGATTGCGATAACGACCAGGAGCTCTATCAATGTGAAAAATCGACCTCTTTTTCGCGCGGAGCCCCGTGTCCGGGAACGGGATGCTTGTGCTGCTGGATGGTTCATGAAACTCTCCTTTAGGTGAAGATATTATGATGGATCGTGGTTTTCCGAATCTCCGTTTTCCGCTTCTTCGAAGACAGTTTCCGTTGCAAGATAGGCAACGGCACGCGAAATCATTTCTCTGGAACATTTTCCGCTGAGAACCCGTGTTTTCAAGTGCCAGTTGCTCATGCCATAGCTGCTCATTTTTCGTTCAACGACATCCACGGTGCATTGTGGACAGCGAGCGGTCCACTCTTCCAGAAGTACCGCTTCCGGATTCAGCATGTAGGCGGTATTGAGAAGCGCTTCCGCATGCCATTCGTATCGTTCCGCCATCAGCTGTTCCAGGAATTTGTCGCCCTGTTCAATGGAGCGGATCACCATTTCCAGAGTGATCGGATCGTGAGGGGTTTTCATTTGCTGAAGGATTTTCGGGTGTCCTCCGTTTTCGATCATTTTCGCAAGCCGGTGCTCCAGCAGAAAGAACGGGATATGAAAGGTCAGGAGTCCGTTGCGTCCGTCTGCGGAGGTTTCCTGATCCTCGGTGACTTTCATGTAGGTAAGTTCCCCGGCGTGTTTCTGCCATCCGCGATACAGTTTTCCGTTCAGGAAGAATCCGGCGGCGCAGGAATCGGTCAAGGTGATGAAATTATCCATCTCCTTTGCCGCCCCCCACCGCTTCTCCATGACGGGAAACAGGTGTGCGACATTGATTAGAAAACAGGGGATTCCGAAACGCTCGCGGATGTAATTTTTCAGATTGAAGCTGCCGCATCCGTCCAGAATCGCCGAGTAAAAGACATCCCCTTTGTCGAAATCGATAATCCCCGCGACGGAAAGCCCGATGATGAGTATCCTTGAGTGCGGAACCAGCGACATCAACTCCTGCACGGCATGTTCCAGAATGGTCAGATTCGTGGAAAAATTGTTCTCGATGGTTTTGATGATCGGCAGAGGAATTTCCCTGACGGCATGTCCTGCGGCATCGAACAGGGAGGCTTTCGGCTGTTCCAGCGAAAAAGAGACTCCGATGACATAGAAGAAATCCGGAACCAGATAAAGTCCGGTTGTGCTCCGGCCGGGACGTGTTTCATTTTCCGGCAGCGCCTCACCCTCCGTCACATACCCTTCGTCGAGCAGCTGGGCGATGTTGGTTGTCACGGTTCCCCGGCTGAGTTTTGCCAGAGTTCCGATGTCTCTGCGTGCGATGCCGGGATTCTGCCAGATCAGTTCCAGCAGTTTCAGGGTCTTGTTGTCCTGACGCAGTTCTCTGCTTTTTTCGATGACTTCCTTCAGCGGCATCACGGTGTATTTCCTTATGAGAATAGCTTCGTTTTCTTTTAACATTATACGATAAAACGTTCTTTTTGTCAAGATTAAAAACAAAATTAATCGGTTTTTTTTTCTGTTTTTTATCGACTATTGTGATTAAAAACAAATTAATTCCTTTGCTTATTTTTCTGGAGAAGCCGGGGAATGGATTCTGGAAAATGATCAGAATCAAGGGACTCCGGGGAAAATAGATTTGCAATCGGGAAAACCGGATGCTATACTATTCCCGGAATACAACAGTTATGGAGATCAGTATCATGAAAAGAACGTTTACTCTTGTGGAAATTCTTGTGGTGGTGGCGATTATCGGGATTCTTGCTGGGATGGCGCTGGGACTGACGGCTTATGTCAGTGAGAGATCCGCCAGAACTTCCACTCAGACAACCATCAAACTGCTGGAACTCGCACTGGAAAGCTACAAAAATAAATTTGGCTATTATCCTATTTTGGATTCCAATGATCCCCCGAAAGCTTGTGTTTTTGTTTTAGATGAAGTAGATTTTGAATCTCCATCTTCAGATAGAGTCAATTATAAAAACAATATCTGGGGGCAATTTAATGATGTGAGTGCGGATGATTCCGGCAATGCAAAAATCCGTGGAATCCGTCTTCAGTATGTTAATGGAAGGTACCAGGTATTGGACGGTTGGCGTCAGCCTTTGATTTATGTCTATCCCGGTGTGTTTAACACAGGTTCTTATGATCTTATTTCATTGGGCAAGGATAAAACCGCAGCTGCTTCTGGCAAAAACAGTTCAGACCTGTTTTCCTCTAGCCGAGTTCAATTTTCCACGCATATGACGAACGGCGAAGGTGATGATATTACGAACTTCAAACGTGAGTGATCCGTTTTTTCGTTTCTGTCTGAACAGGATGGCAAAGACAAAACTTTTCCATCGAGACCTCCCGGGGGCGCAGAGTGTCGCGGGAATCTCCCGCTTCCCTGCGCTTTACCATCGATTCGAGCAGGATTCCCCGTTTCCTGCGCGATTGCTGCAGTTTCCTCTTCCCTTGAAAACAGAAGAGTTCCGGAAGAATTTCAACTGGAATCGGGCGAAGGAGGGAAAACGGGTTTGAAATCAAAGTGGAATGGTTGTAAATTATAGGATTATATAAAATTTCAACTGGAAGGAAGGCGATGATGATCACGAAAAAGAACATTGTTCTTCTCGGTCCTCCGGGAGCGGGAAAAGGAACTCTTTCGGAAGTACTTCTGAAGGAGGAGAAGCTTGCACATGTTTCAACGGGAGACATCTTCCGCTCCGAAATCGGAAAAGGAACGGAACTGGGCAAGCTGGCCAAGAGCTACATTGATTCCGGAAAGCTGGTGCCCGATGAGGTGGTGGCCGATATGGTAGCCGGAAAACTCCTCTCGGCGGAGTGCGCGGACGGATTCCTGCTCGATGGATTTCCCCGCACGATTCGTCAGGCGGAACTTCTGGAGACCGCTCTGGAGAAGGCCGGCAAAAAACTGGATGCCGTTGTTCTGTTCGATGCTCCGGAAGAACTTCTGCTTCAGCGTCTGACCGCCCGGCTTACCTGCCGCAAATGCGGAGCCAGCTTCAACAAGATCTTTTCCAAGCCGAAAGTCGAAGGCGTTTGCGACAGCTGCGGCGGGGAACTCTATCAGCGTTCCGATGACTCGCTTGAGACCGCCAAAAACCGTCTTTCCGTCTATAAGGAACAGACCTTCCCGCTGATCGAATATTATACGAAGAAATCGCTCCTGCGGAAAATTGATTCTTCCCTTCCGAAAGCGGAAGGCTATGCCGCACTGCGCGCGATTCTGAGCTGATAAAATGGCCAGAGATTACATCATTCACACTCCGGATGAGGTCGCGAAGATCCGTGTTGCCGCTGCGATGGCGGGCAAGGCTCGCGACCGCATCGCTGAGTTTGTCCGTCCCGGAATGAGCACGAAGGAGCTGGATATGGTGGCGGGGGAAGTGATCCATTCGATGGGCGGCAAATGTGCGTTTCTCGGATATCACGGCTATCCCGGCAACATCTGCATTTCCGTGAACGATGAAGTGGTTCACGGAATTGGAGTTCCGGATCGTTTTATTTTGAAGGGGGATATTGTCAGTCTGGATGTAGGAGTGGAGTATGAAGGGGGAATCGGCGATACCGCGCGGACAGTCTATGTCGGCGACGGTCCGGCTCCTTCGAATGTCCAGAAACTTCTGGATGTGACGCGCGAGGCTCTGGAAGCCGGAATCAAAGCTGCGCTTCCCGGCAATTACATCCGCGACATTTCCGCTGCGATTGAGAAGGTCGCCAGACGGAACGGAATTGGTGTAGTCCGTGATTTTGTCGGGCACGGCTGCGGAACGAAACTGCACGAGCCGCCGGAGGTTCCGAATTATGTGACCCCCCGCCGCGGACCCCTGCTCCAGCCCGGCATGGTGCTTGCGATTGAACCGATGTTCAATCTCGGGACCTACAAGGTGTTTGTCCGTCCGAACCGCTGGACGGTCTGCACCTGCGATGGAGAATATTCGGCTCATTTCGAGCATATGGTGCTTATAACTAATGAACAACCGGAGGTCTTAACCCGTGCCTAAAGATGACGTCATAAAAGTTGACGGGATTGTGAAGGAACTGCTGCCCAACACGATGTTTAAAGTGGAGCTGCCAAACAAGCATTGTGTGCTTGCGCACATCAGTGGAAAGATGCGTTTGAATTTTATTCGTATTCTTCCTGGCGATACGGTCACGATCGAGATGTCTTCCTATGATCTGACAAAGGGCAGAATCGTTTTCCGACAGAAATAATCCGAGTGCCGGAAAACAGTTTTGTTTTTCCAGTCCTCCGGGGTTAGAGAAATTCGACACTGCGGTTTCCCGAAAAGGAGCCGCAGCGTTTTTCTGTTTTAAATGTCCCCTGTCATCTGAATTGTTTTCCAGTCCTCCGGGTATAGAGAAATTTGACACTGCGGTTTCCCGAAAAGGAGCTGCAGCGTTTTTTCTGTCTTAAAAAGCTCCTCTGGCGTTTTGGAAATTCTTTTTCTGAAGAGGTTGGAATTATTTCTGGATTTCCAATTCCGGAGTTAAGAATCCTTTGGCGCGGGCAGCCCAATAGGCTCCGATCAGTGTATAGTTTGCTCCCGGCCAGCCTTTCGCTCCAAGACGCATGATATCCCTGTGCAAATGCTTCTGGAGTCTGTCTGAAAGTTTCCAACCAGGCATTCTCAGCTCTCCTCCGATGATTTCTCCCAGACTGCGGAACCGAACCTTTGCATAAAACGGCGACTCGTCCACTGTCCGATTAACAGTTTCAAATACCTGCAGAATTCTGTGTTTGAGTTCCGGGGATTGTGCCGTACTCCATACGATTTCCAAAGCATAGCCTTGCTGGAGAATTACATAAGGCTGGGAATGGAATATTTTACATCGGATTTCTTCAATCCATATTTCTGTTCCTTCAATCCCGTTGTCGATGTATTTCAGAAAGAGGTCGTAATATTTTTTTTCTCGGGAGACATCCCATGCTGCAGCATAGATCATGGCAAGGCGCAAGGTGATATAGGATGGGGTCGGAGAATACATTTTCGCAACGCCCCGGTCGTCTGGAATTCCGTAAGCGAAACGGAAGGAGTAATTGTTTTCCGGAGTGATTTCTCGAATCATTTTATCTGCAACTGCGATCAGAATTTTGCGGATTTCTTTTTTTCTTTCTTTGGAGGAAAGAGGCGTATGGAAGTAACGCCACAAGCCGTAAATGGCGTTTGTATATTGATCACGAGATGTACCCGCAAAGATGCTTTTTCCATCCTCGTGGCAGACTCCTCTGGCAATAAAGCCAGGTTCTCCATGTGCGGTTGCTGCGGAGTAGAGTCCTCGATAGGCCATGTTTGCCTGATCCCGACAGATGGGATCTTTTGTTGCGATAAACTTGTCGCAGATAGCGGCAAGAAGAGTTCCGGTAAAAAGAGAGCAGTCTTCTGTTCCGCTTCCTCCGCCGTGGAGATTATAGCCGACGGTGTTTTTACCTCCCTTTTGATAAGGTTCGGTTCTATATTTTCCTCTCAGATACTGTTCTCTAGTTGGATAGCAGTCCACTCCCGGAAGTTTATTAAGAGCTTTTCCATAAAAAAGTCCGGTTCTGGAGGAGCGGAAGGATGTAGTGGAAGAGTTCCAGATACGGTTGATCTGTTTTTCCAGTTTTGTGTTTTCCCCGCCTGAAAGCGGAATAAGAGTTGAATATGAGAATAACAGAAGAGTGATAAGAGCGAGTTTCTGCATGAACGGGATCCTTTTAATATGTATATTTATAGTTTTCTCTGCGGAATTGCATGCTGACAGTTGGAAGCAATGTATTGAGTCTCAGCCAGCCGAATTTCACCTTTTCATTCCGTCCTGTTTCGATATGTCCGTCAGCAAACAACCCATTAAGCGATTCTTTATGACGGAAATGGAAACCGGCATTTGATGTGTAGGATGGATTATATGCTTCGCACCCTTCCTGAGTGCCGGAGAAATAAATGGAATCGGTGAGAAGCCAGCAAGTCGATGCATGCTTCAAGCGTTTCATATCGAACCACTTCATGGAACTGCCTTCTTCGAATTCGAATTTTCCCCAAGGAGAGCCATAGAAGGTATTGTACGGATCTCCCAGTCTGATCATGCCAAGAGAACCATAGGTATGTCCTTTGGTTTTATTAGGCTGGTCGACTGCCGGGCAGGATGCATACTTCGGGATTTTATCTTGAGGAAAGTATTGGACAATCCATTGAATGTCATTATAGGAACATTTTGAAATTGGAAAGATTCCGTTGCTGTCGTTTGCATAGGAAAAATATAGCAGCCCGACTTGTTTCAGATTGTTGCGGCATGAGGCGGACACAGCCGTTGCTCTAGCGGAATTCAGGGATGGAAGAAGAATTGCAGTCAATATGGCAATAATGGCAATTGTAATCAAAAGTTCAATAAGAGTGAATCGAGTTTTCATTGGGATTCTCCTTTCCTGTTTTTTGTTCCGGATGCCAGAGCCCGTAGTGGTGACAACAGAAGCGGTGGTTGTCATTCTGGACCAGATTTCGTATGAGAGTATCTATCTTCCCTTGCCGTATTGTTGATTTTGAGATCCAGCCAAGAAGAATATTATCAATTAGACGCACAATCAGTTGAATTTGGATACTCCGCGTTTTTTGGTAATCTTGAGTGCATTCCCTCCATTTGCATGGTCATCGGTTTTAACAATCCCACGGTTCCGACCATCATTGCCTCCAGTGATCCAGCGTTGTTCTTTGTGAATTGCGAAGGTCTTTCCCCGTTTTCCCCGTCGAACGAGAAGATTAGTTTTCCGTTGTCTGCACAGAGTATGGAGAGAAGAACGAAGAGTGCGAGGAATGTCAAAGTCTGTTGCTGCATGAAGAAGCCTTTCCATGGTTGTTCTGGTATGCCGACAGTTTAAAATTATAACACATTTTTCTTGAAAAATATAAGATAAAGTATACTTTTATATTAAGAAAAATAAAAATATATCAGGAAAAATAAAATGCAGATTTTGGATCATCTTTCCATTTTTCTCCGCCAGAAAGCTCCGCTTCTGTATCATTCAGGGGAGTCCTCTGTATATCGGTCGGGGGCAATTCCCGATTCGAATCTTTCTGTTCAGAGGTGTGTGCAACTGGAATCCCAAGCTCTTTATTGTGATTATTTGATTCGTTCGGAAATCAAAGATTTTTATCTTCAGCGCCGCGTGAAACAGAATTTTCTTTCTCTGGAATACATCTATTCCGGAGAATTTTATATCCGCAACGGCGATCGTGGATATCTAGGGGAGGCGGGGGATCTTTTCCTGCTGCATCGCGGAATGGATCATGATTTGATGTTCCTGTCGGAAAAGAAATGCCGGAAAATGGGTATGATTCTATCCGGATGGATGCTTCCGGATCTTCTGAAACTCTTTCAGCTGGATCATGTGGATGTGATTCAGCTTCCCGATTCGAAACGGCTGGATGAACTGTTCGATCTGATTCGCGGCACGCTTCAGAATGCAGTCAGCCATGTCTCCTGCGAATGGAACGCAACTTATACGTTTGGCTTGCTCCAGATGCTTTCCAATGTTTCAAAAACGGGACCGGTTCCAGCTGAGATCGCAAAGATTCTGGAATTTTTCGAAACACATTGTTCGGAGCCGTTGAACATCCGGCATCTGGCATCCGAATGGGGGATGAGTTTGCCGACATTGAATAAACGGTTTCGTGCCGCTGTGCATATGACGCCGTATCAGTATCTTCTTCGTCTCCGTCTTCGCCGGGCGGCATATCTTCTTCAGGCGGACGACTGGACAATCAAGGAAATCGCGGAAATGGCGGGATACCGCAATCCATTGCACTTTTCCTCGGAATTCCATCGTTTTCACGGGTGTTCCCCCCGGGAATTCCGTAAGAAACTTCGTTCTCTTTGAACTCTTCTTCCGATTGTTTTTTTTCGAGGTTCATCGGAAAAGACGCGGTATGATACGATCAGGGCTTGTATTTCAAACCTTTGCTTCCTCCTGACCAGCAGTATTCCTGAAGAGGAAACCAGAATTTGCGCTGGGGAGAATCCACTCCCCAGCTGATGACGTACAGATCGCTTTTCCGGTAGGAGGCAACGTGTCCGTCAAACAGGGCGCAGTTGATGAATCCATCGTGGTTTTTGCTGGAGAGTGTCAGCGAGGAGATGTTGCCGTCGACTTTTCCCCAGACGGAGAAGCAGTAGCCGGGATATGCCGTGCTGATTTCCGTTCCCCGGTCATTGTCCCCGAAGGTCAGAAGCTGGCTTGCCTGCCGGATCATGTTGGTTTTGACCGGAATATAGTTGTTGTTATAAGAGGGCTGTAGCGAGTCGTACAACGCGATTCCCAGTTTCCCTTCCCAGAAGCTCCAGTTTTTCACGGATGGACAATGCAGCTTGGTGTTTGTTGTGGAAGAGGTATAAGACAGCAGCTTGTAAAACCAGTAGGTTTCCGGCTTCGAACCGTTGTCGACTACAGAGCAGACAAAATCGTCGTTGTCCAGAGAGTATTGCAGATAGGCGATTATAAACTGTTTCTGGGCGGAGATGCAGCTTGCCTGTCTTCCCTTGCCCCGGACTTTATGCAATGCCGGCAGAAGAAGAGCAGCCAGAATGGCGATGATCGCAATGGTTACCAGAAGCTCTATAAGCGTGAAGGACTTGTGTTTCAGGGAAATTCCTGAGCGCCGGGAGAAATGTGGAAACCACAAGGGAAAAATGATGTGCTTCATAATAAAACTCCTTTATGGTAAACGGTTTAGAAGAATGCTGCGGATTTCGCAGTCCGCAGAAGTCGCGGAGATTGTTAAGTTCTGAATTTTTCCGATGTTGAAGTCAAGGTCCCCCGCATTTCTACCATTGCAGAGAACGGAGAGACGGTTTCCCTTACGGATGATTTCCACGCTCTGCCACTGTCCGGCGACAAACGGAATGCTTCCGGATGGGAGGACCGTTTCATTCCGGGATGCCGATTTTTCTTTCAGGAATACGGCGCTGGAAACACTGTTCGGACGGAATATCGTGAGAAGCTTTCCTTTTTCTCCGATCAGATTCACCTGTGCAAATCCTTTTTTTTCAGAAAGAATACGGTATTCGAAGCGGAGACGGAAGGCGTTTTCCAGTTCGCCCTTGAAGACGGGAATTGAATTCCAGGCATTTCTGTTTTCGAGTTTGTGAACCTCTCCTGACGCATCGTGATAAAGGTTTGTGTTGTCTTTGGCTGCGGTCTGGAAGTCCCGCAGAACTTTTTCGGGATTGCTGTATCGGAGTCTGATGTTTCGGTACTCGCAGTCCGCATAGGCGGCAGAGAGGGTGATTTTTGAAATTCTGCCGGGAAGAAAATCAATGCTGCCGCATTCCTTGCCGTTGATCAGAAGCGAGAGTTCGTTTTCCGTCAGTGAAAATTCCAGCGTCTCCCATTCGCCCGTTTTTGTTTTGTGATTTGCTTTGGGAAAACCGGTTTCCGGACGGTTGAGCGCGGGAGATTTCTGTGTACAGGTGAAATTTACCGTGTTCGGACGGCGCACCAGTTTGAAGTTTCCATTTGTTCCGAAGAAATCCACAATTGCAAATCCTTTTTTCTCATTCAGGAGTCGGCATTCAAGCGTGAGCGTGAGCGCTTCTCCGGTCTCTCCCTGGAAAATGGGGATGCTCTTCCATGCGTTGAGATTTTTCAGGGAGAAAATCTGCTGACCGGGAGTTTCATAGAGCAGGATGTCCTTTCCCGTCTGGGCGATCGGTTCCGCCGGAGCGAATGATCCGGCCTCCTTGCCGAGATTGTGGACAATCACATCCTTGATTTCCAGATCGGTTGATGCGCCCGAGACGCTGATCGAAGTGATTTCTTCCGGGACGAACGGGATTTCTCCGCAGGGGATGCCGTTGACCGCAACCTTCAGTTTTCCGTTCGCGAAGATAAGATCGTATTGCGCCCAGTTCCGTTCCGGGACTGCAACGCCTCCATTTTGAAATCCGACTTCCTGTTTGCCGTTCATCAGGTAGGATACTCCGCGCGGACGGATCAGAACCGCACAGGAATCGTTTTCTCCGGTCAAACGGATGGAGCCGAACCCTTTGTTGGAACGCAGAATCCGCATTTTGAGTGTAATCTGTCCATTGTTTCGGAATCCTCCCGAGAAGAGGGGGATGGAGCGCCATTCCTTATAGTTGTTCAACGCCTGGATTTCCGGTTTGTCACAGAGGATTCGGCCATACTTTTCCTGAGGAGGGCGGACCGCTTCAAATTTCGGCGGGAATTTATTTTTTGCAAAATAGTCGTTAAGGGCTTTCGAACGACCTGTTTCCGCAACGGTCTTCAGATTTGCATCCTTGTGCGGATCCCACGGCTGGAATTCAGCGATGCAGTGCCACATCCAGTCCCATCCGTACTCTTCGAAGAGTTCGATGCAGTCTCGGGTCCAGCGGCCGCCGTCCTCCGCCCAGCTCACGCAGCAGAATTCAGAGACGAAAATCGGCACATTGTATGCCTGCTGAAAGTGACGCGCAGGGGCAAGATCGCGGCGGATCATCTCCTTGTCCCACTTCAGGCCCTCGATGACGGAAGGGTAGGTAACCACTTTTTTCTGAGATCCGAGCCGCTGATGGCTGAACGGAAACGGCGTGTAGTGATGAATCCCGTAAATGATATTTTTTGCATGGATCGGACGGAGACGATCCATGGCGCGCTGTCCCCACCATGCTTCCTGCTGAACGATCATCCAGCGATCCGGGTCGATTCGATTGATCCTCTTCGCAATCGTTTCCATCAACTCGTTGTAATCGAATTTCGGTTCGATCCGGATTTCCATTTCGTTGTATAGTTCGAATGCCCAGATGGCCTTTTCGCCTTTGAAGTGGGCGGCGACTTTATCCCAGAATTGAATGTTGCGGTCATGCGCTTTTTTCTCCAGCGCGGAGGCGTGGGTTTCGGTTCTGCCGATTTTGTCTCGGAAGCCGCAGAACTGGAGAACGCCAAGTGCGCGGCTGTGTTTCTTCAGAAAATAGAGGAAGCGGTCGAACTGCCGGATGGAATGATCGCAGAACTCTTCGAACTCCTTTTCACTGATGTCCCCGCGGGGGGCGTTGACCGTGAATTTGTACAGATTGCAGTTTTTCCATTCGGCGAAGTGTTTGCGTGCGACGCGTTCCTTGGAAATCAGCGCGCTTCCTGTATTGAGTCCGCGCAGACGTCCGAGGGTGTGTCCGTTCGCAGGAGGCGGCGCATTCGGTGTCGGTGCGGGCAGGGGGCCATCGACCACTGCAATCTTCAGATTGCGGAAGAGAATTTCCCCCCGGTTCCCGATAATTCCGAGCGAAAGAGTCGCTTTTTTCAGATCAATGGGAACGCGGGTGCGGAATTTCAGGGTCTTCCAGTCAAAGGAGCCGCTGTATCCGTTGCAGCATTCGCTGTACCAGAGACATTCGGTGTCGTAGTTCATGACGAAGCGCACGCCCTCCCACGGAACTTTCGGGACCGAGACGGAAAAGGCTTTCGCTTCCACCGAGATTTCCAGCATGTAATTTTTGTATTTTTCCAGAATCGGGAATGTTCTGGATGCCAGAACCGCGCGATCGCGCGTCTGTGCCATATCCCCCAGCAGATCGCGGTTGGCCATAGCTCTGGAGGCTAGCTTGCTCTGTTCACTTTCCGGTGTTACAATGATATGCAGTCCGTTGGATCCGAACGAAATTCCCTTTTCCGCCCGCCACTCCGTTTGTGTGGTTAGTGGGTCCTGGTGCAGAATGCTTTCTCCGGAGTGGAGCGTTCCGCAGAAGCAGAAGGCGCCCAGCAGAAACAGAAAGTTGACGTTTTTTTTCATGAATCCTCCCATTAATTTATAAAATTGGCTTTCGGTTAAATTATAGACAGAATTGTTTTTTCTGTCAATCCCCTTTTCCGGGAGGAGAGGAGGCTTTTTCCAGGGAAACAACTGATTTTGAAATACTGTTTGATACTGTTTGATTTTTTATTCCTGTTTTTCTTGTATTTTCAGAATCGCGTGTTATGGTGATTCCGGAAGGAGAAGGGCGTATGAGACGAAGAAAGACAGGAATGCCGGCGACGAAACGTCTTGCCGTGGAACTGGAGAAGCGGATTGTTTCCGGCGATTGGAAGCCGGGAGCTCCCTTGCCGTCGATGCGCCGGTTAGCGGAAGAACGTGGAGTGGATCTGTCTTCCGTTCTGGGGGCGTACCGTCTTCTGGAGAAAAAAGGGTTGATCGTCCGGGAGCATGGACGCGGCTGTTATGTGGGATCGAATATTCGAAGGTCGATCGTTCCGGGCCGCCGGCTTTACGGGTTTCACGAGAACATGGGAGAGTTTCTGGGGGGAGAAGCGGACGAGTTTGTCTGTTTCGATTTCGGCACCTATCAGAATTATCCGCAGTATTTTGATTTTCTCAAGGAGCGGATTGTGCGGGAGCCCGGGCTGATCCTGGTGGATGAGAACATGTTTCCCGCAATGGTGGAAGAGGGACTGCTCAGGCCGCTGGATGCTCTGCTGGAGGATTCCGCGCTTGAATCCGTTCTGGCGGATGCGGCTCCGGCATGCCGCCGGGTGTTTCGGAACCGTTGTTCGACCTTTGCGCTTCCGGTCTTCTGTCTTCCTGTCATGGCGTATTTCAACCGGCGGCTGTTCGATGAGGCGGGAGTCGCTCTGCCCGGCGAGGACTGGAGCTGGGAGAGCCTGTTTCAGCTTCTGGATCAGTTTACGCTTTTTTCGAACCGGGGACGCTTTGAACACGGTGCGCTGGGGCTTCTTCTGGATCCGAACGGCTGCCTGCCGATCATTTCCCAGTTCGGCGGAGAGGTGTTCGACCGCAACGGCAACTGTGCATTTGACAGTGACGTTTTTTTTCAGGGGCTCTGTTTTTTTGAAAAAGTCATCCGGCATATGGGCTGCTGTGTTCATAAGTGGGGCGACAAGCGGGAGTATCTGGGCGAACTTCTGGCAGATGGACGCATCGCATTTATCATCGGTTCTGAACAGGATGCCTCTTTTGCCCGGGAAGCCCTGCCGGAACAGGATTTTTACGAACTGCCTCTTCCCGGATATGCCACGGGACAGATGACTTCATTTTCCGCTCTGGGCATCGGGCTTTCTGCTGGAGGATACGATCCAAAAGAGCTTTTCCTTTTTCTGACGGAATATTATACACGGGAGAATCTACGTTTTCTAGCCCGGCGGAACCGCTGTCTTCCGGTGTTCGACGAGGGGGTGACGGAGGCTTGCCGGAAGGCTCGTGACCGGAGCCGTCCGGTGGTACAGTGCGCTTCACGGAACAGTGCGGAAGTCTGCCGTCGTCTCTTTCACCGTCTTTTCTGCTGGATACCCGTCTCCCGTGCGGAACTCGGAGAGCTCGCGAAGGAATACTCCGAGCTGATGCGAACGGCCCCACCCCCTTCTGTCCCCTGAAACGAAAGGAGTCCGTCCCAATCGGAACGGACTCTTTTTCCTGTCTTTTTTCTTTTTATTTTGTTTTATGGAAGAATCCGGAGACTCCTTCCGCGGCTTTCTGGAAGATGGCGTACAAACCCGGAATGAACATCATGCCGAGAATCGTCGCCACAAGCATTCCCCAGAAGGTTGTGACTCCGATTGCCTGCCGGCTTCCCGCACCCGCTCCGCTGGCAACAACCATCGGAAACACGCCGATCACAAACGAGAGAGCCGTCATCATGACCGAACGGAAACGAATGCGCATTCCATTCAATGCCGCATCTTTGATGGATGCTCCGTTATCCCGTTCCTGTTTTGCAAATTCCACCATCAGAATGGTGGTTTTTGCGGTCAGGCCGATCAGCATGAGCAGTCCAAGCTGACAGTAGATGTTCAACGCGATTCCCGAGAATTTCAGCGCCAGAATCGCTCCCAGGGTCGCCGTGGCAACCGAAAGCATGACGGAGATCGGCATCGTCCAGCTTTCATACTGCGCCACCAGGAACAGGTACGCCATCAGCAGGGAAATCATCAGCAGGTTGACGATCTTTCCTTCGTTCTGACTTTCCTGATAGCTCATATCGGTCCAGCTGATCTGGTAGTCCTTGGAGAGATTCTCCCGGACAATTTTCTGCGTGAGTTCCATCATTTCTCCGGAACTCACACTCGGGATGCTCTGTGTGTTGATGGATGCCGAAGGGAACATGTTGAAGCGCTCGACCTGTCTGGGACCGAGGGTCCAGCGGAGAGTCGCCAGTGCACTCAGCGGAATCTCATCTCCGGTGCTGCTGGAGACGTGAAGCTGATCGACAATGTTCAGATTCTGACGCAGTTCCGGCGAGAGCTGTATTTTGACCTTGTAGGTCTTTCCATACTTGTTGAAGTCGTTGATGTAGTACGATCCGAGCTGACTCTGAAGCGCGTTGAAAATCGAATTGACCGGAACGTTCATGGCTTCCGCCTTTTCCCGGTTGATGTCCAGATAGAGCATCGGGGTGTTTGCATCATAGGAGGTGAAGGCGTAGATTGCCTTTCCAGTCTCCAGAATTTTGGAGAGAAGGTGATTGGTGGTCTGAGCGATCTCCTGCGAGTTCTGGTCTCCGGTCGCCTGGAGGGAGAAGGTGACTCCGCCTGTCGCACCGAGTCCCATGATTGCCGGGGGAACGAATGCGTTGACACTTGCATCCGGCAGGACTGCGCATCGTTTGAGCACTTCCGTCTGGATGGCGGAAATCTTTGTTTCCGGTGTGGTTCGTTCCGACCACGGTTTCAGGTCAAGGATCATAAGTCCCAGGTTTTCGCCTTCGCCTGCGGTTAGACTGCGGCCCGGCACTGTCATGATGCAGTCGACGCCGGGGATGTCTTTGATCAGTTCGGAGACATCCGCAAGAGCCGCTTCCGTCCGTGGGAGAGTCGCTCCGGAGGGAAGTGTCACTTCACAGAAGATCGTTCCCTTGTCCTCTTCCGGCAGAAATGCCGAAGGCAGTCTGACAAAGAAATAATAGTTGCCGAACAGAATCGCCGCAAAGAGAATGATGGTCAGGAGCAGTCTGCGTACCAGCATTCCCCCTACCGCCAGATAGCCGTTTCTTGTCCAGTTCAATCCCGTATTGAACCACCGGAAAACGCCGCGCGGCGTTTTGCTCGGACGCAGCACGATGGCGCAGAGCGCAGGACTCAGCGTCATGGCGTTCACGGTCGAAAGACAGAGCGCAATACACATCGTGACCGCAAACTGCTTGTAGATCGTTCCCACCATTCCGCCGTAGAACATGATCGGCAGATAGATCGCCACAACAACAAGGGTGGTTGCGATCAGGGCTCCTGTCAGCTGCTGCATGGTTTTCATTGCCGCATCAAACGGGGAGAGATGTTCCTCGTCGATCAGTCGCGTGCAGTTTTCCGTCACGCAGATGGCATCGTCCACGACCGAGCCGATCACGAGGATCAGCGCAAACATCGTCAATGTATTGATGCTCATGTTCAGCAGATAGAGAAACAGAAATGTTCCGATCAGCGAAACGGGAATCGTGACCGAGGGGATGATCGTTGCACGCCAGTCCTGCAGGAACAGATAGGTGATGAGCACCACAAGGAGGAAGGTCAGAACCAGTGTCTCCACGATTTCCATCATGGAAACGACAACGAATTCCGTGGAATCATAACCGATTTCCCACTTCATTCCGTCGGGGAAATTTTCCTGGAGTTTTTTCAGTTCCGCCTTGATGTCCTTCATGATCTCAAGAGCATTGGCATCGTTGAGTTTGAAGATCGCGAGCGTGACCGCGGGACGGCCCCGGTAAGTGCCGATGCTGTTGTAGGTTTCGGCACCGAGCTCGATTTTTGCAATGTCGGAGAGCCGGACCTGCCGTCCGTTTTCTCCGGATTTGATGACGATGTTTCCGAATTCCTCCGGGGTGGAAAGACGTCCTTTCGCATCAATCTTGAACTGCATCCACTGACTGCTGGATTCTGTGCCGACCGATCCGGTTGCCGCCTGAATATTCTGGTTTGCAACAGCGTTCCGGATGTCGTCATCACTGATGGAATAGGCGCGCATTTTGTAGGGATCCAGCCAGATGCGGATGCTGTACTCCTGCTCGCCGAAGATCACCGCCTGTCCGACTCCGTCGATTCGCGCGATGGAGTCTTTCAGATGGATGCTCACATAATTGCTGAGAAAGAGCGGCGTATGATCCGGATTTTCGCTGAAGATTGCGATGGTTGCCAGCATGTCGCTGGAACGTTTGACGACCGTGAGTCCGTTGTTGACCACATCGGTCGGGAGCGTGTGCTCCGCGCGTTTTACGGCATTGTTCACATTGACCAGCGCCATATCCTCGTCGGCTCCGGATTTGAAGGTCAGAGTCAGCGTGTAGTTTCCGAGGTTGTCCGACTGCGATGAGTAGTAGACCATGTCCTCGATGCCGTTGACTTCGGATTCCAGCGGCGAGGCGACCGTGTCGGCGATCACCTGTGCGCTGGCTCCGGGATAGGACGCCATGACCATGACGGTCGGCGGGGAGATCTGCGGATATTCCGCAATCGGCAGTTTGTAGACGCAGATGATTCCCGCAAGCATCAGAAACAGCGAGATCACCAGCGCAAAACGCGGCCTTCGAATGAAGATTGCTGAAAACATAGTTCTGCCTCCTTTACTTCTGAGCCGATCCCATTACAGGATTGACCGTGTCGCCGGGTTTCGTCTTGTGAATTCCTCCGGTGACAACGCTTTCGCCGGCTTTCAGTCCGGACAGTACGATCTGCTTATCCTGAACCTGCGGGCCGATGACGATGCTGCGCCGTTCAATTTTGTTGTCTGCTCCGACGACATAAACCGAATGTGTTTTTCCGTCCGTCATCAGCGCTGTGACGCTGACCGCCGGATAGGGCGTTTTGAAAATTTCGGAGAATTTCACTGTCACATAACCGCCGGGAACGAGTTCCATATCGGGATTTTCCCCTTCGAGCTGAATCATGAGGGTCCCGGTTTTGGAATCGATCTGGTTGTCGATGAAATCGACCTTGATTTTTCCCTTGTAGGTTTTGCCGTCCGCGCGGACGATCTCCATGCCTTCCGGAGAGAGTGTTCCGTTGTGGCTGTACTTGAAGAAGTCCGCCTCGCTCATGGAGAAGCGGATATTGATCGGATCAAACTGGACGATTGTGGCGAGAGTGCCTTTTTCCGGCGTGATGTAGTTGCCTTCGCTGTACACGTTGCATCCGATCCGTCCTGTGAGCGGCGAATAGATTTTTGTATAGGAGAGATTGTTTTCCGCAAGCACGAGATTCGCGCGCGCCTCATCCTCCTTTCCTTCGTAGACCTGATGGGAACGGACGGCGTTCTCGTAGGTGGTCTGTGCCGTTGCACTGGATTTGTAGAGAGTCTCGTAACGCTTCTTTTCCTTTGCCGCATAGCTCAGTTCCGCCAGACTCTGCTTGAGAGTCGCTTTGGCGACGTTGACGTTTTCCTTGTAGATGGTGTCTTCGATCTGGAAGAGCAGGTCGCCTTTTTTGACCAGACTGCCTTCCCGGAAAGCGGATTTCCACATGACGCCGTCAATTCGGGCGACGATGTCCACCGTTTCGGATGCGCTGACCGTTCCCACATAGATCTTGGATTCCGTTTTGGACACTTCCGAGACTTTTTCCACCCGGACCGAGGGAATCGTGGCGGATGCCGCGCAGACTCCGAATGCGGCCGTCCCACAGAGAATTCCTGTTGAAAGTTTCTGAAATAACGTATTCATCCTTTACCTCCGTATTTATTTATTTATTTATTTGATTCTTAAGATACTGTTCCTGGTCCCGAATTCATCGGCTGTGCATGCTTCATTTTCATTGTCCATGACCCAGCAGCCGTCGATGATAAAGCGGTATTCGTAAACGCCTTCCGGCAGATGCAGCGTGCAGGAGTAGACACCGTCCTTCTCTTCCCTGTTCATCGGGAGTGTTCCCGGATTCCATTCGTTGAAGGTTCCTGCCAGCATTACCCGGCACTCCCTGTCCAGACGGACGGAAAATATCACTGTCTTTTTTTCTTCTTCTGTATGTATGACTTTTACCATGCAACCAGTCTTTCTTTGTTATTAGTTAGGAAACGAAGTTTTTTTATAAAAAAGATCATAACAATCGTTCCTTTTCTGTTGTTTTCAGATTCCGGCGGCGCGTTCGGCAAACCCGCTGCAAAGTTTCATGAAGTCGGCGACTTCGCGATTGGTCAAAGGTCCCTGAAGCCTTTTCAAGGCCTTTTTGTGATTGGCAACGACGCGCGATTGAATTTCCTGTGCTTTTTCTGTGAATACGATTTTTTTCAGTCTGCCGTCAAGCGAGACGGACTCTCTGCGGATGAAGCCCTGCTGTTCGAGAGCTTGCAGAAGACCGGTCGCGGATGACGGGCGGATCCCGAATGCCTCCTCTATGTCCTTTTGAAAAATATCCTGTCTCAGAGAAGCTATGGACAGAAAGCAAAGAAGCCGCGCCTGACTCCCCGTGAGACCGGTCTGCCTGGCTTCGTTGTCGCACATCCGCTCAATATTTTTTGCCGTATGAAGGATGTGACTGATCAGATCTTGTGGCTGTACAGACATTTTTATCTCCTGTGTTATATAGTTTCCTAACTAATATAATTGCAAAACCTAAGAATTCAAATTTTTTTTTAGAAAAAAATGGAAAGCACGGGGCGAATCGCAAAGAAGTTCGGGGCGAAAAAGAACAGCCGGGATTCCGAACAGCAGTGGAATCCCGGCGGAAGGAGAGATTTTACCAATGGAAGTAGCGGTAGGGATCGTCCTGAATCTCCGGAATGTCCGCATAGAGATTGATTTCCGAAGAGCCGAAAATCAGTCGCGGCGTTCCGAGAATGCCGCCGTTCCCGCGGAGATCGCGGCAGAGAACAATCAGAGTGTTGCCCTTCTTCTTCAGAAGACGGGGGGAGAGGGTATATTTGCGTTCCACGAGCCAGTAGTTTTCCGGATGGGTCTTATCGGAGATTTCTCCGAGGAACGTTCCGTTCAGCCAGACCCAGGAGCAGTCGTCGATCCGGCCCAGATAGAGCTGGATGTCCCGCTTCGGGAGGTCCGGGAGATCGAAGACGGTACGGTAGAAGAAATCTCCGTCATACCCTTCGAGTCTGTTTGCTTCGGAATCGAAGTTGGTTGCAACCTTGACTTTCCGCCAGGAGGAATTGTATTTCGAACCGAGTTCCCGATATCCTTTTTTCTCCGGATCGGCTTTTCCGAACCAATCTTTGAGAACGATTTTGTTGGAGGAGGTGAGATTTTTCAGCAGTCCGGATTCCGCCTCGGCGCCCATGTTGTGGGCGATGCGCGAGATCAGGGCAAAGTTCCTGCGGCGTGTGATGCGCAGCTGGAATTCCTCTTTTTCGAACATCCAGGGAGCGATCTGAATGAAGACCATATTTCCTTTGCCGTGCTTGAAGTGCTTGAGAGCGGGACCGCAGCCGCCGTCGAAAAAGGTGCTGGTCAGAGGCTTCCGCCAGAAGAGGTCGCTGTTGGAGACTCCGCGGAAGAAGGAATTTTCCATCAGCCCCTCGGCAAAATAGGAATAGGTATGCTTCCAGATGCCGGCTCCGTTTTTGCCGGGGACCAGGCGGTCGATTGCGTTTTTGTCGAGTCCGATTCCAAGAAGATCTGTTCCGCGGGCGACCGCTTCCCGGCAGCCTTCCGGGGAGAAGCCGGGGGCGACGATAAGAAGATCTTCCGCTTTGTATCCGGAACCTGTTTCATATTTGATTTTCAAGGTGTCGAGGAGTGCTTTGCCTTCGGGACCGCCGGAATAGAAGGTTCTCCGACTCTTTTTCGCCGGGCTCCGTTCCAGGAATTCCAGTGCGGAGGCAAAGAGTTCGACTGCTTCCGGAGAGGGTTCCGTCCGGCTGGAAAGATCCAGCTGGGAGAAGAGGATTTCCGCTTTTCCCTCTTTAAACATCAGGAGCGGTGCGTAGGAGAGATTGAATCCGCCATGGAGAATCGGCATCCAGTCGCCGACGCATGGCTTTTCCGGCAGAACCGTGGCAACGGCTCCGCGGTAGCCAGCCTGAATATTTCCGGAGACGGGGATTCCGAGCCATTCCGAACGGCGTTCATAGGGGGCTTTGAGTGTGGAGGCTCCCCGCCAGTTTTCGAGCGGCTTTCCGAGAAATTCCGGCGAGAGGGAGAACAGTTTGCGCAATCCGTATTCGGTACTGCGGATTCCGAGCCGGTTCCAGAGGGTGGAGTGAGACTGTTCCAGAATCAGAAGTTTGACGCCGGATTTTGCTATGGCTCCAAGATCGCCCGGATACTTTTCAAGAGCGTTCCGTCCGATGATGAGGATTTCGCCCGGTGCGGGCTTGCCGTTGCGGATGGTCAATCCGAGGGTGGACAGGAGTTTCCCTGCGCTTCCTTCCGGATCGAAGCAGTAGAGCGGAGTTTGCAGTTTTGCGGTGCGCCGATTGCCGACGGCAAAATCGAAGGAGTCTTCCGTCCAGCCGTCGGAGAACAGAAATGTGGCTTTCAGCGAGAGATGCTCCGGAGCATTTCCGGGGAGCTGGAAGTCGATGGGGATGAACTTCCGTTCGCCTCCGTCCAGAGAGACGGAGCCGCTGCCTTTCCGTCCAAGTCCGGGGATTTCCCAGGTGTAGCAAATCTCTTCCCTGTGCATTGTGTCGTTGAGGAGCATCAGGGATTTCTGCACGGATTCTCCGCGGAGGAAATAGGCGTTGTGTTCCGTGAAATCGCCGATCTTTCCGGTGATCCGTCCGAGGAGAGGACGGTACGCTTCCCGGACAGCGGATCCGATGACACTCTCCCCGTTTCCGTAGTCGAGCTGGCGAAGATGAATGTAGTCGGGAGTCATTCCGGTCCGTTTCAGGTTTTTGAAGCGGTTTTCATTGAGGATCTGAGGAACGTCCATCACTCTCCAGAAGGCATAGTGATCCCAGAAGGCGAGTCCGGAAAGGCCGTGCCCGCGGAAATAGGGGATCGTTTCGCCCAGCATCCTAGCCTGAACACCTGCCACTGCGGGACTTTGCAGGAACCAGTTGTAGCGGCCGAAGGAGACTTTTTTGTCGCCGAACATTGCCGCCTGGGAATTGAGGAAATGTTTCTGCACACCATCGAGAATATAAGCCTTTTCTCCCAGATACGGAGCGATGTATTCATTGAGCCAGATGGACATGACCTGCGGTCCTGACCAGATGAATTCGGGGCCGCGGAAACTGCTCCAGCTTGGCAGATGCGGGATGCCGTATTCCACAAAGATCAGGGGCAGTTTGCTGTGTTTTGACCAGAGTTCGAGATAGTCGCGCCGTTCCTGGATCGGCATCCAGTTGAGGTAGCAGTTGAGTGTGATGACCGGACTGCCGGAGATGCCGGACGAGTGGCGGTAGTGCGGACGGGATGGATCCAGACGGTCTACAATCTGATCCGCCTGTTTTGCAATCACATTGTTTTGCGGTCTCCACGCCCAGGTTCCGTGAATGCCGCTGCCGAGCCGGACCGGATTATCCGAATCGCCCCAGCCGGACGAGTTGTGGGTGGACGCATACATGACAATTCCGGGAACGTTCTGGAAGCGGCGAATCAGATATTCCGTGCACTCCGTATAATTCTGAATCTGTTCCTGATTCTGGAATTCATAGAAAACAGGATTCGGCAGTGTGAGAGCGGTCAGGATGCCGTTTCTGGAATATTCCCGGTAAAAGGCGTCCTGATAGCAGACTTCACCGGGAGAGAAATCGTAATTGAGAGCGTAGCAGAAGTTGATTCCGTAACGGCGCATCAGTTCCGCGTTGCGCCGGAAGTTTTCCGGAATGTTCGGCCCGGCCCCGTACATCGGAAAGAGCGACGGCGTGATTTGCAGACGGATCGCCTTTCCGTTCAGGAAAAAATCCCGTCCTTTGATGGAGAATTCCCGGAAGCCGAATTCTTCGGGATAGAGCACGTCGATGGTTTTTCCCGAACCATCCTTGAGTGCGGCAACGGCTGTGTAGAGATTTTCCGGGTGCTCCGTATCCCACAGTTTGGGATCCGTCCAGGGGCTTGTAAACTGGAAGCGGCGGTTGTTCAGAGTGATCCTCCCGGAGCGGAACAGTTTGATTGTCTTTCCCTGTTCCTGAATCTGGATCTCAAGGGTGGAGTCCGGGGGAGGGGTTCCCTGAAAGCCGAGATCAAAAGTGATGGTTTTATCGGCAACGGAGGTGATGGCGTGCAGATCGCCGATGCGTGCATTTTCCGGTTCCGCACGCAGATAGACATCGCCGAGAAGACCGCGGCGGATGATTTTTTTATCTTTGATATGAAGACGATTGATATCGCTGTACGAGGCGGCTTTCAGTCCGGACGGCTGCGCCGTGAGCAGAATGGAGAGATCGTGAGTGCTGCCGGGACGGATCTTCGAGGTGAGATCCAGTGTGCCGCCGGGGAAATGGATGGAACCTGCATTTTTCCCGTCAATGAAAATCTGAGTCAGAACCTGAGGATAGGAAAGATCCAGCAGGATTCTGCGTCCTTTCCAATTTTCCGGAACGGCGATCGTGCGACGGTACCAGGCGTGGGAAATTTCTTTTCCGTTGAGTTTGGAATCGGTTCTGTCTGGATTAAGAATCCGCTGTCCGCTGCCCGGCTCGCTCCAGTCGTCGAATCCGGGCCAGACTCCGGGGACCTTGAAATAGTAGCGGAACTGTGCCGGACGGGCGGTTTTCTCCGGTGTCGCCGGCTCAAACTGCCAGAGACCGTTCAGGCAGATGCGTTCCCGTGTGGGAGTGATGATTCGTTCCGCATCATGAAAACTCCAGAGTTCTTTGGGATCGAAGGGTCTCCCCGGACGCATTTCTCTGGTGATCAGCGGCGTGACCGCGAGATTCCGGATGTCGAGTTTTCCTCCGGTTCCCCAGTTGCCGACGGCAAAGGAGAGTTTGACCGCTCCTTCCGGAATGGAATAAATCTGATGGAAAAATTGCCAGTCCGCAGTTCCCGTTTTGCGGATGACTCTGGGCCAGTCTCCAACTCGTTTCCCTTTTGCGTCGAGGAAGCAGAGGGAGAGTCCCGCGTTCTGCCAGAATTTTTTCCCGGGAATGACATTTCCGGTCTGCATTTCCAGTTCGATCATGAGATATTTCCACTCTTTTTTCAGCGGGAGATCCGCACTGGCTTCCCCGGATCCCGAAAGAGAGAGGTCCAGAAGAGAATCTCTGGTGCGGAATGTGATATTGGATGTTTTTGGGGTCAGACAGTGTTGACCGTTCTCGGAACGGAGCAGAAGATTTTTTTCACTGAGACGCATGGCGGCAGTGTCCGGTTGCGCCGCAAATCCTGTTGCAAGAGCCAGCAGCAGGGCAAGAATCAGGAGTTTCTTCATGGAGAGTTTTCCTTAAGTATCGTGTGAAAATTAAGATTGCAGTATGGAAACAGGAGGTGGGAAGCCGGAAATTACGGAACCCAGGTCCATGTGTCGCCCAGATAGAAGTTGAATCCGGAGGGTGCCTTGTTTTTCAGAACCCAGTAAGGGGAGGAGAGCCCGCTGCTGCCATCGCCTTTGAGCATGTTGAAACTTTTCGTATTGTGGGAGATCCACAGGAGACTGATCCAGTCAACCGCGCTCTGCCAGTTGATGTTGAGCATTGCATGTCCGAATTGACCAGACTTGATTCTGGAATCGCTGACGAAGATTTCCCGGGAAGGGCTCTTCTGTTTTCTCAGATTCCATGCGATTTCATACCAGGGTTCGGAAGCGCTGTCATTCAGGGAGACGACAAACGTGTCAGAAAAATTGGCACCACGCACGGCATGGTTGATGATCTTTTGCCAGTACTCTCCGGACCATGTGCTCTCTTTGGGGCAGAACATCAGTTCTCCGTCGCTTGTCTTGAAATATTTCCCATCCAGCAGTTTTCTGACATAGTTGTAATTGTTTTCCTTGCTGTAGACATAAATAAATTCGTTGTTGTCGTTTGCGTAACCGAAGAAGCTGATGCCGAGCTGCTTCAGTCCGTTTGTGCAGGAAATGGTCCGCGCTTTTTCTCTTACGGAATTCAACGCCGGGAGGAGCATTCCTGCAAGAATGGCAATGATTGCAATTACGACGAGGAGCTCTACAAGTGTAAAGAGTTTTTTCTTCATCAGGAATCCGTTCCTTATTTTAATCATCTTCTTTTCATCAACCCTCTTGAATCTTTTCGTACATTATACTATATTGGAAGTGAAAAAACAAGAGCTATATTGTTTCAAAAAGGAGAATGTTGAATCAAAAATGCTGAACGCGGAAAAAGATTTCTTTGTTACTCGTATTGGCGAGAATGCTTTGCCTGCTGTCCCGTTGCCGTTTTATCCGATCAGTACGGGAATCTCCATTTATAAAAGAGGTCATGGTGAACAGATAGGAGGAATATTAAATCAGTTTGTGCGGATTGCCTGGCTGCTCTCCGGAACGTATGAGACTGTGCTTCTGGACAAGAAAAGGATTCTGGGAAAAAATGCGGTCTGGTATACTCTTTACGGAGAGGAGCGGCTGGGACGGGTGATTTCCGGGGAATGCCGGATTCGCTGGCTGGCGTTTGACGGACCTTTGGCGGAGAGTGTGATGCTTTCGTTCCGGTATCCGAGAGTTCAGGTGGCTTCGGAATATCCGGCAGAGCTTTTTGAGGAACTGGATGAGATTATGTCGGAGGTTTCTCCGGAGATGATCCGGCGGAAGACCTGTCTTGTCATGGAGATTCTGGCGTCGATGGCGGAAAAGGAGGAGTCTCTGCATTCGATGGAACGTCTGGTTCCCAAGTGTCTTGCGCTGATCCGTGGGAGTCTTTCCGATCCGGATTTCGGGCTGGAGACGTTGTGTGAACGGTTTTCCGTTTCCCGCGCCACTCTTTCCCGGCTTTTTCGGAAGGAGACGCATTTTTCTCCGGGACGCTTTATTTTGAATGAGAAGATGGCACGGGCGGTTGCCCTTCTTTCCGGAAGTGATCTGCCGATTGATGCGGTCGCGAGACAATGCGGATTTCGAGACCGTCCCACCTTTACCCGTTTTATCAAGCGGGGTAAAGGGATGAGTCCTTCGGAATTTCGCGGAAAATACTCGCTGAAACCATCGGAATGAGTTTTGTCCGCAGTCGGCGGAGAGCGTTTTGGAAAAAAGTTTTTCCACCTTTGAACATAATGAAGAAAAGAGGGTCTAAAAGTTTGAACTTTTCCGGAAAAAGCGCTTGCGTTTGTTTTGCTCATGACGTAAAGTGTGGATCCGGGAAATGGTACAGGAGCGGATGGCTCTTCCGCCGTTCCGCTGTCGTTTCCGGGGGGATCTTTCCCGGAGGAACCGTTGAACAACATTGACAAATAGTACAGGTGATTATATGCAGGACAGTCTGGATATTTCGTTGCCCGATCAGCTGAACGTTCCGGCGCTTCCGCTGAACGGGACTCTTGTGTTTCCGTATGCACTGACTCCGCTTGTCATAGACGGAGAGGCTTCCATCTCCCTGGTTGCGCGTGTTGCGGCGGGGGCGGACAAGCTGATTGCTCTTTTTCCCGAACTGCCCGTGGCGGAGAATGGGGGAAGCGTTCCGGATTTGAAGGTGGAGACCTTTTCCGCGGAGGGGAAAACACTCTCTTCGATCGGTGTGCTCGGTCGCGTCGTCAAACACGTCAAGTTCCCGGATGGAACCGACCGGGTGCTGATCCGCGGTCTTTCCCGGATTCGCTGCCTTTCGTTTCAGGAACAGGAACACACGGCGCAGGTCGAACGTATTCGCGAGGAGTCGGGGCAGGACGAGGTGGAGATTGTTGCCATGATCAAAAATGCGACCCGCCAGTTCCAGGAGATCATCTCCTACTCTCCGAATTTCCCGGAGGAACTCAAAATCGCGATTCTGAATCTGACCGACAATACCAGAATCACGGATCTGATCGCGGATACCATCAATCTTTCATATGCGGAGAAACTGGAGATTCTTACTCTGCCGACCCTTCAGGAGCGTTTGCAGCTGCTGACGATTCTGCTGAACAGGGAGGTCGAAGTTTTGAAGCTCGGTTCCGAGATTCAGACGCAGGTGCACAATGCGCTTGGCAAATCGCAGCGGGAATATTTTCTGCGGGAGCAGCTCCGCACGATCAAGCAGGAACTGGGCGAGGAGTCGCGCAATCCCGACATTGTCGCCATTCAGGAGCGTCTGGAGAAGCTGAAAGCTCCGCAGAATATCATCGACACGGTGAAAAAAGAGACCGAGCGTCTGGATATGATTCCGCAGGCATCGGGAGAGTACACCATTGCGTACAATTACATTGACTGGATTCTCTCGCTGCCGTGGCAGACCTATACCGAGGACCGCATCGATGTGGCGGAGGCAGCGAAGATTCTCGACCGCGACCACTTCGGCCTCAAGGATGTGAAAGAGAGGATTCTGGAATTCCTTTCGGTGCTTCAGCTGAAGCAGGACCGGAAAGCGCCGATTCTCTGTTTTGTCGGACCTCCGGGAGTGGGGAAGACTTCGCTTGGCAAGTCGATTGCGAATGCCATGGGGCGCAAGTTTGTCCGCATGTCGCTTGGCGGCATCAAGGACGAGGCTGAGATTCGCGGTCATCGCAGAACCTATCTCGGTGCTCTTCCGGGACGTATTCTTCAGGGATTGAAGAAGGCCGGTTCATCGAATCCGGTTTTTGTGCTCGATGAGATCGACAAGATCGGCAGTGATTTCCGCGGTGATCCCGCTTCCGCTCTTCTGGAAGTGCTGGATCCTCAGCAGAACAATGCTTTCAACGATCATTTTCTGGAACTGGATTACGATCTGAGTTCCGTGATGTTCATTGCCACGGCGAATCTGCTGGATACGATTCCGCCGCCGCTGCTCGACCGCATGGATATCATTACGCTTCCGGGCTATACTCCGTATGAGAAACGGCAGATTGCCCGCAAGTATCTGGTCCCGAGGCAGATCCGGGAGAACGGACTGGAGGGGAAAAAGATTTCCTTCCCGCTGAAATCCATCGACGGAATCATCAATTCGTATACTCGGGAAGCCGGAGTGCGTTCGCTGGAGCGAACCATTGGAACGGTTCTCCGGAAGGTGGCGCGGAAGGTGGTGGACAAGGCATTCGATCCTGTTGCGGATTCGGTTGTTACACCGGAAGCGGTACGGAAGTACCTCGGTGCGCCGAAGTTCCTTATGGATGAGATCCGGAAAAAAACGGAGGTCGGCACGGCAACCGGCATGGCATGGACCAGTGTTGGTGGAACGATTCTGCAGGTTGAGGCGATCATGATGCCGGGCAAAGGCGAACTGAAGCTGACCGGCTCGCTTGGTGAAGTGATGAGAGAGAGCGCTTTGACCGCATTCAGCTTTATCCGCAGCAAAGCGGAGGAGTTTCACATTGATCCGGAGGTCTTCCGCAAGAATGACTTCCATATCCATGTGCCGGACGGCGCAACGCCGAAGGATGGTCCTTCCGCTGGAGTGACTCTCTCCACTGCGCTGATCTCTCTGCTGACCGGAAAAGCGGTTCGGGGGGATCTGGCGATGACCGGTGAAATCACGCTGCGCGGCAAGATTACCGCGGTTGGCGGAATCAAGGAGAAGGTGATCGGCGCGCTGCGTGCGGGGGTCCGGGAGATTATTCTTCCGGAAGAGAACCGGAAGGATCTTGAGGATATTCCTGATGAGGTTCGGGAAAAACTCAAATTCCATTTTGTCACGGAAGCCGGACAGGCTTGGAAACTGGCAATCGTCAACATGGGAAAAGCATGAAAAAAATATTTCTTTTCGTATTGACCGTTCTCCTCTGCGCCGTTGCGGGTGCGGAGGAGAAAAGCGCTTTGAGTTCGGAACAGTTTGTGAAAGTGGTTCGGACGCCGCCCGGACGCGAAAGCTGGGGACTGCTGGAAGGAACTGCATCGCATCGTCGGCGCGGCAGTGCAACCGTGGAAGCTCCGCTGCGGTTCTCCGTGATATTTACAAAGGCTCGGACGATTGCGCAGATTGTGTTCAACGGAAAGGAAATTTATGATGTTGCGCAGTCGTATCTGCCACCGTTTGCCGGATCCATTGACACACGGGATCTTCAGAAGGAAAAGACCTTGACTGATTTTGGTCTGCGTCCGGAGGATCTTACGATGAATTTTATTTTCTGGCCGCTGAAAAAGGAGCTGGAACGGGAAAGTGTCAAGACGATCGACTGTCGCGTGATGGTGTTTGAATCGCCGACCGGAAAGGAGAGCGTGAAAGTGTTTATCAGTGCTGCTCATTTTTTCCCGTTGAAGGTGGAGTGGTACAACGTTCCCGCCGATCGGATTTCCGGGGATGCCTTTCGCACGCTGGAGGTGACTTCGTTCAAAAAAAGCGGGGAACTTTGGGTGCTGGGATCGTTTTCAATCTATGGTCCCGGCTGGCGTACCTCGGTTAAGTTCCCGGAGACGAAAGCCGGTCTGACGAAGGACGGGGTCGCAAAGGATCTGTTCCAGTGAAAAAATAATGTTTCCCTGATTTGTGGAGTTGGTGGCTTCTCGCTCCGAACACCCCTCGGCAGGACCCACCCGGGCCCTGCACCCTGCGCCGGAATTTCAAAT
>CAJKAR010000019.1 GCA_905197955.1 uncultured Lentisphaeria bacterium | reverse complement strand
GATATGCTAAAAACACCGCTTCGTTTCTTGCTGCAGTACAAATCAGGTGTATTGCGGCTTGGGTCTTTTAACTATTGACGACACGATCTAGGACGTCTCTTGGAGCATGCCCGTAACCCGGAAAAAGATTACTGGACAGAGGCTGTTGCAATTACAACAACGAATAATTCTTTCGGTCCAACTGAAATCAGTTACTTGGAAAATCAATTTACGAAATTGGCATCATCAGCAAAACGTTATATCGTCAAAAATGGGAATGATCCCAATCCCGGAAATATTACCGAGGAAAAAGAAAGTGAACTGGAAGAATTTATTGCTTATGCGAAAATTATTATGGGAATTTTGGGGCATAAGGTATTTATCCCTTTGGATGAACTGATTGATGAGAAGAATAAAAAACGTATGCCAGGATTTTTCCTGAAGAGGCGAGGAGCAGAAGCAGAAGGAGTGTTGACAAGCGAAGGATTTGTTGTTTTCAAAGGTAGTAAACTGAATTCCAAGCCGACTCCAAGTTGTCCTGAGTGGTTAAAAAAATTACGAGAAGAGTATGCAGCCAGGATTTCAAAAGATTCTATTTTGATGGAAGATATCGTATTCAATAGCCCTTCTGCTGCAGCCGGTTTTTGTATTTTCGGTTCGGAAAATGGTCGAACTGCTTGGAAAAATGAATCTGAAAAAACACTGAAAGAACTTGATTCTGAAATCTAATGGAACGTTTTTTTTATCAAAATAATGTGGCCGGCTTTCTGGCAGATTCTGAAGATACGATTCTTGGGACGCTGGCGAGAAATAATCCCTTCAACCTGATAGATTTACAGAGAAATGCCTGGCTTTATGAAATTCGTTGTCTGAAAAATCTTTTGCAGAAGGAAAGCTCCGGACAGGTTATCTTTGAATATTCGATTCCTCGGGTGGGCAAGCGTATAGATGTCGTTTTGCTGCTGCATGGAATTGTGTTTGTTTTAGAATTTAAAGTCGGGGCAGAGGAATATTCCCGTCAGGATCTGGAGCAGGTTTGGGACTACGCTCTTGATTTGAAAAATTTTCATGAAGCCAGTCGGGACTTAACGATCGTGCCCATTTTGGTGGCAACAGATGCTGATCGAGTTTCGGATAGCAAAAAAGTTTCGCAATATGACGATCATGTTTTTGAGCCGATCCTTGCCAATGCGGAAAGTTTGTCGCAAATGATTGCCACATTGCTTGCGGAGAATGCTCAAAAAATAGATTTGAGTCGTTGGGGCTTGAGCCGCTATATGCCGACACCAACGATTATTCAAGCGGCAAGTTCTCTCTATCTGAACCACTCGGTTGCCGACATTACTAAAACGGAAGCCTCCGGCGAGAACTTGCAGCGGACCAGTGATTTTGTCATGAATGTGATTGAGCATTCTCGAACCAATCACGAAAAATCCATCTGTTTTATTACAGGGGTTCCTGGTGCGGGGAAAACGTTGGTGGGTTTGAATATTGCTGTCCGTCAGTTTGAGAAAAAAGATCTGGCGGTTTATCTTTCAGGGAATCAACCGTTGGTGTCGGTTTTGAGTGAAGCTCTGGCACGAGATAAAAAACGGCAGGAAGAGGAACGCTGTCCCGGTGTTCGTTATAATCTGACGGTGGCTCGACGCAATGTCCGATCTTTTATCCAGATTGTTCACCACTATCGAGATACCACATTAAGCAAACTCAAAAGGCCTATTGTGAATGGCGTTTTGGAAATCGATCCGGCTAAGGTTGATAAACATAAAAAAGATGGTTATTCAGAAGTCGAGCATGTGGCAATTTTTGATGAGGCTCAGCGTGCATGGACTAAATCACACTTGGCAAATTGGCTCAATCGCAAAAAGGGGATTGCCGATTTCCCTATGTCGGAACCGGAATTTTTGATCTGGTCTTTGAATCTGCGGGAAGACTGGGCTGTCGTGGTCTGTCTGGTTGGTGGCGGACAGGAAATCAACACCGGAGAAGCTGGAATCGGTGAATGGCTGCGGGCTGTCAATGCCAACTTCCCGGATTGGAATGTTTTTATTTCCGACCAGTTGACTGAAAAAGAATATGCGGAGGGCGAGCTGGAAAATTTATTGCAGGCCAATAATCATGTGCAACGCTGTACAAGTTTGCATTTAGCGGTTTCCATGCGTTCCTTTCGAGCGGAACAGCTTTCCAATTTTGTGCATCATCTGCTGGAAGGAAATATCAGCCAAGCTCAAGCGTTATTGGAAACATTAAAGAATAAGTATCCTGTTGTTATAACACGAAATCTGGATGCTGCTAAAGAGTGGTTACGAAAACAGAAACGAGGGTCTGAACGTTATGGTTTGGTTGTTTCATCTCAAGCCCAGCGCTTGCGGCCGTTGGCGATTGATGTTCGTAGCAAACCGAATATCAAACACTGGTTTCTGGATGATATTACCGATATAAGGTCTTCGTTGTTTCTGGAGGATGCCGCTTCTGAATTTGATGTGCAAGGGTTGGAATTGGATTGG
This sequence comes from uncultured Lentisphaeria bacterium, assembly GCA_905197955.1. Classification (GTDB taxonomy): domain Bacteria; phylum Verrucomicrobiota; class Lentisphaeria; order Victivallales; family UBA1829; genus UBA1829. Next base: position 80,279 of record CAJKAR010000019.1, on the reverse strand, counting down.
ACCTGTCTCGTTTGGGACGGCGATTTGCGCAGGAATGGAAGGGAATGGCAAAACTTTACGTTGAAGGGAAATCAATGGCAGAATATTCGTTCTGCAGATAAGAAAACTTATCAGATCAATGCCTATCGAGTTCTGCTGACTCGTGCCCGTCAAGGTATGGTAATTTGCGTACCGGAAGGCAATCCCGATGATGCGACCCGGCTGCCCGAATTTTATGATGGTACCTACAACTACTTCAAGCAGATCGGTCTTGAAGAAATTTGATGATCTTTACGGAATTTTAGTTTTCATAGTCGAGAAAGATAGAATATTTTTTATAGATAGATTTCCCTTATCCATAACCTCGATCCGGATCCGCTCGCAGGACAGATAGGAGCCGTAGGCTCGGTGCAGGTCCGTGACCTGCTTCGGTCCAGCTGAATAAGCTGGTCGCCCGCAAGGGCGAAATCTCCCCATAAAATACATAAACCTCGATCAACAAATGCATCAGCAAACATCTTTTTTCCTTTCTCATCTTGACAAAATCACTGTTTTATGATATAATTATAACGTTATAATAAACCATGAGGAATCCAGAAAATAAATGGTTACGATCAAAAAAATTGCGGAAGATGCTAATGTCAGCGTATCGACCGTATCCATTGTGCTGGGAAGACGTTCCGATCAGCTGAAAGTCTCCGCCGCCACCCAGAAAAAGGTTATGGAGAGTGCCAAAAAACTTGGCTATTGCCGTAATCTTCTGGCTTCTCAGATGCAGAGCGGTAAAACCCGGATTTTCTCATTTCTGGCTCCTGAACACAACGATTATATCATGCAAATTTTTTCCGGAGTTGTGCACCAGGCTCAGCAGCTTGGCTTTTACTGCAAATTTTATGAGGTCATGCAGGATCCGGAAGAAAGTCATCGTCTTTATTATGAAGTCCTTGGAATGCGCCCGGAAGCAATCATCATTCATGCGGCTCTGGCGGAGTGCAATTATTTTCTGGAACAGGCGAACGCCCTCGGCATTCCGGTCGCCTGTGTGGATCGGATTCCGGAAAGGGCTGTACAGGCGGCGGTTGTTTCTGACTCTGTCGAAGGGATGGTCAAGATGGTGGATCATTTGTATGCGATGGGACATCGCAGAATCGGTTTTTTCTCCCATCCCACAGAGCAATGGGAATTCGCCCGGCTGCGTTATCAGGGATTCTGCAAAGGAATGACAAAGCATCGCTGCAAGATCATTCCGGAGTGGAACATTGATTTGCCGGATTTGATGGGGGACTATTTGAAGAAAATCAAGGATAGTCCGGAATCAATGCCGAGTGCGGTGTGCTGTTCTTCGGATTTTATCGCTCTTGAATTGATGATGAAAGCTCAGAGAATCGGACTGGTCATTCCGGAAGATCTTTCCGTGATGGGATACGGGGCTCTGCGTTTCTGTGATTCCATGTCTCCCAGACTGGTCAGCATGGACCAGCATTTCTTTGAACTGGGAGAAAAAGCGGCATCCCTGGTTTATGACTATCTTTCCCGGCCCAAGAGCAAACCGCTGATTCAGACGGTAATACCGACTATTCATCCGGGCGAATCCGTGGCTCTCCCTCGGAACCATGGTAAAACAAAGAAAACAGGCGCTGAAAGCAGAAGTTGAGGCAAGTGATTTTCCCTTTTATGAAAAAACGACAGATTGAATGAATATCGTCGTTCTTCTGAAAAAAGATGAACGAATCAATAATTATAACGTTGCAGTAAATAGAACAACCGTATCAAAGAAAGGAGAGTTCCATCCATGACAAAATATTCCGGGAAGTTATTTCCTTTATACAGGAGAAAAAGAAATTTTACATTAATAGAACTTTTAGTTGTAATTATGATTATTGCAATTCTAGCATCCTTATTGCTTCCTGCATTGAACAGTGCACGGGAAAAGGGGCTTTCCGTGCATTGCCTTTCCAATCAGAAATCTTTGGGAATGGCAGTGGCGCAATATATGCATGATTTTCAGGACTGGGTTCCTTTTGTACAGGAAAGTTTTGATAATCATCCGCCTTATGAATGGAAGGTCCTTCTGGATCCGTATATTCAGAAAAGAGCCAAATATTTGAAACATGGCTTTACAGGAATTGATCAGGGAATATTCCGTTGTCCGTCCTGGAAGAGTTTTGGACACACGTTTTCAGAAAAAAATTATGACGGAGGTATCGGAATCAATGCCTCTCTTCACTACATCAGCGGAGTTGCATATATGATTGACAATGCAACCGGAACGATCAAAAGTACCGGTTCCAAGGCGGTTCCGGTCAGCAGTATGAAACAGATCAGCGAAACGATTCTGTTTCAGGATGCTATGAACTACTGGACGAATAATGAGAGCCTTCATGCATATGTCATTACGCCATTCAAACGGGAGAGTATTGGTGGACCTGAAATTGTCATCAGCAATATTCACAATAACGGTTTGAACACGCTATGGCTGGATATGCATGCCACTTCGAACAGACGGAGTTTTTTTGTCGCAGGAAAAAAGCCGGGCGGCTACAACGGAAAAGCTGCGGATTTCTATTATGTAATCAAGCGCTGACGGGAAAAGAGATCTTTCGATAGAAAAGGCTGAATCCACTTTTTGTATTGAAAAAAACTCCTGGAAAAAGCCGTGTTTTTAACAAAGAAAAACAAATTTCGGATATGGTCCTTCCGGAATTTGGCAGAATAAGAAAGAAAGGACAGGATCGCCATGTGGAAAACGTTTTTGGTTTGCTTGTTTGCTCCGTTGATTGGATTGAGTTCGGATTTGCTGTGGCAGGCGGATTTTTCCAGTCCGGAAATTCAGAAGATCGTAAAAAAAAGTCCGGGAGCGTCCATTCTTCAGGATTTCGAGCATAATTATATTCTTCAGATCAGAGTTCCTCCGGGAAAAAAAGGAAAATATTTTGTCGAAATTCCGCTGGATTTCCAGGCGTTGAAAATGGACGGCTTCAAAGTGGATGTGCAGGGCGAAGTCAAAATGACAGACGTGACCTGCCATCAGAAATCCAAATGGGAAGGGATCCAGTTCCGGCTTCTGTTCCCGTATGACGGAGCTGTTCACGATCCTAGGATTCTTTACGGGAACAAGGTCCCGTATTTCGGAACGACGGAATGGTTTCTCACCGGAAATACGATCCATTTGTTCCATGGGGTGACAAAGGGGAAACTCTCTCTCGGGTTGAACAATGTTGCCGGAGAGATTCAGTTCCGGAATATCCGGATCCTCAAAGCCGGCAAGGCTCTGGTATCGACACTGAAACTGAATCCGGTTCCCCAGGCCCGCTACACAAGGGACTTTCCGATTCTCCGCGGCGTGATGTCTCCGTTTGTCCCCAGAGAGGAGGATTTTGCGGAACTGAAGCGCTGGGGCGCGAATCTGATTCGCTGGCAGCTGAATGTCGGCTCACGAAAGAATGTCGCAGAGTGTGCAGCCGTACTGGATCGATATTTGAATCATGTGGAAAAGGCTCTGGCTTTGTCGGAAAAATATGGAATCAAGCTGGTGATCGATCTGCATCCGGGCGGTGGACTGCCTCTGCTGATGGGGACGAAGGAAGGACGCGATTATGTCATTGAGTTCTGGCGGAAGACGGTGAGACGCTTCAAGGGACATCCGGCTTTGTGGGGATATGATATATTGAATGAGCCTCACAGCAGAGTGCTTTCTCCCGGGGATCCGTCGTATCCCGAATTTGCGGAGCGGATCATCCGCACGATCCGGGAACTGGATCCGGAAACGCCGATCATCGTGGAACCGGAAGGTCTTGGTGGAGAAGAAATGTTGGAATATCTTCCGATTTTTTCCTATCCGAATATTTTTTACAGTGTCCACATCTATTATCCGGGAGAGATTACCCATCAGCTGGACCGGAATCGGAAACAGTATCTTGCCTATCCGAACGCAAAATACAATAAGACACAGATGCGGATTCGTCTGGAACGGAAAGTCCGGCGGTTTCAAAAAATGACCGGTGCAAAAATTTTTGTCGGCGAATTCGGATGTGTCCGCTGGGCTCCCGGAGCGGATTTGCTTTTACAGGATATGATCTCGCTGTTCGAGGAATACGGCTGGACATGGTGTTTCCATGCCTTTCGTGAAAGCGATGTCTGGAGCGTGGAACACAATGAGAATCCCTTGGATCGCGTGCGGAAAAAAGATATGACAAAACGAAAACAGGTTCTCTTAAACGCATTCCGGAAAAACAAAACGAATCAATAAGCTCACTCATAATACCGGAAAAGACTAGAGGGAGGGGCTCCTGTAAAATAAAACGCCGGAGCCGTCTCTCTGAAAGCCTTTCCTGAAAATAGCTCAACAAAAAGCTCCCGCGGTAAACTCATAAAACCGAAACCGTAAGTTCGGGAATCGGTATGCCAGCGGAACGGCATAACATCGGCAGTTCCGGATTTCCAGACTAGAATAGGAGGAATCCGGAAGAGAAATTTGTCATCGAAACAATCACTTCGGGAAAAGGTCCTTGCGGGAACCCCGGAGTTTTTCAATGAATGGCACATAAAAGGATTGTTGATTTCTGGCGGAGAGATTGGGCCGAATCACGTTTCTCTGAGAGAAACCGTCAATGCAGGCGGTTCCGGATCCTTTGTCTCTTGCAAAAAAGAAAATGTTGCGATATAGTAACAATATTCCAACGCAAAGAGAGAAGATAAGCTGTCAGATGATTTCGGACCTTCTGCAAAGGATTCTTATGAATTCTGCGAATTTATATGCCGTCTGCTGTCTATTGCTCTGGGGCGGTCTGATTGTTTTTGCCGTTGTGGTGCTGTGCATGAAGGCTCCTGAAAAATGCGGTCCGAAAGAAAAATTTCCAGTCGGAAGCGTTTTTCTTGCGGTTCTGGTTTCTTTGTCCCTTTATGGAATTCTGTTGATCGGGAATCCGGTATATCTTCCGCGGACTCTGCTGATGATAACTCTTCTTTTTTGCGTTGTCGGAGCCGTCCGCGGCAGCTTCCGTCTGCTGCGTTACGGAATTGCTGTCGCGCTACTCGGAACGGTGGGATTGTATAGTTTTTTTCACCTTGTCTGCCGGAATGGATTTGATCCGGAGGGCTCTTCCGGACGTCTCAGACGAATTGTGGCATTTTCCGCAGTCAAGGCGGCCGCAAAAGACAGAAATGTGTATCCGGCGGGGATTCTGGATGAATATCATCCGGTGGTGATTGCGCATCCGGATCTTCTTGAGCAGTGGAAGTTCTGCGGGCCGTCACGTCGATTGTGGCATTCCGCATGGACCCGTTTTTATGAAAAGACACCTCTTCCGCCATTCCACTTCAGAGCAGGGACCATAGAGGAGAACAAGGAAGCTCTCCGGCAGCATATTTTCTCCTCCGGGGATCTCGGTGACAATCGCAAGAGAAAATAGGAAACAGAACATCTCGTCTTCCGATTCGGATGAAAAAGGGAAAAGAAATGAACGTTGATACAATACAGGTACGCGGAGCATGCGTACATAATTTGAAGAATGTGGATGTGGACATTCCGCTGCATCGGATTGTCGGAATTGCGGGAGTATCCGGATCGGGCAAATCCTCTCTGGCGCTGGGCGTTCTGTATGCGGAGGGATCACGCAGGTATCTGGAGTCGCTCTCGACCTACACTCGCAGACGGATGACACAAGCGGCAAAAGCGCAGGTGGACGAGATTCTCCATGTCCCGGCAGCGCTGGCTCTGCATCAGAGGCCCGGAGTTCCCGGAATCCGCAGCACATTCGGAACAGGCACAGAATTGCTGAATTCGCTTCGTCTTCTCTTTTCCCGTGTGGCGGAGCACCGATGCCCCAAAGGTCATTATCACCCGCCGACTCTTGCGGTTGCCGCCGGCAGGGAATTGGTCTGTCCGGTGTGCGGGAGCGTCTTCCTGCCGCCCGGAGCGGAAGAACTGGCTTTCAACAGTCAGGGGGCATGTCGAAGATGCGACGGAACCGGTATGGTCAGAAGTGTGGACCGTTCGACACTGGTTCCCGATGAATCGCTTTCCATTGATGAGGGGGCGGTTGCACCATGGAATTCCCTGATGTGGTCGCTGATGGTGGATGTCTGCCGGGCAATGGGGGTGCGGACCAATGTGCCTTTTTGCGATCTTACCCCGGAGGAAAAAGAGATCGTCTACGATGGCCCCGCCGTTAAGAAACATATTTTTTACAAGGCAAAAAACACACAGGATGCCTGCGAACTGGATTTTACCTATTACAGTGCGGTTCATACGGTGGAGAACGCTCTTTCCAAGGTCAAGGACGAGACCGGAATGAAACGGATTGCGAAGTTTCTGCGGGAAGAGCCATGTCCCGATTGCGGAGGTTCCCGGCTTTCGGAAGCGGCGCGGGCTCCCCGGGTGAGAGGGATTTCTCTGGATGAAGTCTGTCGGAAAACTCTTGCTGAGCTCATGGAGTGGGTTCGGGGTGTCCCAGCTTCATTGCCGGAAGAGATGCGACCGATGGCGGAGAGTATTTGCGAATCGTTTTTCTCCTCTGCGAAACGTCTGATGGATCTGGGGCTCGGATATCTGACTCTGGACCGTGCCGGATCCACGCTCTCCACGGGCGAACGTCAGAGAATGCAGCTGGCACGCGCAATTCGCAACCGAACCACCGGAGTTCTGTATGTGCTGGATGAACCGAGCATCGGACTGCATCCGTCCAATATTATCGGGCTGACGGGCGTGATGCATGACCTGGTTGCGGACGGCAATTCTGTGATTCTCGTGGATCACGACACACAAATTCTCTCGGAAGCCGACTGGATCATTGAACTGGGCCCGAATGCCGGTGCGGATGGCGGACGCATTATTGCCGAAGGAACCATTCCCGATCTTTCCTCTGATCCCGCCTCCCGGATTGGTCCGTTTCTTGCTGGACGCGAACATGTTCAGGTCCTGCACAACCCGCCCCCGCAGGAAGTTTTCCGATTCGGGAAACTCCGTTTTTCCACTGGCGCGCTCCATACGGTCCGGCCGCTGGAGGTGGAGATTCCCAAGGGGCGGCTGACTGTTGTGACCGGCGTTTCCGGTTCCGGCAAGACCACTCTTGTGCTAGAGAGCCTGGTTCCCGGTCTTCGCGCCTGGATCGATGGAGTGAAACTGCCGGAACATGTGCATTCCGTTGAGGCGGAGGGGATCCGTCAGGTGAAACTGATTGATGCGACTCCAATCGGAATCAACGTCCGTTCGACGGTTGCGACTTATGCGAATGTTCACGATGAACTCCGCAAAGTCTTTGCCAGAACCCCGGATGCGAAAGAGCACGGATATCGTGCAGGGGATTTTTCCTATAACACGGGTTCTCTGCGGTGCGCCGCCTGTGATGGAACCGGAAGTATCAGTCTGGATGTGCAGTTTCTGCCCGATGTGGAAATTCCGTGTCCGGCGTGTCGCGGTTCCCGTTATTCCGATGCAGCAAGCCGGATTCGTTTTGTCAACAAGGGAGGGAAAGCACTCTCGCTTCCTGAACTCATGGATCTGGATGTCTCCCATGCCATGGAGTTCTGCCGGGATCTGAAGAGTGTTTATCCACGCCTGAAGGTGCTGCATGATCTCGGACTGGGATATCTGACATTGGGAGAGGAGACCCCCGGACTTTCCGGTGGCGAGGCCCAGCGCTTGAAACTCTCCTGTGAGATGGGTCGATCCCAATCCGATTCCGTGTTTGTTTTTGATGAACCGACAATCGGATTGCATCCATTGGATGTCCGTACTCTTCTGCACGTTTTTCTGCATCTGATAGAAAACGGTGCCACGGTGGTGGTGATCGAACACGATCTTGATCTGATCCGCAATGCGGATTATATCATAGACATGGGGCCGGGCGGAGGTTCCGAAGGCGGACGGATTGTTGCATCCGGCACTCTTGACGAGATCCGTTCTGTTCCGGAAAGCATTACGGCCCGCTTTTTGCAGATATAATCTGTTTTTTACTTCAATTAATTCAGCTTGCCCAGTAAAAGACAGATTTTCAAGATGACTGTGCTCTGTTATAGAAAAGCAGAAGATTATTTTTTAACCGCTGATGTTGCAACGTCTTCCATTGATTCAATGAGTGAAAAATAAGTTTTTAAATGAACTTTGGAAATTGGATGCCTCAGGAGAGAAAAATTGCTTGCTGAGGTATTCGGAAAGCCGTTCAGAGTTCTCCGGAAGGTATTTTCATCTGTTGTTACCGGATACAGATAAGAATGATGCTGGATTCTGAATGTATATCGTATTGACAAAAAACAGATTTTTTATAATAAGAAAATAAAAAAGGGATCTTGATTTGAACTCAAAATCCCAAAAAAAAGACAAAAAAATGGTGGAGTATAGGAGACTTGAACTCCTGACCCCCACACTGCCAGTGTGGTGCTCTAGCCAACTGAGCTAATACCCCATGTCCGTTGCGGATTCTGTAATATAGTGACCCTTTGAAAAAATGCAAATGAAAAAATCCGATTTTTTGTTTTTTCCTTGTTTTTCATCTCCATTTACTGCTCGGTAAAGTTGCAAAAATGCCGTTGACGGTGTACATTGAATCCTATTAACTTATCATTTAGATATGGAGGATACTTATGCAGGCATTGGAACGCAATCCGAAATTTCTCGGAAGAAAAGGCCCCGTCGTTCTGGTCATCATGGACGGCGTCGGCATCGGCAAATACAAGGAAGGTGACGCAGTGCTGGATTCCCCCACTCCGTTCCTTCATAAACTGATGAAAACTCTTCCGTTTACAACGCTGAAAGCTCATGGAACCGCTGTCGGACTTCCCTCCGATGCCGATATGGGCAATAGTGAAGTCGGTCACAACGCCATGGGATGCGGACGTGTTTTCGCTCAGGGCGCCAAACTCGTTTCCGAGGCAATCAAGTCCGGAAAAATGTTCGAGGGCGCTACCTGGAAGAAAGCCGTCGAAGAGGCAAAAAAAGGCGGAACCATGCACTTCATCGGACTCTTCTCCGATGGAAATGTCCACAGCCATATCGATCACCTCAAAGGCATGATTGAGCGGGCTAAGGCGGAAGGCGTGAAGAAGGTCCGCATCCATGCTCTGCTCGATGGACGCGATGTGCCGGAAACCTCCGCACTCGATTATGTCGTCCCGTTCGAAAAGTACCTCAAAGAGATCAATGCTCAGGGATTCGACTACCGCTTCGCTTCCGGCGGCGGACGCATGAATATTACCATGGACCGTTACGGCGCCAACTGGGATATGGTCCGCAGAGGCTGGGAAACCCATGTCGCCGGAAAAGGCCGCTACTTCAAGACCGTTGCGGAAGCCATCGAAACGCTCCGCGCGGAAACAAAGGCGATCGACCAGGATCTGCCGCCGTTTGTGATCGCCGACGATGGAAAAACTCCGGTCGGTGCCGTGAAAGACGGCGATGTCGTCATCTACTTCAACTTCCGCGGCGACCGCGCCATCGAGATCAGCGAGGCGTTTGACAATCCCAATTTCGACAAGTTCCCGCGCGATCCCATGCCGAAAGTCTTCTATGCCGGCATGATGGAATACGACGGCGACCTCCATATCCCGAATCATTATCTGGTTAATCCGCCGGAGATCAACGAGACGCTCGGCGAGTATCTCTGCGCCAGCAATGTCCGTCAGTTTGCAATCAGTGAAACGCAGAAGTACGGTCATGTCACCTACTTCTTCAACGGAAACCGGACCGGAAAATTCGACGAGGCTCTTGAAACCTATCAGGAGATCCCCTCCGATATCATTCCGTTTGAACAGCGTCCCTGGATGCAGTGCGCCGAGATCACCGATGCCGTTATTGCCGCGATCGAATCCGGAAAATATCAGTTTATCCGTCTGAACTTCCCGAACGGGGATATGGTCGGACATACCGGAGTCTATCAGGCGGTTCAGGTCTCCATGGGCGCGCTCGACATCTGTCTGGAGCGCCTCTACAACGCCGTGACGAAAGCTGGCGGTATCATGGTCGTTACCGCCGACCACGGCAACGCCGATGATATGTACGAACACGATAAAACCGGTGCCGTCAAACTCGATAAGAACGGGGAGCCGCGCCGCAAGACCAGTCACTCCCTGAATCCGGTTCCCTGCTTCATCTACGACCCCGATTACAAGGGCGAATATTCGCAGGAACTCAATACAGGACTGGGGATCAGCTCTGTCGCCGGAACCTGCGCCGAACTGCTCGGCTTCAAGGCTCCTGCCGATTACGACAAGCCGGTCATCAACTGGAAGTGACCCTGCAATGAACAGCACGCCGATTCTGCTGGTTGATTCTTTCGCTCAGATTTACCGCTGTTACCATGCGGTGCGGCATCTCTCAACCGCGGACGGCGTGCCGACCAACGCCGTTTTCGCTATGACAAAGTTCCTTCTGAAACTGGAGAAGGAATATCCGTCCGAAAACGGCGCATTCGTCTTTGACAAGGGCCGTCCTCATTTCCGGATGGAGCTCGCCCCCGACTACAAGGCAAACCGGCCGCCTATGCCGGAAGAACTTCAGATTCAGCTGCCCGTTATCCGGGAACTGATTCAGGATTTTGGATGGACCATCGTGGAACATGATGGATATGAGGCGGATGATCTGATCGGTTCGATCGCCTCCGCGTTTCCCGCTCACCGTGTTGTGATTTTTTCCGGAGACAAGGATCTCTCCCAGGTGATTGATGACCGGGTGGAGATGCTGGTGCCGGATCCCGCGGGATCGTTGACAAAGCGTGGAGTGGAGGAGGTTGTGAAAAAATTCGGCGTGCCGCCTTCCGGAATCGTCGATTACCTTGCCCTGATTGGAGATGCTTCCGACAACATCCCCGGTGTGGAAGGGGTCGGTCCGAAGACCGCCGCCGCTCTGCTTCAGCAGTTCGGGTCCGGAGAGGAGATCTTCCGTCGGCTCGACGAGGTGAAACGGGAATCCCTCCGCGCAAAGCTCGCACAGGCAAAAGAGCTGTTTGAAAAAAATGTCAAGCTGGTGACGCTCGATACAGCTCCGCCGGAAGATGTCGTCTGGGAGATCTGCCGCCTGAAACGCTCGGCTCCCGACTATGCAAAGATCCGAGCCGCAGCAAAGAAGATGGAGCTGAAAAGCATCCTCCGTGAGATCGATGCAATCGCCGGACCCGAAGAGGATACGGATCTGTTTGCTGCATCTTCCGCAGCGGTTCCGGAAAAGACGGCGCCAACAGAAAAAAAAGAGGCGTCGCCTGAAATGACGCAGATGGATCTGTTCTGATGGAAGAAGCCGCATTTATTCTGAAAGAAGGACGGGAGAAATCTCTGCTGCGCCGCCATCCTTGGGTGTTCTCGGGGGCGATTCAGCGGACAACAGGGGAAATCGTCCCCGGTGGCGAGGTCGTAATCCGAAGTGCCGGGGGGAAATTCCTTGCCCGTGCGGCAGCGTCGCCCTCCTCCCGGATTGCCGCAAGAGTCTGGACATTCGATGAGTCGGAAAAAATGGATCTCGCGTTTTTTCAGACCCGCTTTCAGAAGGCGTTTCAGCTTCGGCAGGCGGTGTTCGGCGGATCGCTGCCCGATGCCTGGCGACTCATCAATGCAGAATCGGATGGTTTGCCGGGACTGATTGTCGATCTCTATCGGAACTACGCGGTCTGCCAGATCAGTTCCGCGGGTGCCGAACATTGCCGTGAACTGATCGCAGAGGCTATTCTGCAATATGCCGATGGCGTGTATGAGCGTTCTGATGTCGATTCCCGTCTGAAGGAAGGACTGGAACCTCGGACTGGTCCTCTTGCCGGAGCGGAACTTCCGGAAATGATCGAGTTCGAAGAAAACGGAATCCTTTTCCGTGCCGATCCGCGGAACGGGCACAAGACCGGATTTTATCTGGATCAGCGAATGAGTCGGAAAGCCGTCATGGAGGCTGCCTCCGGAGCGGAAGAGGTCCTGAACTGTTTCTGCTATACAGGCGGATTCGGGCTCGCGGCGGCAAAGGGCGGGGCTGGACATGTGCTGAATGTGGATTCTTCCGCGCCGGCGCTTGCCCTGGCTCGGCAGAATGCGGAGCGGAACGGTTTTTTGCCCGATTGCTTTGAAACGCTGGAAGCGGATGTCTTTCAATTTCTTCGCAAGTGCCGCGATTCGCGCCGTTCGTTCGATCTGATCGTTCTGGATCCTCCGAAATTTGCCGAAACCGCGGCGCAGACGGAAAAGGCCGCCAGAGCGTACAAGGATATCAATCTGCTGGCGATGAAACTGCTGCGTCCGGGCGGAAAACTCTTCACGTTTTCCTGTTCCGGAGCAATGAATGAGGAACTGTTCGGAAAAGTCGTCGATTCCGCTGCCTGCGATGCAAAGGCGGACTTCCGGATTACCGGATTTCTGAGCCAGGGACCGGATCATCCGGTTTCGGCAGCGTTTCCCGAGGGGCGTTACCTCAAAGGCATTGCCGGTATCCGGCTCGGATGAAAAAGAGGGAACATACCGGAGAACGTTCCGAAAACGGTGTACCGCTTGAAAATGGGATTCTCCCATGCCGCCCGCCGTTGCAATTTCCGCGTTCATGCCGTATATTACAGGGTTGTGTTTCACAAAATTAAACAGGAGATTCAATCGCTATGAAATTCATGGAAATGCTGAGAAACGCATGGCGGAATTCCAATTCGCTTGTCTGCGTGGGACTGGACCCGGATCTGAAAAAGCTCCCGGAAAAGGTCCGGGGAATGAAGCATCCGATTTTCGAATTCAACAAAGCTGTCATCGACGCGACCGCGGCGGATGTCTGCTGCTACAAGCCCCAGATAGCCTATTACTCCGGACAGGGCGCGGACGAGGATCTCCTGCTGACCATGCAGTATCTGAAATCGACCTGTCCCGCGATTCCCGTGATTCTGGACGCCAAGCGTGCGGATATCGGCGCAACCACGAATATGTACGCCCGCGAGGCGTTCGAACGTTTCAATGCCGATGCCGTCACCGTGAATCCCTATATGGGCATGGACGCCATCAAACCGTTTCTGGATTATGCGGACAAAGGCGTCGTCGTACTCTGCCGCACATCGAATCCCGGAGCAAAAGAGATTCAGGAAATCAAAACGGCGGATGGAATCGAACTCTATAAGCACATCGCCGGACTGATTGCCGGACCATGGAACTACAACGGCAACACCCTGCTGGTGGCGGGGGCGACCTTCCCGGAAGAACTCGGACAGATCCGCGCGATTGTCGGCGATACCCCTCTGCTGGTGCCCGGAATCGGCGCTCAGGGCGGCGATGTTGAAAAGGTCATGAAAAACGGACTGGACAAGAATGGAACAGGACTGATTATCAACTCCTCGCGCGGTATCATCTATGCTTCCTCCGGCGACGATTTTGCCGAGGCTGCCGGAAACGCCACTCGCGCTTTGAAAGAGACGATCAATCAATATCGATAATCGGATTCAGTACGTATGAAACAGAAAAATGCGGCAATCATCGGAATCGGACTCCTGGGTGCCTCGCTCGGCATGGCGATGAAGGAGAGCGGATATCTCCGCAGCGGCTGGACCCGCCGTCCGCAGGTGACAAAATGGGCGCTCGAACACGATGTCATCGACCTCGGATACGATACGCTCGAAGAAGCCTTCGCTTCCGCCGATATCCTCATTCTCTGTGTTCCGATTCCGCAGATCATCGAATACACAAAACAGTATGCGCATCGGATGAAGCCGGATGCAATTCTGACCGATATCGGAAGTGTGAAAACGGTGATTGAAGAAGCCGCTCTCTCCGTGCACGCCCGCTTTGTCGGCGGGCACCCGATGGCGGGGACCGAAAAGACCGGGCCGGAAAACGGATTCCCAACGCTTTACAATAATGCGGATGTATTTGTGGTTCCGCCGCCGGGGGCAAGGGAAGAGGATGTCCGGGAGATTGAACATCTCTGGCAGTCGATCGGGACGAAAACGACACGTCTGCCTTCGCACGAACACGATGAACTTGTCGCACACAGCAGCCATCTGGCACACATTGTCGCTTCCGCTCTGACATTGAGCATTCTGGATGTGGAGGACTCTGAAAAGAAGCGTCTGCGTTTCTCCGGCTGTGCGACCGGCTTCCGCGACACCTCGCGCATCGCTTCGAGTTCTCCGCTGATGTGGCGCGAGATCATTGAGCACAACACTCCCGCGGTGATCGCCTCGCTGGAGACTTTCGCCGACAGCCTGAAAGCTCTGGAGGAGTTGATCCGTCAAGGCGATTTCGACGCCTTTGAACGCGAGTTCGCCCGCGGCAAGGAACTGCGCGATTCCTGGATGAAATATAAAAATTACTGAAACGCCTGCGAATCTCTTTCGTCAGAGCGTTTCATCCGGTTTTCTCTCTTGTTCTCCGTTTCAGCTGAAGTACAGCCAGAGCAGCACCTGCAGCAGTGCCAGAATGCTGACCGGCAGGACGATCATGAAAAACAGCGCAAGCAGAAATGCTTTTCTCGTTTTGGGCGGCAGACAGAGAACCCATCCGAAAAACAGAACGCTGAAAATGATCCAGAACCACTGAAACACCGGGAAAAAGACAACCCCGAACACCAGCAGCAGAAAAAAACTGATAAATGCAAAAATAATCACTCCGAGAACCGTGAAAAAAGCAATCCATCCCGGCGAGGGTGCCTCAATGGCGTTTTCCGCTGTCCGGACTCCTGCAATGGCGTTCCGGCAGGAGGGACAGAGTTCATTGTTCCTGTCCGACTGTGCCGACTCAAATAAAGTATGACATCTGAAACAGATTTTTTTCATTGTCTGCTCCCGTTCTTTTGTCTCTGATTCCGCTTCGGCGCTTCGGATAGCTCAGTTGCGCCGTCTGCCTGCTTTGAAAATCGTTTTCCAAGTTTCGGAAATCCGGCTCCGGAACCGTCGGGTGTAAGGGCGACCATCTGCCGCGGGCCCCATCGCTGACGGGTAAGGGGAATGGTTCCAGGCAGAAAACTACGGAGAAAAAAGGCGAGATGTCTGTCATATCGACCGGATTCATGGATCGGTTCGGTCCCTGCGGAGAAGCCTTCCCGCAAGGGAACCGGCAACTTCACCTGACTGGATTTCCGCATTTGATCTCCCGATCCTTCCATACAATTTTTAACAGACATAAAACAGGATCATAAATAAAATACTCTGCTGGAATATAAGGGCATTTCCCCGGATTACAAATGAAAAGCGGAGTAATCTTCCAAAAAAGACCGGAAAAAGAGAAAAAATACTCCGACCCGGAATTTTCCGGGAAAACGGTATGAGGATTTCAACGAGTTTTTCGGAGAGTCCTGGTTCAGAGACGGCGATCCAGGGAACGATAGTTGATGGCTTCAAAAATATGTTCGGACGAGATGTCCGCAGCTCCATCCAGATCTGCCACCGTTCGTGCAACTCGCAGAATGCGGTCGTAGGCTCGCGCACTCAAGCCGAATTCCAGAATGGTATGGCGGAGCTGAACTTTTGCATCCATTGTGATTTTGCAGTATTTGTTGATTTCGGCGGGTTCCATCCGCGCATTGCATTTGACTTTCCGGGAGTTTTTGAACCGTTCATTTTGAATATTGCGGGCCTGGATGACGCGTTCCCGGATGGTTGCGCTGTTTTCACCGTCAGGGGCGCTGAGAAGTTCTTTTTCCGTCAGGGAGGAGACTTCCACATGCAGATCGATCCGGTCCAGCAGCGGACCGGAAATTTTAGACCGGTAATCCTGAATGCGTTTCTGTCCGCAGCGGCAGGTGTGGAGGCGATCCCCGTAGTGTCCGCAGGGACAGGGATTCATCGCCGCCAGAAGAATGAATTCACAGGGAAAATCAAAACTGCCCGCGGCACGGCTCACAGTCACCACTCCCGATTCAATCGGCTGACGCAGAGTTTCCAGTACGGAACGTTTGAATTCGGGAAGTTCATCCAGAAACAGAACTCCGTTGTGGGCAAGACTGATCTCTCCGGGCTGAGGATTCGTTCCGCCGCCCAGGAGTCCCGCGTCGCTGACCGTGTGATGCGGCGCACGGAACGGACGCCGTTTCAGCAGCGGATGCCGGGAATCCAGAAGACCCAGAACACTGTAAATCCGGCTTGTATCGAGTGCTTCCTCCTCCGTCATCGGCGGCAGAATGCCCGGAAGACGCTTCGCCAGCATGGATTTCCCTGTTCCCGGAGGTCCGATAAACAGAACGTTGTGTCCGCCGGCCGCGGCAATTTCCAAGGCGCGTTTTGCCATGAATTGTCCTTTGACATCGGCAAAGTCGGGGATTCCGTCCCAGTCCGGTTCGGAGAAAAGACGTGTAGACTCCTTCGTCAGAGGACGAAGTTCTCCGCGGACCGCGGCAGCCGCTTCCTGCAGGGAGGAGACCGCATATACACGAACCCTGTCTCCTGCCACCGCTCCTTCCGGAGAGTTTTCCAGAGGGACTATCAGAGTCCGGATCTTGGAACTCATTTTCCGGGCCAGAAGCGCCACGGGAAGACACCCTTTCACCGGTCGCACCGTTCCATTCAGTGCCAGTTCGCCGAGGATCAGACAGTCGTCCAGCCGTTCCCTGGGAAGAGTTCCATTCGCCGCAATCAGCGACAGCGCGATCGGAAGATCAAAGGCGGATCCCTCTTTTTTCATGTCCGCAGGCGCCAGATTCACCAGCGTGCTGCCTTTCGGATGTCCGTAGCCGCAGGACATCAGCGCGGAACGGATGCGGTCGCGACTTTCTTTGATGGCAGTGTCCGGAAGTCCTACAATGGAGACACTGGATTCATCGCCGTGCCCGGTCGCATTCACTTCCACTTCAACAGGAAGTGCTTCCACTCCGACCACAGCGGCGGAATATGTTTTTGTCAACATGATTTTCTGAATTCCCGGTAGTAGATAAACTTGGAACAGCTGCGTTTATATTACAGGCAGATTCGGAAAATTACAAATCCAATCCTGTTTTTTTCGTTCTTTTATGCCTCCCGGAAGCCCTGTTTTCTTCCGGAATGGTTTTGCAGAAAAACGCGGAAAGAAAAGAGATCAGCGGCGTTTCAGAATCAGGATCAGGAGAAATCCCACCACGATGCAGACAAGAAGAATACTCAGCGGGAGCCAGCGGGAGAGAGAGTCCCTGCCTGTTGTTTTCTCAAGTGCGGCTTCTGTTTTTACCGGAGCTTTTGTTTCGAATGCTGCACTTTTCCCTTCAGAGCCGGGATCTCCCGCAGGAATTTCCCACAGAAGATAAATCCGGTTTCCGGAACGGCAGATTCCCGTTTCCAGGGAATCTGTCCGATATCGTTCTTCCGGCCGCAGAAATGAGAAGATGCCGCCGGGAAAAAACTCCGGTCGGGAAAAGAATCGTGAGAACTCCTGCTTTCCGCTTCGCGACAGTTCGGGATACTCCTGTTTCATTTCATTCAGGAACTGTTCCCGGTCCCGGGAATCCGGACAGAAGGAGAAGAGAATTTCCAGGGTGTTTTCTCTGCGGATCACCCGGAAGTAGGGGCGAAACGGGGACTCTCTGCCGCAGGAGAGCAAAACAAGCGGCGATTTCTCTGGTTGCCGTTTGTGCTGTTTTTCCGTACAGATCTGAAGCGCCCTTTCTCTGTTTTTCCGTGTCTTCTCCGCGAAGAAACAGCCGATGACAACTCCCAGACAAAATGCAGGCAGAAAGAGCAGAAGCCATTTTTTCATATTTTCCCTCCTTGTCACAGTCAATGTAGCGCTTTTTTCCGAAGATTCAAAAAAGATATCATTATCTTCTTGCAAAAAAAAAAGGAACGGATAAATTTCTCCGGCAGAGATTTGATTCAGAATATGCAATCGGGAGGAGTTGATTATGAAAGATTTTGTGTGGGGTGTTGCGACGGCGGCGTATCAGATCGAAGGGGGCGTGCTGGAGGGCGGACGCGGATATTCCATCTGGGATGCCTTCTGCCGGATTCCCGGACGGGTCCATGCCATGTCCAATGCGGATGTCGCATGCGACAGTTTTCATCGATACGAGGAAGATGTCCGCATGCTGAAACTTCTCGGTGTCAACGCCTATCGTTTTTCCATCGCCTGGCCGCGCATCCAGCCGACCGGCAAGGGCGCTCCGAATCCCGAGGGAATCGCGTATTACAGCAAATTGATTGATCTGCTTCTGGAAAACGGCATTACTCCGTATGTCACGCTGTATCACTGGGATCTGCCGCTGGATCTGCAGATGGCGCACGACGGCTGGCTTAATCGGGAGATCGTCGATGATTTTACAACCTATGCAAAACTCTGTTTTGATGCGTTCGGGGATCGCGTCAAGCACTGGATCACGCTGAATGAGCCCTGGTGCTGTTCGGTTCTCGGACACGGTCTGGGGGCGTTCCCGCCGGGACGGACCGATCCCGATGAACCGTATCTTGCGGCGCATCACATGCTTCTTGCGCACGGCAGCGCGGTCCGGGCGTTCCGCGAGGGCGGATACGGTGGAATGATCGGCATCACCAACAACTGCGACTGGCGCGAGCCGCTTACGCAGAAGCCGGAGGACAGGGATGCCGCCGAACGCGCCGTGGAATTTTTCTATGCCTGGTTTACGGATCCGGTTGTCTACGGAGAATATCCGGAAGTGATGCGGAAACGGCTCGGTGCACGGCTCCCGAAATTCACGGAAGAGGAGAAAAAACTCATGAAGGGAAGTGTTGATTTCCTCGGCCTCAACCATTATTCCACACTGTACGCCTCTGCTGAAAAGCCGGAGGTGGATGGCGGAATCGGACCGAATGGAAACGGCGGAATGAGCGATGATCAGGAAGTGTTCCTCAGCGCCGATCCGAACTGGGAACGAACCGATATGCAATGGAATATCATTCCCTGGGGCTTCCGGAATCTTCTGAACTGGATTGCAAAACGCTATCCCGGATATCCGATCTATGTGACCGAAAACGGCTGTGCCTGTTACGAGCCCGATGCCGTAAGCGCTCTCGACGACGATCAGAGATGCCGTTTCCTGAAAGGATATACGGAGGCAATGTTCGAGGCGATTCAGAAAGACGGCATTGATGTCCGCGGCTACTTCTGCTGGTGTCTGATGGATAATTTTGAATGGGCGCAGGGGTATACCAAGCGTCTGGGACTCATCCGCTGCTCTCCGGAAAATCTGGAACGTGTGCCGAAGAAGTCCTTTTTCACCTACCGGGAGATTATCCGGAACAATCCGGCAGTCTGACGGGTTTTTTCGGAGGAGCGGAGAGCTGCGCCTCCGGAGGTGCTGCAAAATCAGAGAGGAAAATGTAGAAATGATGGAAAAAGTGAAAGTTTTGACCGTGGGGGCGGGAGCCGTCGGCGCGTATTTTACGGGACGGCTCGCTCAGGCGGGGAAGGCGGAGGTTTCCGTGGTGGTCCGTTCGGATTACGACGCCGTCAGGCAGAACGGTTTTCATATTCAGAGCGAGTGCGGAGATTTCGATTTTCAGCCTGCGGGAGTCTACCGTACCGCGGAAGAGTATCCCGATATCCCGGATTACATTATCCTGACTTCGAAAGCGCTTCCGCAGATTGATGAACCCGCTCTGCTCCGCGGCGCGGTGAAAAGTCCGCGCACAACCATCGTCCTGATCCAGAACGGGATCGGGATTGAGGATGCGGTGGCGAAGGCATTCCCGGAGAATGAGATCCTCAGTACGATTGCGTATATCGGAGCTACGAGGATTGCTCCCGGAGTGGTTCGGCAGAAGGGATCATCGGAATTGAAGTTCGGCAGGTTCGGCGGAGGGGATTCCGAAGCGGGAAGGCATCTTGCGGAACTGTATCAGGGAACCAGTGTCAAGGCGTCGTTTGTGGAGAATATTGCGTACTTCCGCTGGGTGAAACTGCTGTGGAATCTGCCGTATAATCCAGTTTCGGTGCTCGGAGGAGGGCTCGATACGAAGGAGATGTCCGATCGCGGACCGGTCGAAACGCTCTGTTGCGAACTGATGGAGGAGGTTCGTCTTGTCGCCTCCGCCTGCGGAGTCGAACTCCCGCCGGAACTGGTGGATCAGAACATTGAATACACTCGCAATTTCCCGCCATACAAGACAAGCATGCTGGTTGATTTTGAAGCGGGGAGGCAGATCGAAGTGGAAGCGATTCTCGGCAATGTCTGCCGGCTTGCGGAACAACATGGCTTGTCCGTGCCCCGGATGCAGACATGTTATACGCTCCTTTCGGCGCTCGATCGGAAGCATCGGGAAAAAAGATCCGGCTGACTCCGTTAAACACATCCTCCACACACTCCTGCCGACCGTTTCCCGCGGAAGTGAGGATCAACGGTCGGAAAGATTGCCGGATGGAGCCCCGCATGGACTCCTTGACGCGGAACTCCCGCATGGAAGCCCCGTCACGGAAAGAATCCGGCAGGAAGAGAAATCTCATGGAAAACAGCATCCTTTTGATAGGGTGCTGTTTTTCTTTTTTCCCCGGGAATCTGTTTTCTTGTACCGGAAACGCCGGAGTTTTCGCTTATTTATGTAAAATTATCTGTTTCAGACTGTAAAAATACAACGGGAAGATGTATATTAATAAGGTATTCTGAAACGTAAACCAATGTGAATTGATGAGGACACTATGTTCAAGCCAGTTTCCGGACAGGCAAACTTCGCGGCGATGGAGGAAGAGACGCTGAAGTTTTGGGAAGAGAATCATACATTTGAGAAGTCCAGGGAAAACCGTCGCGGTGCACCCGAGTTTATTTTCTACGACGGACCTCCGTTTGCCACGGGACTTCCCCACTACGGGCATCTTCTCGCCGGAACCATCAAGGATGTCGTTCCCCGCTACCAGACCATGCGCGGAAAGTACTGCGACCGGACTTTCGGATGGGACTGTCATGGACTTCCCGTCGAATACGAGATGGAAAAAGAACTCAAGCTCTCCGGCAAGAAGGAGATCGAAAGCTACGGAATCGACAAATTCAATGAAGCTTGCCGCGGCATTGTTCTCCGCTATACGGCGGAATGGGAGACCATCGTCAAGCGGATGGGCCGCTGGGTCGATTTCCGCAACGGCTACCGCACCATGGACCGCAATTACATGGAGTCCATCTGGTGGGTTTTCAAGCAGCTCTGGGATGCCGGACTGATCTACGAGGGCTATAAGATCCTCCCCTACTGCCCCCGCTGTTCTACGCCGCTTTCCAACTTCGAGGCGAATCAGGGCTATATGGAAGTCGATGATCCCGCCATCACGATCCGGTTCAAGGCCGATGGATTGGAGAACACCTATTTCCTCGCGTGGACGACAACCCCCTGGACGCTGCCCTCCAACATGGCGCTTGCCGCGGGGCCCGACATCGACTACGTCAAGGTCAAGGACGGCAACGAGTTCTACATCATGGCGGAAGCGCGTCTTTCCGCGTATTACAAGAAGAATCTTCCGGAGATTGTCGAACGCTGCAAAGGTTCCGATCTCAAGGGCATGACCTATGAACCGCTCTTCGATTATTTCGCAGACAAAAAGGCGCAGGGAGCTTTCCGCGTCATCACTGCCGACTATGTCAGTACGGAAGACGGCACGGGTATCGTTCATATCGCGCCGGGATTCGGAGAGGATGACGCCATCGCCGGAAAAGCCAACAACATTCCGGATGTCTGCCCGATCGACGACGAGTGCAAATTCACAAAGGAGATCCCCGATTACGCGGGAATCTATGTCAAGGATGCCGACAAGGAGATCATCCGCCGTCTGAAAGAAGAGGGCAAACTCATTCACCGCGGCACGATCAAGCACAACTATCCGCACTGCTGGCGCGACGATTCGCCGCTGATCTACAAGGCGGTCTCCACCTGGTTTGTCCGGATCGACCGGATCAAGGAGCGGATGCTGAACTCCAATGCGCAGATGTCCTGGGTTCCCGAACACATCAAGGAAGGACGCTTCGGCAAATGGCTGGAGAATGCGCGCGACTGGGCGATCAGTCGCAACCGTTACTGGGGTTGTCCGCTGCCGATCTGGCGCAACAAGGAGACCGGTGAAGCGGTCTGCGTCGGATCCGTTGCGGAACTCGAACAGCTCACCGGGCGGAAATTCGAGGATATTCACAAGCATTACGTTGACAATGTGGAGATCAAAACCGCAAACGGCACCATTCTGAAGCGTGTTCCGGAAGTGCTCGACTGCTGGTTCGAAAGCGGATCCATGCCGTATGCGCAGAAACACTATCCGTTTGCGAACAAGGAGAGATTCGAGGCGAATTTCCCCGCCGACTTCATTGCGGAAGGTCAGGATCAGACCCGCGGATGGTTCTATACTCTGACGGTTCTTTCTTCCGCGCTTTTCGGACAGCCTCCTGCAAAACATGTGGTCGTCAACGGCATGATTCTTGCCGAAGACGGACAGAAGATGTCCAAGCGCAAAAAGAACTATCCGGATCCGATGTATGTGGTCAACACCTACGGAGCCGATGCTCTGCGTCTGTTCCTGCTTGGTTCTCCCGTGGTCCGGGCCGAGGACCTGCGCTTTTCGGAGGAAGGAATCAAAGAGGTCCTGCGCGGCGTGATGCTGCCGATCTGGAACTCGTACAGCTTCTTCACCACCTACGCGAACGTGGACAACTGGGAGCCCCCGAAAGGCGGACTCAAAGCACCGGAACACCCGGCAAATCCGCTGGACCGCTGGATTCTCTCTTCTCTGGCGGATATGGTCACGGAGATTCGCGAGGCGATGGACACCTATCACCTCCAGAAGGCGGCAAACCGTTTTGAAAAGTTTGTGGAAGACCTGACCAACTGGTACATCCGCCGGAGCCGCCGGCGCTTCTGGAAGAGCCAGAACGACAATGACAAGCTGGATGCCTATTCCACCCTTTATTATGTGCTGATTACCTTTACGAAATGCGCGGCGCCGTTCATTCCGTACATCACCGAAGTGATCTACCGGGGACTGCGGACGGAGGATATGCCGGAATCGGTTCATCTCTGCGACTATCCGGAGTCCGATACTCATCGGCGCGATCCCTATCTCGACAAGCAGATGGAGAGCACCATGAACGCGGTTTCGCTCGGCCGTTTCCTGCGGACGCAGAAGAATCTGAAGATCCGCCAGCCGCTTTCGAAAGCGATCCTGGTTGCCGCCGATCCGGAAGTGCGGAAGATGCTCTCGGAAACATCCGACATCATCTCCGAGGAACTGAACGTCAAACAGATCGTTGTTCAGGATTCCGACGACGGACTTGTGGATCTTTCCGCGAAAGCCAACTTCAAAGTGCTCGGGCCGAAGCTCGGAGCGCGGATGAAACAGGCTGCGGCGCTGATCGCCCGGCTTTCCCCGGCGGAAATCCGGACGATGGAACAGGGCGGAACGGTCGATCTGGAGCTTCCGGATGGAAAAATCGCGCTGACCGTGCAGGATCTCTGCGTCAACCGCGCCGAGAAAGAGGGCGTGACCGTTGCCACGGAACATGGCATTACGCTTGCGCTTGATACGGCTCTGACTCCGGAACTGATTCAGGAAGGCATTGCCCGTGAATTTGTCAGCAAAGTGCAGAATATGCGTAAAGAGGCAAATCTGGAAGTTTCGGACCGGATCACGCTTCACTATGTTTCCGATGCGGCGGTGGAAGAGGCTCTGAATGCCTTCCGTACCTACATCTGCACGGAAACACTGGCGGAAACGGTTGAAAAAGGAGAAGTTGCGGATTCTCTGCTTGCCTCGGACTGCGACCTGAACGGACACTCCTGCCGGATTGCATTGAAAAAATAACGGCGGACGGGAAATTTTTCCCGTCCCTCATTCAACAGAATGAAGGTTCTAACATGAAAAGAATTCTTTCCGGAATCCAGCCATCGGGCATTCCGCACATCGGAAATTATTTTGGAGCGATGAAGCAGTGCATCGACCTTCAGAACGAGGGTGAGGATTATCTGTTCATTGCGGATTACCACTCACTGACCACGAATCCGAAGCCGGAGGATCTCCGATCCCGGATCATGCGTCTTGCGGTCGATTTTCTCGCCTGCGGAATTGATCCGGAGAAGACGGTGTTCTTCCGGCAGTCGGATGTGCCGGAAGTGTGCGAACTCACCTGGATTCTGAACAATATTGTCGGACTTGGTTTTCTGGAACGTGCGCACAGCTACAAGGACAAGATTGCAAAAGGTTTTACGCCGAACAATGGACTTTTTTCGTATCCGGTGCTGATGGCGTCGGATATTCTGATCTACCAGTCGAATCTGGTTCCGGTCGGAAAAGACCAGAAGCAACATCTGGAGATGACGCGCGACATTGCGATCAAGTTCAACCAGACGTATGGGGACACGTTTGTCATTCCGGAAGAGAAGATCTCCGAGAGTGTTGCTGTGATTCCCGGACTTGACGGACAGAAGATGTCCAAGAGCTACAACAACACCATTGAGATTTTCTTTGAGACGGAAAAGGCGGCACGGAAGAAATTCATGTCGATCAAAACCGATTCAAAAGGCATGGAGGAGCCGAAGGATCCCGATACCTGCAGTGTCTTCCAGCTATATAAACTGTTTGCCTCGCCTGCGCAGGTGGAGGAGATGCGTGCCCGGTATCTGGCGGGAAATTACGGATACGGACATGCCAAACAGGCTCTTTTCGAAGCGTATATGGAATTTTTTGCTCCCATGCGCAAGCGGAGAGAGGAACTGCTCGCGGATCCTGGCTATGTGCACAGCGTCCTGAAAGCCGGAGCGGAAAAGGCCCGTGCGGAAGCAGTCAAGACAATGAAAACAGTACGGGAACGGGTTGGTCTGGCATAAGACTGCTCTTCTCTTTTACAGGAGCCGGAACGGACTCAACCGTTCCGACGCCTCAATTTATATTGAGTAACCTTTAACCCGGGAGATAGAAATGAAACTGTCATCGCTTTTGAACCAGAGCCTGATCTTTTTCAATCTCGAGGGAGCGGATCGCTCCGAACTCTACACGAATCTTCTGACGAAAATGTCGAAGATGGTCAAACTGCCGGTTCCCCCGGCGGAAGCTGCCAAGGAAATGATGGATCGCGAAGACGCCTACGGCATCATTTACGACAGCGGTTTTGCATTTCCGCACATGCGTCATCCTGATCTGCAGGACCTCGATATTGGAATCGGCATCCTGAAGAATCCGGTCAAGCTGAAGCCGGATGACAAGACCCCGACAAAACTGATTGTCTGCTGCATGATTTCCGAGACCACTTCTGTTATTTATCTGAAATCTCTTGCGGCGTTTTCCAAATACTTCCTTTCGAATCCCGGAGCTTTGGACAAGCTGATCGCTTCCGGTTCCCCGAAGGATTTTCTGGATATTCTCACTCAGGATCGGGTGGAGGTGAAACATACGCTGACTGCGGAAGATGTCATGCTGAAAAATCCGCGTTTTGTCCGGCCGGAAGATACCCTGAGTTCCGCTCTGGATGCTCTTTCCGAGGAGCAGCGCATGGAAATCCCCGTTCTCGATGAAAATGGTATTCTGAAAGGAGTGATTTCCTGCGAAGCCATCGTCCGGAGAGCCATTCCGGAATACATTATGATGCTGGAGAACCTGACGTTCCTGAATCAGTTTGAACCGTTTGAAAATCTCCTGAAAGAGGAACGGAAACTGCTCGTGAAGGACGTGATGAGTGTTCCAAAGCATACGATTTCTCCGGATGTACCGCTGTTCCAGTTGACAGTCAATATCGTCAAGAATTCTCTCCCCTCCCTGATGGTTGTTGACAAGCAGCAGAAACTCTGCGGCATCATCACTTATATCGAACTGGTAACCAATGTACTCCGAGGTTAAGCAATTATGTCCTGCCTTACGACTTTTTTTATGCAGCAAAATCTGTTTGAAACACTCTCTCCCCTGCTGGCTTCCGCGGATGGAGCCGATTCCACGTTCCGTTTCTGGGCGGCTGCGATTATTTTTGTCGCCACATTCGTTCTGATTGCCACGGAAAAAATTCATAAAACGGCTGCGGTGCTGGTCGGTTCCGCGCTGATGCTTCTCTTCGTGCTTCCGGTTGGGCATCACGAAGAATCTGCTCCGCAGACGCCGGATCCTGCCAAAGGTGCGCCTGCCGCTGTTACCATGAAAGTGGAAAAAGCGGCTGAAACCGGAAAAGCGGTCAAACTTCCGGAAACTCCGAAGCAGATCAGCAATGCGGTGAAATCAGCGGAGCTGGAGACGGTCGAGAAATATGAAAAGCTCGACAGCTATTCCAAGTATGTGAACTTCGACGTGATTTTCACTCTTGCCGGTATGATGGTCATGGTCAATATCCTGAGTAAAACAGGACTTTTCCAGTACATTGCGATCAAATCGGTCAAATTTGCGAAAGGACAGCCCGCGCGGACCATGATCCTTCTGGTCCTGGCAACGGCGTTTCTCTCCGCCTTCCTTGACAATGTGACGACAGTTCTCCTTGTGGTGCCTGTAACCTTTGTTGTCTCCTCGCAGATGAAAGTCTCTCCCGTGCCGTTTATTCTTGCCGAGACGATGGCATCGAACATCGGCGGTACGGCAACCCTGATCGGTGATCCGCCGAACCTGCTGATCGGTTCCATGGTCGGACTCAACTTCATGGCGTTCCTGATTAATCTGGCTCCGTTCATTGTGCTGCTTCTGCTTGGGTACTGTGCGTTCCTCTATTTCCACTACAGCAAGCACATGACGGTCACGGTGGAGCAGAGAGCCAAGATCATGGAAATGGATGAGAAAACTTCCATTACCGATCCGGTCACTCTGAAAAAAGCCGGAATTGTCATGCTGCTGACTATTGTTGGTTTTCTTGTTCACGGTGTGTTCGGAATTCAGCCGAGTGTTGTTGCCATGACCGGTGCGGCGCTTTGTCTGACGATCTGCAAGGTGAATGTGGATCAGATGCTGGAGAAAATCGAATGGGGAACCCTCTTCTTCTTCATGGGATTGTTCATCATTGTGCAGGGGGCTGATTATGCAGGGGTTATGGAGAAACTGGGCAGTTATCTTCACTTTACGGCTTCCTGGCATCCTCTGCTGATTATTCTGACCATGATGTGGATCTGCGGACTGGCGGTGGCCATCATCAACAATGTTTCGTTTACTGCGGTTGCGGTTACGATCATCATGGCATTCATGAAGACGGTTCCTGTATTTCAGGGCAATGTTCCGCTGGAGCATCTTATGTGGTGGGGTGTGGCGCTGGCGCTCTGTCTCGGCGGTAACTTCACGCTGTTCGGTGCTGCGGCGAATCTGGTGGTGGTCGGACTGGCTCAGCAGGCTGGCGAGCAGATCTCCTTCAAGCGCTTCGCCATGTATGGTGTGCCGGTCACGATTTATGCACTGATCCTCTCCTCTATCTACATAACCATCCGCTATTTTGCCTTGTAAAATACGCCGGATGAAAAACGATAGGCCTCTGATTCCTGTTGCTGAATCAGGGGCCTTTTTATTTCTATTTTTGAGCCTTTGCGAGAAACGCAAAGGCGGTGGAAAAGTTTAGGGAAAGTGGAGAGCGCGAGAGGAGAAGAACCGCTTTTCAAAGCGGTTTGCTTCTCTCGCATTTTTTCTTTTTTATGAAGATTCCGTGCGTTGCACGGCCAGCGTCTCGCCGCTGGACCGCGACAAGGACATCGTCCTTGACCCGAGAAAAATGCCTGCGCATTTTTCCGTAAATTTTTAAGGATTTTTCTTAGCGTTGTTCATTCCGGATGAAGCGGACAACCATGAATAAATCGGCTTTTGTTTCGGCAAGGTTTTCGATGGCATGATCGACATCGCTCTGGAACATGATGAAGTCCCCTTTTTCGAGGATTGCGGAGACCTCTCCGGCAGAGATTTTCACCCGTCCTTCCAGCAGATTCAAAAACTCTTCGGTTCCCTTGGCGTGTGCCTGGGAACGATGAATGCATCCCGGTTCCATTTCGAGACGGTAGAGCTCCAGATCCTCCGCCATGGAACTCGGCGAGAGTACATGGAAGACGGCTCCCGAGCGATCCGTGGAAAGGGAAACAATATCCGCTTTTCTAACAACTTCGAATTTTCTTTTTCGGGCAGCTTCTCCGGAAATCAGAGTCTCCAGTTCGATATTCAGAGCGTGTGCGATTTTCCACATGGTGGCGATTGTCGGATTGACTTTGTCGCTTTCGATCTGAGAGAGCATTGCCTTTGAAATTCCGCTGGATGCCGCCAGTTCCGCCAGTGAAAGCTGACGGCGTCTTCGCTCTTTGTGCAGATTCGCTCCAATCGCCGGAACATCCGGAATCGCATTTGATTTGTTCATTATAATAACCTTTTGTAAAATATATTTAAAAAATCGTTTGACTTTTCTTTTTTATGGAGTAATATAATAAACGTTGTTTATGATATCAAACATTTTTCGGAAAAAACAGGAAAAAAAGAGCGGCAGGAGGTCAAGCATGGAAACATTTTTTGTAACATCCTTGAAAATATTGATTCTTTTGAATCCGTTTGCGGTCCTGTCGACTTTTTTATCGTTGACATCGGACTGCACGCCGCGTCAGCGCATGGAAGTCGGCTTGAAGAGCGGCATTGCGGTACTGGTTGCCGGGATTATTCTGTTTTTCAGCGGCAACATCATATTTTCCTTGCTGGACATCAATATAGATCTGTTCAAGGTTGGTGGAGGAACGATTCTGATGATCTGTGCCATTTCACTTGTCTGGGGAGATGCGCGCACGAGATCGAAACGGGAGGGGCATACAGGAGGGAGCGGAATTGCCGTGGTTCCGATTGCAATTCCGATGGCGGTCGGTCCCGGCACTACGGCTGGACTCATCATTATCGGTCTGGAACGTGGAGGTCTCTGGTCGACGGTTTCAAATTTATCCGCTCTTCTGATTGCCGTAGCGGCTCTGACGGCGCTTCTTGCCGCAGGTGTTCATGCGGAGCGCGTTTTCAAAAAAGACGGCATCGCGATCATTACAAAGCTGACCGGGCTTTTCCTTTCCGCCATCGCCGCGAAAATGATTCTGGAAGGAGTCAAGAACACTCTGGGCTGAATCAGCGGACGGGTGTATAATTGAGAGTGGATGGGATATCGGTTGCCTCCAGCTTGAAGATTACGGGACGGAGTCCGTCGTTGCAGCTGCAGATCGCGACTCCCGGCACTCGGATCCAGTCCCCGTAATAGAATAGTTCGTCACCTTTTCCGTGTGCCAGAGCGAAAACATACTGATAGATTGCCTTCCATGCTTCATCGCAGAATCCCTGCGGTTTGGCGTAATCGGCATAAAAGATCTGACCGGCTTTCAGCATCGGGCAGGGGCCGAGTCCTTGGGCTCCATATTCTTCTGCAAGTTCCGCATCGAATGTTGTTTTCAGAACGGTGATTTTTACTTTGTTCACGGGATATTCCTTTCGTTTTTCAAATAAAATAGATGGAATTTCCGGAAAAACAAGTACACGGGGGAGAATATCAATCGTCACTCTGCCGGGTTCCGGCGAGAAAAAGACCGATCAGAAGCAGCAGGAAGAACAGCGAGAGCCAGCGGATTCCGGAAGAGCTCATTCGATTTTTTTCATCCGTTTTCCGCTCCATTTTATACCCTTTGACGACTTGCAGTTCGGGAGCTTTCCGTGTTGCGGACTCGCGTTCCGGGGGAAGGGATTCGAGTCCGGTGTGACGGATGCTTCTTTCACGGAGCTGATCGGCAAGCGTCTGTCCGGCGGCGCGTTCGACCGCAAGCTGAAACGCCGCAACCTTTTCCGGAGACATCGCCCCCGGAACCGAGATCAGATTCACGACCATCTGATGCAGAAGCGGATTGTTGCAAGTGTGATCGCAGCAGGCGACTCCATTATCGATTACGCTCTGCGCATAGCTTCTGGCAAGATCGGTTTTGATGGTTTCCGGAGCGTTCCAGAAGTTTTTGCGGACCGCTTCCAGCATTCGAGCCGCAATCGACTGCTCCGCCCATGCGTTTTCCCGGCGGAAAAAACGGGAAAGTCCGAGCTGGTGGCGATCTTTGAAATAGACCTCGTAAAGTTCGTTCCATTGTTCTCCCGCGACATTCTCAGGCGTAACGGATTGCCATCCCCAGAGATTGTCCACCGTTCGGGCGATCATTCTTGCTCCGGCGTAATTCTCTTTCTGCTGAGCGGCGATCCAGTCGCGATGCAGGGCGCGGGAAGAGAGTTCGGCGGCGAGGAACTGCTTCAGCGGACTTACACGAATCCTGCCCGCGTTCCGGTTGTCGATAATAAATTCCCGTGGAGCTTGTCCGCCCGCCTCTTTGACCGCGAGCGAGAGTCCGCCGAGATACTGATACATGTCGTCGATATCCGTCACTCCGTAGAGCGTGGAACTGCGGGAATGCAGCACCACCGATGTATTTGCCAGATGCAGACGGAACCCTTCCGCAGACTTCGCAAACGATCCATCCGGATCCATCCCATAGCTCATCCGCTCGCGATAGAGTCCTGCAATCTCGCTGTTTTTCTCCCATGCTCCGGAGGAGCCTGTCAGCCGGTTCACCCCGGTTCCGTAGGTTCCGGGTGCCGGCGCATATACTCGCCGTTCGGCAAGGCGCGCCCGCTGCGATTCCGGTATCCCTTGTTCCGCGAGGCGTTTCATAATCGATTGATTGTGTTGCGCGATAAAGTTTTCCGTATCGGTCAGCCGAGCCGCTTCTCTTTGAGCCCGGTCGAGTTTTTCCATCAGTCCGGCGAACTGGTCGCGATAGGCCCCCGATGCCGTCGCCATGACATCCAGACGCGGTCTTCCGAGCCGCGCCGCCGGAATCGGCTTGAAACTCCGCACCCGTCCATTGGCATCCCATTCCACTTCCATGCCGATCAGATGCAGAAAAATGCTTTCATTGAGTCCGCCGGTCCGGATGCTTTCTCCTGCCCAGAGCACAATCGCGGTCTGTTGCGGATATTCCCCGTTGTGCTTTGCCTGATGATCCGCAATAATTTTTTCGGCGGCGAGGCGTCCGTTTTCAAATGCGGAACGAGTCGGGAACTTGTCGGGATCGAATCCGTAGAAATTGCGTCCAGTCGGCAGGCTATCGGGTGAGCGCACCGGATCTCCCGATGGGCCCGGCGCAACGAATCGGCCATCGAGTCCCGCCAGCAGCGCATCCAGTTCCGCGCGCCCGGCACTCTCCAGAAGGCGCTTGAAATTCGACCGGTCAAAGGAAGCTCCTCCGTTTCGTGCCGCCAGTTCCACCATTTTGGCGATCTCCTTTTTCTCCGGCGAAATCCCGAAGCTGTGGAGTCCAAACGGCAGGACGGATTGCGTCAGATCTTCCAGAAAATGCTGGAACGAATCCAACGACTCTTCTGTCAGATTCGGGATTCCGGCGGAGGATAGAAGAGACGTTTTTTCGGCTTCGCGTTTCAGCTCTTTCCAGAGATCGGCTTTCCGGTTGGGATCGGCGCTCTGCCACTCGCTGATCAGGGAGCGGATTTTCCGGACTTTTGCATCTTCTCCTGCTGCTCCGAGCAGAGGCGTCAGATGGGAAAGAATCACTGCTCCGCCGCGCCGTTTTGCCAGAATGCCTTCCCCGATGCCGTCGGAGATATAGGGATACAGGCACGGGATATCGCCTCCCAGAAGTGCCGGCGCACAGGAATCGGAAAGTCCGAGCTGTTTGCCCGGCAGCCACTCCAGGGAACCGTGCCTGCCGAGATGAATCACGGCATCCGCCTTGAATTCGTGCCGCAGATAAAGATAGACCGCTACATACTGATGCGGAGGCGGCAGCGTTCCGGAATGAAGAATTCTCTGAACATCGCCCGCATAACCGCGCATCGGCTCCGGAAGAATCGCAAGATTCCCGCGTTTCAGGATCGGAATGATGAGGTTTCCATCCTTTGTCATGATCTTCGACTGTTCCACCGGTCCCCACTCCCGGATCACCGATTCGCGGAACGCTTCCGGCAGTTTCGCGAACCACTGTTTGTATTGTTCAAACGGAACGGCCGCATATTCTCCTGCCCTGAGCAGAGTTTCCAGTTCTCCCGGCGCCCAGCTCCCGACGTTCCGGACACCGGAAATCAGCGTTTCCGTAAGTGTTTTCTCGGGCAGTTTTTCCAGACCTCCGGAATTGTAACCGTTCTCATGCAGGGTTCCGAGAATCCGGACAATCGAACGCGGCACATTCAGATAGCTTGCTCCGATCGCCTGCTTTCCTCCTTCCGGATGATGGAAAAAAAGAGCGATCCGTTTTTCGGAATTCCGTTTTTTCCGCAGAGCGATCCATTTTGCCGCGCGGTCCGCGAGACGTTCGATATTCCCCGGCATCGGGATTTCCTGAATGCGTCCGTCTCTTCTCTCTCGACCGTAAAGCAGTGTCGGCTCAATCAGTCCCGATATTTCAGGCGCGATCATGGCGAACGCCACGGAAAACGAATTCATCCCCTGAACCGATTTTTCCCATTCCGGTGTTGTCTGTCGATAGAGCTTCAGCGCATTGACCACCGGTACATCCAGCTTTGCCATTGCCTTCCGGAGCTGTTCACCGAGCCCTGCTTTGAACTTGAATGTGAAGGCGATTACGAAATCGAATCGTGATTTTCCGTTCCGGTCGAGAAGGAAATCCTGGATCAGTTTTCTTTCGTCACCGAATGCGACTGCCGTTTCCAGTCCGCGCCGTTCGAGCGCATCGGCCAGCGGTTTCAAAACCGCGATCTCCTCCGGCGCGCTGTTTGCTGCGTAGATCGTGATGACAACACGACCGGAGACGGGACGCTCTCCTCGGAATGCCCGGTATGCCTCATAGCTGGAGAATTTCCGTCCGGTTGCAGGATCCGCAAGGCCGATCGGCGAGAGAATTCGCGGCGGAGCGTATTCAACCGTCGGATCCAGTTCCTTATGAACAAGATATCGCACAAGATTCCGGTAATTTTCCGCGGAATGGCTGCTTCGGTACTGTTCGACAAGTTTTTCCATCGGAAAATGCACCTTTCCCTGCAGAGCGGAAGGAATGCGGTTTGCCAGATGAGCGGAGCCGAGCAGATAAATCGGAGTTTTTCCGAGGCGTGCGGAATCCGCCAGTGCGTTCCGGAACTCCGGGATCAGTCCGTTGGCGATGATGAGATCGGCCTTCCGGATCTCCTCCCGGAGAAGCGCCGGATCCGAGGCATCGGGAATCAGACGGAACCGGATATGTTTCGGCAGTTCCAGTTTCCGGAAGGCGCGTTTCGTGATCCCTGCATTGGATTCGCCGCTCAGAAAGAGCACAAATTTTTCACCTCCGGAAAGGAGAATTGCGGGGAACAGAAGCAGGAGCAGCGGAAGGAAAAAGAGAAAACGCATCACTCCTCCGGAACGTAGACGGTGGTGCCGTCCTCAAGCCGATAGGCGGTTCCGAGACGGACCCCTTTGCCTTCGGCGGTTTCATTCGACTGTTTCAGGGATTCGATTTTCCGTCCTTTTTTCGTCAGGATCTCGATCCGTCCGCTGGAATCGACACGGACACGGGATTGACCGTCGAACAGCTCTTTCCCGAACATCGCCATCAGCGCGAACAGGAGGGCGACGATAAATACCAGAGCGACATCGAACAGATTTCCGACCGCCGACATCGGATCATCATCAAACGAATCCTCATTTTTTTCTTCGCGGCGCATGAATCTCATCGGGTCATCACCTCGGTAATGTATTCGATCTGGCGGATGTCGGAAGCGACCCAGCGCCGCTTGACCGAATGCATCAGAAATGCCGCACTGCCGACTGCCAGTCCGACCACGGTTGTCGTAAACGCCACCACCAGTTCGGAACTGACCACCGTCAGTTCTCCCCCGCTCACTCCGGCCAGGGCACTGCCCATCGGGATCAGGGTTCCGAGCAGCCCCAGCGCGGGGTCCAGGCGGATCATCAGGCGATACCGGTCCAGACTCTTCTGCCGTTGTTCCACCGTCTGACGCATCAGATATGCAACAGCCGCTTCATCGTTCCGGTCCATTTCCCGCAGCTCCTCGCGATACCGGCGCACCGGCGCGGGAAAGCGGAACGTCTCCACGGAATCCTTCTGCGGGACGAATCCGGCGCACCGCGCCCGTTCCATCCACTCTCCGAGAAAGCGGCCGGCTTCCCAGATCAGATACACCGTCGAAAGCGCAAGAAGAATCAGCACCGGATAAAGCAGAATGCTGGATACCAGAAAAATAAATGTTTTGATTCCGTCGAAAAATTCCATTCAAAACTCCCTGTTTTCTTGATAGCGTTGATATGCGAGTCCCGCCAGAAAAACGATCGGAACCGGCAGCATATACCATGGATTGATCCGCGGCAGTTCGCTGCTCCCGGAAACGATTCGATACATTCCTTCGATCCGCTCAAAATTCGGCACCAGCAGAAGCAGTCCTGCAAAATAGAGTCCCACAAAAACCATCAGTCTGCCGACCAGGTGCCGCGAATCCACTTTCCGCCTGCGGATCAGGAAGCTCAGACATCCCAGCACCAGAAAATTCACCAGAAAGAAAATCCCTGTCACAAACAATCGAACCAGCCATTTCGAGTCCGGCAGAAGCAGTTCCGCAAACGCCCCCGCCAGCAGGATTGCCATCATGCATACCGGACAGGGCAGCGCCAGAAGCCAGCCTCCGTGAATGTTTCTCTTTCGATCCGGTTTTGTTCCCAGCAGCAGAATCCCCCATACAAGAAAACCCGCTGCAACCAGCAGATGCAGCACTCCTCCCGCCTGAAGCAGTGTACTGCGTTCCAGCAGAGCCTGATGCATCCCCGGAAAAAGCGAAAGCAGAAGAAAGACAAGGAAAAAAACGACTCCGTATGCCGCCGTTGCCGCGAGCAGAAAAAGCAAGTTGCGCTTTGTGTTCTCCGATTCCACCAGAAAACAGGATTCTCCAACAGCCGTTTTGAAGGCAAAAACTGCAAGGGAAAATGCCAGACCGAGCAGAAGACCTAGGATTTCCGGCGAAAGATTCATTGTCGGGATCCTCCGGTCAGAGAGTGTCCTGTGTCCGCATGGGATTGTAGAAATCGACATCCGCGGCACCGACATATCCGATTTTGTTTGCAAAGGATTTTGTTTTATTGTTGAGTGTTCCGATCGGTTCCGTCGTCGCGTGTCCATCGCCCCATGCGACATTCGTGCGGGATGCGTGACGGAAATGATTGGTTCCGTTGGATTCCGTGCTGTATATGCTCCCGCCAGGCTGTTTTTTGCAGTACATCATAGGAGTCTGTGGCTGGTATTCGTCGTTTCCGGCCTTTCCTGAACTTGCGCAGTCTCCGAAGACGATCGTGGAGGAGAGACGGCGGAACGCGGAAACTTTATAAGGAAACGGTCCCGTTGTTGTGGACCCGCGTGTGGAGGAATAGCGTCCAAACCACCAGTTGTTGTAGCCATAGCCGCCGCCGTAAAGAACGCGCGTCAGATCGGTGATGCCTTCGTTGCGGGAGACCGGACAGACCATTACGCCGGGGGCATTTCCATAATATTGCCCCAGAAGAGGACTCGTGGTGATATCGTAGGTATCATCGGAAGCGCTTTTGACGCCGAACCAGTAGTCGCCCGGCATGTTCCGTTCGCTGGAGTCGTTGTTGTATGGGACGGAATAATCGTCGCTGTCGCCGATGTACATGGCGTTTGCCGAGGAGATCTGCTTCAGATTGCTCAGGCAGGAAATCGTCCTTCCCTTTTCTCTTGCCGAGTTCAGCGCCGGCAGTAGCATTCCTGCCAGAATGGCAATTACGGCAATCACGACAAGGAGCTCCACAAGCGTGAAATTCCATTTCTTCTTTGCTGCGGAAGTATATTTCCGACTCATTCTTCGTGCCGCCTTTCCGTTTTCATTCCATCAGCTCCCTCTTCCGCGTCTTTATGCAAGCTGCGCAGGAAACGGGATGGTTTTCCTGTTCAAATTGAGTAATATACAATGAAAACGGATCTTTACAAGACCGCGGGGAAAGCGGAATGAATCGAAAATTCCTCTCCGAATTCCCTCTGCGGTTTGCCGGATGGAAAAGCGGAATGTTTTTTACAGGGTGACGCCGTCTTTGAAAATGGAAATCTCTTCGTAGGCATTCTGTTCATTTTTTGCCTCTTTTCCGGAGGCCGTGTCCAGAACCAGACGGAAAAACGCATCATCAATCGGAATATCCCGGAGCATCTGACCGGCATCGAAATCGATCCATCCGGACTTATGTTCCGCAAGCGCCGTGTTGGAGGAGATTTTCAGGGTCGGCACCACGCTTCCGAAGGGCGTCCCGCGTCCGGTCGTGAACAGAATCAGGTGTGCGCCCGATGCCGCAAGAAGCGTACAAGCCACCATGTCGTTGCCGGGGCCGGTCAGCAGATTCAGTCCTTTTTCGTGCACATGTTCGCCGATCTGGAGCACATCGTTGACGGCGGAACTGCCTGCTTTCTGCGTGCATCCCAGCGATTTATCCTCCAGCGTGGAAATGCCGCCCGCTTTGTTCCCCGGCGAGGGATTCTCGTAGATCGTCTGGCCGTAGCGCGTAAAGTAGCGTTTGAAATCGTTGATCATCTTTACGCATTTGTCGAAGACCTCCCGGTTCCGGCAGCGAGCCATCAGGAGCGTTTCCGCTCCGAACATCTCCGGGACTTCGCTGAGGATCGTGCTTCCTCCGCGTGCGGTCAGCCAGTCGGAGAACCGTCCGACCAGCGGATTTGCCGTAATGCCGCTGAGCCCATCGGAGCCGCCGCATTTCAGGCCGACCACCAGTTCCGAAACCGGAATTTCCGTACGGACATCCTGCGATGCGGTCTGTACCAGCTCTTCCAGCAGAGAGAGTCCGGCAGAGACCTCATCGTTCTCCTTCTGCGCCACGAGAAATTTCACCCGTTCCGGATCGAACTCTCCGAGCATTTCCCGGAAGGAATCAATCGTGTTGTTCTCGCATCCGAGCCCGACCACCAGAACTCCGCCCGCGTTCGGATGCCGGACGAATCCCCGAAGAACTGCACGCGTCATTTCGTGATCGCCTCCGAGCTGGGAACAGCCGAACGGATGTTCCAGAGCCAGTGCCCGGTCCACACTTTCGGAGGGAAGTTTCCGGTTGAGTTTTTCCGCCAGGGTCCGAGCAAGTTTGTTCACGCATCCGACGGTCGGCACAATGAAAATATGATTCCGCACACCCACACTTCCATTTTTTCGCCGGAATCCGGAAAACGTCTCTTTTGATTCCACAGCAGCGGTCTTTACCGGTACCGGTTCATAACGGTAGTCGAGAATTCCTTCCAGATTGGTCTTCATGTTGTGCGTATGCACATGCTCTCCGGATTTAATATCGCAGATCGCCCTGCCGATCGGCATGCCGTATTTGATGATGTTTTCTCCGGCGCGAATGTCTGCCAGCGCAAACTTGTGCCCCGTCGTGATTTCCGGAGAAAGCTCCTCCAATGCCACTGCGACATTGTCCAGCGGATGAATCCGGATATTGCGCATACAACACCTCTCTGATTTTGTTCTCTGTTCCGTTTCGTGACTGACTGCTCAAAGAATGCTTTTCACGGCTTCGCGAATACCGGCATTGTCGATCAGCGCCATTTTTTCGGCAACCCGTTCCGCCAGTCCGGGGACCGTATTCAGATCCATTCCCCAGAAGGAGGTGTTTGCCAGAGCTTTGCCGACCGCCTCTTTCAGCGGGAGCTTTGCCGTCTCCGCGAAAAACGCCAGCACGTCCGGCGAATCGGAAACCGGATAACGGATCTCCTGATACGAACCGGATGCCTTCCCTTCTCCATCCAGTTCAAGACGGTAGAAGCGCAACAGCGCCGCCAGTGAAAACGCCAGCACCTGCGGCAGTTCCCCTTTGATCCGGACATAATCCAGAAGACTCGGCAGAACGCGCACCTTCCATTTTGAAATCGAGTTCAGAGAAATAGAAAGCAGTCTGTGATGGGCAAACGGATTCCGGAACCGTTCCACAATCGAATCGGCAAAGAATTTCTTTTCCTCATCCGGAAGTTCGACCGTGTGGAAAATCTCGTCATAGATCGCCTTGCGGACCATTTTGCCGAAGACGGGATCGTCCATCATCTCATCTACGAATGTGAGTCCGCCGAGAATGGCCGCCGGCACATCCGCCGTATGCGCCCCGTTCAGGAAGCGCACTTTGCGGGTACGGTACGGAGCCTGATTCTCCGTCACGATCACATTCAGTCCGCATTCCGTGAACGGAAGCTCCTTCAGGATGCTTTGCGGACCTTCGATCACAAAGAAATGGAAAATTTCTCCGCAGTCAAGAAGCTTGTCCTCATAGCCGAGCTCGGCTTCGATCTTTTCCGCTTCTCCGCGCGGATAGCCCGCGACAATGCGGTCAACCAGCGTGTTCACAAACAGACAGGCGCTGTTGAGCCAGCTGGAGAACTCTTCCGGCAGCTTCCAGTCGGCAGCGTAGTGCTTCATGCACTGCTTCAGAGTACTTCCGTTATGATCGATCAGCTCGCACGGGACAAAGATGAGTCCTTTGGAGGGATCGCCCCGGAACGCCTTCCAGCGCTCAAATACAAGACTGGTCAGCTTTGCCGGATAGGTATTCTGGCATTTTCCCGGGGTATACGGTTCCGGCTTGTACTCAATTCCCGCTTCCGTCGTGTTGGAGAAGACGAAACGGAGATCGTTTGAAACGGCACACTCCACCACCGCATTCCAGTTTTCATACGGATTCAGACAGCCTTTGACGGACTCGATCACCTCGCGTTTTTCAACCGTTTTCCCGTCTGCGATTCCCCGCAGAATCAGTGTATAGAGTCCATCCTGCGCATTGATCTGCTCCGCCATGCCGGAGGGCAGCGGCTGAACGAGCTGAGCCATTCCGTTGAATTTTCCCTGTTTGTTCATTTCATGGAACATCCAGTCGATGAACGCGCGGAGGAAGTTGCCTTCTCCGAACTGAAGAACCCGGACCGGAAGTGCGGACGGAGTTTTCCGTTTCAAAACATTCATTTTTCAGACTCCCTGATATGTCAGAACTGGACCAGATCTTTGACCTGCACCGGTTCGCCGGTCTTCATGGAGATGTTTGCCGCGATTCCGGTCAGGATGGATTTGGCACCGTCGATGTATCCTGCGGCGTGATTCAGGGGATCCGGCTGCGCGCCTGCGAAGACGTCGCGGAGAAGACGGACATCGCCGCCGCCGTGACCGCCTTTGTCATTCTGCTCGTAAGTGAAGACCACCGGTTTGCCCCACAGCGGCTGGAAGATGATTTCCGGAACAAGGGATTTCTTGTCGCCTTCGAGTTCGCGCATACCGGGCTGGTTGAAGTCTTCGTGTCCGCCGCTGACATAGGATTTTTCAACAACGTTGAATTCAAGACGTCCTTTGGTTCCGTTGAAGCAGACGCGGTAGCCTTCCCACGGACTGTGGGCGTAGAGACAGTAGTTCATAACGACATTGTTCTGATAGCGGACCATGACATTCATATTGTCTTCAATGGAGATGCCGTCGCTGAAGACGCTTCTGTCGCGCATGTATCCATCCTCTTTTTCCGCCTCGCCGAAGTAAAGCGAAAGCAGCCGCTGATCCTTTTCCGGATCAATCTTGAGGGCGAAGGGATCTTTTGCCGCGATCGGATTGCCGTAGGCGCGATCATAGAACTGTGTCACGCCGCGTTTTTCCGCGTTCTCTTTGCCGTAGAATTTCAGGTCGCCCATGGCGAAAACCGTCTTCGGCGCGGAGTCGAGCCACCAGTTCATGAGGTCAAAGTGATGGGTGGACTTGTGAACAAGCAGTCCGCCGTTGTTGTTCTTGTTGCGGTGCCAGCGGCGGAAGTAGTCCGCACCGTGGCTGGTGTCGAGCAGCCATTCAAACGTGACGCTCGTGATGGTTCCGGCGATTCCGTCTTTCAGAAGTTCCTTGACTCTGGTGTTGCGCGGAGAGTAACGGTAGTTGAACGTGACAATGATATCGCGGCCGGTCCGTTTTTTTGTGTCGATGATCTGCTGGCACTTTTCGGCATCGACGGTCATCGGTTTTTCGGTAACCACATCGCAGCCAAGCTCCATCGCGCGGCAGATGTAAAGATGATGGGTACGGTCCATGCTGGTCACGATGACCTTGTCCGGCTTCTGTTCCTGAATCATGCGGTCGAATTCCGAACAGTGATAGGTCGGCAGAGGACCGATGCCATACGTTTCCTTCATGTAGTCGCGCCAGTAGTTCATGCGGACATGGTTCGAGTCGCAGAGCGCCAGAATTTCTCCATATTCCTTAAACTCTTTTCCAAGCGCATCCAGGTACATCGAGCATCTGGAACCGGTTCCGACAAGTACATATTTCTTCTTTGCCATTTTTCATCCCTTTTCTTTTTTTCGGGTTGTTGCTCTGATTTTGCTTCGTTGGAGTATATTATAATTGCCATCGTTGGCAAAAGCAAGAAGAGAATCAAAAAAAAATGATTTTTTTCCTGACGGATGCAGAAAAACGATATGTTCGGAGAGTGGATTCATGTGATCTTATTCTCTGCTTGCGGAACGTTATCAATCTTTTTTCCTCTTTTCCCTGCTGGCGGAAGGCGATCAATCTTTTTTCCTCTTTTCCCAGCTTATTGCGGGGAGGAGGGGATGGACTTTGCATGAACCCATGCCGGAACAGCACCGGGTGCATTCAAAATTCTGCGAGCATGCTCCGGGTAAGGATAATATTTTCGGACCAGATTCCAGAAGCGGACCGAGTGATTCATTTCCGTCAGATGGCATCCTTCATGAATAACGACATATCGGACGATCTCTTTTGGAAAAAACAGCAGCGCCGAGTTCAGTGCAATGCTCCGTTTTGCCGAACAGGTTCCCCAGACTCTGCGCTGGAGTCCGATCGTGAATCCGGAGAGCTGAAAACCCAGTTCGGAACAGATATCTGCCGCAAAAGGCTTCAATTCCACCAGTGCTTTGCGTTTCAGCCAGTTTCGGAGAGCTAGAATGCAGAGTTCATCGGTCTGGGTATTGCCGGAAACGGTTAATCCCGCGGGCCCGTTGTAACGGACTCCGGTCCAGACAACATCCAGAGGAAGATATTCAATTTTCAAATCTTCTCCGGTGAATTCCAGTTTCAAATGCTCTGGACGAGCGATTCTTTCGACTTTGAGTCTTCGCAGATGCCGTTCGAGCCAGGCTCCCTGCGAGCGGGCAAATGCAATCGCCTGCTCCTCCATTGATCCTCGGGGCAGAACGAGTTCCGGACCGTTTTCCGTCATCCGCAAAAGGATCCGCCTGGCGCGATCCGATCTGCGAAGCCGGATTTCAATCCTGTTTCCGGATGGTAATTGCAGAGAGAATGTTTCCATAAGCAAAAAAGGACAGCCTTAGCAAAGGCTGTCCTTGAGATCATTAGAATATGCCGAGATCTTATTTTGCAAAAAGATTGCCGTATTTCTTGGCAATGACATCGACATTCTGCGGAGTGATCAGCAGATATCTGGCCTCGAACGCCTTTTTCAGATCGCTCGGAGCATTCTTTTCGAAATCTTCCTGCTTGAGGTCGGGACGCATGACAACCGCAGCTGCCACCACGCCGTTTTTGATTTCGTTGTAGAGATAATGGACATCCGCATTGATCAGGACCAGTTTCTGACCATCCTTTTTGCCCCAGAGCTTGATTTTCGCAGCCTGAGAAGGATCAAAGGGAAGGCTGATGGTAAGAATGAACAGATCCGTATCCTTGTTGTTGTCAAAGAGCTGATTGAAATATTTTGCATTCATGTACTCTTCGCCCATGCCGGGATCGTTCTGCGGGGGATCATAGGGAAGCCCCTTGATTTCGGCATTGACACCGGTCAGATACTTTTTCACATAGCCGGCCAGCTTGTTCGGCTGCTTTTCAAATGCGTTTCCACCGGAGGCAACGATGATGGCTTTCTTTCCGCCGAATTTCTGAGAGACATATTCGCCGGCAGCCTGGGCAGAGGCTTCGCTGAAGCGCTCGTAACTGGCAAGAGCTTCCTTCATTTCTCTCGACATGCCGCCAAGAGCACCGGAATCAATCAGGAACTTGCCCGCGCAAATGACAACGACGATCAGGCAGAGGATCGCGAATGTTTTTGCATTCGGGTTGGTTTTCTGTTTTTTCGCGCAGATTATCATTCCGATAAACGCCGCGATCATGATTGCGATTGTTAAAACGCCCATCTCTTTTTCCTCTCTAATTTGTTTGCTATTTGAAATTAAAAAGCTGTCCTTTTTCTCCGAATATAACTCCTGATTCAAACAATTCAATAGGGAAATGTCATTGAATCAGCAAAAATACGAATTTTTCTTGGATAAAAGACTGAAAATCCTGTATTTCCCCGGATTTTTTTCCAAAATCAGAGGAACTTTTTCCAGTTTCCGGCAGAACAACTGGTCCCGGAAGGAATCCAGCCAGATTTTCTGCGCGTCTTCTGGAAGATACTCTTCCTGAAGCAGTTCCTGTTCCTCCGGCATCGGTGCCGGTTCGTACCACAGCGTATGACGGTATTCCCGGTTGCCGACCGTGTGGCTGAATTTTGAATTTCCGGAGAGAATCTGTGCTTTTCTTCGTTTTTCCCATTCTGCTTCCAGCCGGAGTTCTGAGCGGCGGATCTGATCCCGCAGGAACGTTTCCGCATTCTGTTTCAGGAGTCCGGTTTGTTCCAGTCTGGCTGCGAGTTCCGGAACAGGGACGTCCATGCGGAGCGGCGGAAGCCAGGCAAGAATGGCTCGCAGGTCCGATTCTCCAAAACAGAGTTCCCGGTGAATTCCATAAGTATCAATCATGACGGCCAGATAGGTATGCGGTTCCAGCATGACGTTAGCGGAATGAAAATCGGGATGTGTCAGATGGTGTTCCCGGAAGCGGAGGGCAAAATCAAAAAAAAGATCGAGCCATTTTTGTTTCAGGTTTTCGTCGAATCGGGCTTCCGCGTACCAGAGTTCCATTGCGGAGACGGAACCCTCCAGAGATCTGGAAACAACGATGGAGCCCCCGCGGTCATTGCGTCCCCATGCCGTGTACTGAGCACAGGGAATCCCGCAGTCGCGGAGCAGTTGCGCCGAACGGTATTCCGACTCCGCTTTGGAGAAAAAACGATTGCGGAAACGGCTGAGCCAGTCGTTTTTCTCTTCCGCTTTGACAAAATAGATCCGACCGGAGGAGTCCTCCGCTTTGAAAATGGATCGGATTCCATTGCGCTTGACAGGGTTGCGTATTAAATCCGGAATATGATCCGCCCAGGGATCAAGAACCGAGGGGTCTTCCAGATGCCAGGTCCAGCCGCCGCGTTGAAGTTTCATCGCTGTCACTGCTCATTTTCGATTGCTGTTTTTTTGCCCGGCAGGATCACGCCGCCGCTGACGATCAGGGTCATGGCTTCGGATACGCTCATTTTCAGGATGATGCACTCTTTTTTGGGGATAAACATGAGGAATCCGCTGGTCGGATTGGGGGTCGTGGGCATGAAGATGCTGTAAACTTCGTCGTTCAGATGTTCATTGACCTCAAATTTCTCCTCGTTGAAGTTCGTGACGAAGCCGATGGCATAGCATCCTTTTCGGGGATACTCGAACATGGCGACCTGCTTGAAGAGTCCTCCCTGAGAAGTTTTGACAGTCTCTCCGATCTGTTCGCAGGTGGAATAGACAATCCGCAGAATCGGCAGCTTGAGCAGAAGCATCTGGGTCCAGCGGATGAAATTGCGTCCGAGAGTGATCTTGGCGATCTGTCCCACGCTGAAGATTCCGCAGAGGATCACCACGATCGTTCCGACTCGAATAGCAACCGGCCAGCCGGGAAATTCCTGAAAGCGGGAATTGGCATACATCTCCACGGCCCAGTCCGTCATGGCGGAAATTCCCCAGTAGGCGATCCAGAGAGTGATGAAAATCGGAACGACGATAAAGAGACCCGCAATCATTGTATTGCGGAGTTTTGCTGTGAGTTTCTGCGGAGCTGGCTGCACGTTGGGGGACAAGGGGTCATTCATCTTCAAGATCCGGGACTGTCAGTTTCAATTTCTGGATTTTTCGTTTATCGGCCTTTACTACAACGGCGTCGAAGAGGCCCGGCGCGGAGAAGGTCTCTCCTTCCTCCGGAATGCGTCCGAGTTCGGCGCAGATGTATCCGCCAATGGTATCCGCGTGTTCCGAATCGGGAATTTCAATGTCCAGAATTTCGTTTACATCGGAGACGGGCGTTCTGGCTTCGAGCAGGACGGAACCATCCGGCATCAGCTGGGGTTTTTCCGATGCGTCTTCCGCTGTGTCGTACTCATCTCTGACATCGCCGACAATCTCTTCGATAATATCTTCAAACGTGACGATTCCGCTGGTTCCGCCATATTCATCAATAATGACGGCAAAATGGTTTCTGGAACGTTTGATTTCCTCCAGCAGTTCATCCACCGCTTTTGTTTCGGGGATGAAGATTGGCGTATGGATCATTCCCGCCAGACTTTTCTTTTCAGCGGAAACCGAGAGAAAATCCTTGGCATAAATAATTCCCCGGATTTCATCAATGCTCCTGCCGTAGACGGGGATTCGGCTGTGTCCTGTGGAAACGATCACTTTTTTGGCCTCTTCCAGACTGGAGGAGAGCGGAATGGCGACCACATCCACGCGCGGAGTCATGATCTCTTTGACAGACATGTCGGAGAGATCGAAAATTCCGCGGATCATGCGTTTTTCTCCTTCTTCGAGTTCTCCGTCTGGTTCAT
Organism: uncultured Lentisphaeria bacterium; assembly: GCA_905197955.1. Classification (GTDB taxonomy): domain Bacteria; phylum Verrucomicrobiota; class Lentisphaeria; order Victivallales; family UBA1829; genus UBA1829. Next base: position 35,842 of record CAJKAR010000019.1, on the reverse strand, counting down.
CTTCCATCATGTCGAGGATTTCGTCTTCGAGGCTTGCCTTGTCCTCCGGAGTGGTGTCTTCCATCAGCGCTTCGACCTTGTTGTTCAGCAGTTTGAGCAGGGGACTCAGCGGAGCCAGGATGATTTCCGTAAAGATCAGCAGTCCCGGCATGGTATGTCGGATGAACGCGAGGTCAAAGCGTGGCAGCAGCAGTTTGGCGAGCAGATCGCTTGCGGAACTCAGCAGGATGATCGCGATGGCAACCACGATCACTTCCACATAAGGGATATGAATTCCGAATGCCCGGTTGATATTACCCGATGCAAAGTATACGCTGATGGAGAAGATTGCCGCAAAAACAAAGAGAAGCAGCTTGAACACCATTCGGATCCGATCGCTTTTTTCCAGCCATGCATCCAGTTTTTCGGCCAGTTCCGGATTTTTTTCTTCGATTTTCCGGACTCGTCCGCCGGAAAGATCTTCAAAAGCATCAAACACGCAGGAGATCAGCGCATAAAAAACAACGCTAACAGGGATCAGTGTTGCAAGAATCTCATTCATATTTTTTCAAAAGACTTTCTGGTTATTCTGCAATCTATAACCGGAAATGACCAATTTCAAGTTTTCTTTCAAAAAATCCTGCAATGGAACAACGATAAAATACAAAAAAATAGAAGTCGTTTTGCAGTTGAAAATGGTGGTGGGAGATGGATTCGAACCATCGAAGTCAGCGACAGCAGATTTACAGTCTGCCCCCTTTGGCCGCTCGGGAATCCCACCGATTGGAGCGGGTGAAGGGAATCGAACCCTCACAATCAGCTTGGAAGGCTGATGTTCTACCATTGAACTACACCCGCATGAGGTATGAGGCAAAATTTACCACACTTTCATGAAATGTCAAGCAGAGTTCAGTTTTTTTTATCACTTTTTCAGAATTTTCCCTGCATGAGCCGTCACTTTTCCGCTTTCGTAGGATAAAATACCATTGACATAAACCTGGAAAATTCCTTCACAGAGAGCGTGGGGGCTTGCAAAATCCGCGCAGTCGCGGAAGGTCTTTTCTTCAAACAGAACCAGATCCGCGATACTGCCGCGCGTAATGGTGCCCCGATCGCGGAGATGGAACACTCCCGCGGGAAACGATGTGATTTTCCGGATGACCTCTTCCAGAGGTAACTTCTCCTGAGCCAGATGAATAAAACGCGGAAACGAACCGAATCCTCGCGGATGGCTTCGGCCGAAGTCGTAGCTGGAAGGTCGTGCCGTCTCATCCGTTCCGCAGCAGATGTAGGGCTTTACGACGATCCGCTTCAGATTTTCCATGGAAAGTCCGCTGAATGCCGCCATTGTGCCGGGAGCATCGCGGCGCATCAGTTCTGTACAGAGCGCGGCTGGGGGGATTTGCAGGGCGTTTGCGGCATCCGCCATCGTTTTGCCGAGAACAGACTGCACTTCCGGAACAGAGGTGGAACAGAGGATGATGGTTTCCCATGGGGGAGGATACTTTTCCAGGGATTGAATCAGGGAAGCGGCTTTTTGCGGATTAGCACTCAGAGTTTCGCGGATGGCGGAGTCTGTCATTTTGTCGTATGGTGGAGGAAGAATGACGCTCAGGCTTGTCTGTCCGCTTGTGTAGGGGTAACGGTCGGCAGTTACATTCATGCCCTCGCGCCGGGCGGATTCGATGGCGTCAAAGACCGCATCCAGTTTGTGCCAGTTGCGCGGGAGAGCGGTTTTTAAATGGCTGATGTGAAGATGTCCTGATCCAGCCCGGGCGATTGCCAGGGCCTCCTCAATGGATTCCAGAAGTTCATCGCCTTCGCTCCGCAGATGAGTCGCATACGGAAGATGGAAGTCGCGCAGAGCGCCTGCCACGGTCAGCAGTTCTTCCCGGGGTGCGAACCGTCCCGGAATGTACAGCAGACCGGTGGAAAGACCCAGTGCACCCTGTTCCAGCATTCGGCGCAGAAGATCACGGAGTTTTGACCACTCTTCCGGATTCCCGCGTTGTTCCTTGTATCCCAGTATGTTGGCGCGCAAGGTGTTGTGTCCGCAGAGAAAACCGACGTTGATGGATGGGCAACGCTGCTCGACGGCGTGTGCATAGGTAGTGAAATCGTTCCAGGAGATTTTGATTCCGTAAGTCCGGTAAATGGTTTCCAGATGCTCCCGGACTTCTCCAGTCAGGACCGGAAAGGCGGAAAGCCCGCAATTCCCGGAGATTTCACTGGTGATCCCCTGGGAAAGTTTTCCGACCGCTTCCGGAGCGGCTAGAATGGAGAGATCGGAATGCGCATGGACATCAATGAATCCGGGTGCGACGATCAGGCCCCGGGCATCCGCAATGCGGCAGTTCGCGGACGGAAGGTTTTTCCCGATATCGGCAATTCGATCCTCCCGGATCAGGAGATCCGCGGGAAACGCGGGCCTGCCGGTCCCATCGCAGATCAAGCCCCCCCGGATCAGTGTATCTTTCATTCGGCAAGTTCTCCGACTTTGTCTTCGGCAGCGTGATACTGCTCCCGGATAGTGGTTTTTGCCTGATGGATGGTGTCATCGGCCTTTTCCTTTGCATCGGAAATGATTTCTTCGGCTTTTTCCTGAGCTTCCTTTGCTGCGAGTCTTGCGCGGGCTTCCGCTTCGCGCTGGGAGTAGACGGCTTTATCGCGGAGAGTATAGATCGCAAACGTGATATTTTCCTTTACTCCGCGCCATGACTGCCGCAGTCGGTTCAGGGTCCGCTTGACAATGTGGTCCGCTTTGCCTCCGGCATCCTGAAAAGAGGGAACCTCCGCGGAAAATGCGGGAAGAAATGTGAAAAATAACAGAATCCAGCTGGCGATTTTCGTTTTCATACTGTAAAATATACTGAATACATGAATCTTTCAAAAGGAATGGATCACTTTTATGAATAAAATCAGGATCGTGGCGGATGACAAAATCCCTTTTCTGAGGGAATCCCCTCTCTCGGCGCTTTGTGACATGACGTTTCTTCCGGGGGGGCGGATCTCCAGGGCGGATCTGCTCTCCGCCGATGCTCTTATCACACGCACAAGGACAAAATGCAATGCGGAGACTCTGGATGGAACAAGGGTGAAGCTGATTGCAACGGCAACGATCGGTTACGATCACATTGATACGGAGTATTGTGCCAGAAATGGAATTGTCTGGAAAAATGCGCCCGGCTGCAATGCGCCTTCCGTTGCGCAGTATCTGACGTCACTGCTGCTCTCGTTCTCGCGGAAATATTCCATGGAGTTGAGGGGAAAGGTGATCGGGGTGATCGGCGCCGGAAATGTCGGGAAACGGGTGATCGAGGCGGCTTCCGCCCTCGGAATGAGGGTGCTGGTCAACGATCCGCCCCGTCAGGAGGCCGAGGGGAGCGATGGCTTCGTTTCTCTGGAGGAGATCTGTCGGAATGCGGATTTTCTCTCCTTCCATGTTCCGCTTGAACGCGAAGGACGGTATCCGACGTTTCATCTTGCGGATCACGCATTCCTAAGTTCTCTGAAGCCAGGAGCGATTGTCATCAACACGTCGCGCGGGGAGGTGGTGGACAATCGGAGTTTGAAAGGCGTGCTCTCTGAGAAAAGAATCCGCGGAGCGGCTCTCGATGTGTGGGAAGGGGAGCCGGAAACCGATCTGGAACTTATGGAGCTTCTGGACTTCGCCACTCCGCATATTGCGGGCTATTCGACGGATGGAAAGGCTAATGGCACCGCGGCCAGTGTCCGGACCGCCGCTCGATTTTTTGGATGGAAGGAGGCGGAATCGTGGTATCCGTCTGTTCCTCTGCCGGAAAAGCACGAACTGGAAGTCGCCTCTCTTGCCGATGCGGTATATGCCTCGTATGATATCCGGAAGGACGATGCGGCTTTACGGAAATCTCCCGCGGAATTTGAAAAACAACGCGGAAATTATCCGCTCCGCAGAGAGTTCCAGGCATATCGGATCAGAAACATGGCCGCGCTTGCGCCGGAGTTGCAGGCGACACTAAGACGTCTGAAATTTCAGGAATAAATAAGAGCCTTCTCAGGAGTAGAGCTCATAAAGGCGTTTCATTGCCATGGAAAAGATTTCCGCGGTGAGTTCCGCATCGTAAAGCGCCCGGTGAGCGTTTCCTTCGACTCCTTCGCCGAGAGAGAAGGCGGAACGCAGGGATTGCAGACTGTAACTCGGCATTCCCGGATAGGCTTTGCGGATCAGGGAGATGCTGTCGTATGCTCCGGAGGTCCAGGTGTTCAAACTGCACCTGTGCAGACTTTCCTGAAGGAAGGAGAGATCGAATCTCGCGTTGTGCGCCACCAGTTTGGAGTCTCCTGCGAACTGCATGAACTCCCGGGCGACGACATCGAAGTAAGGGGCGTCCGCGACCATCAGATCCGTGATGCCGTGCACTGCCGACGCTCTGCGCGGAATCGGAATTCCGGGATTGATCAGCGAGGAATAACGCGACAGGGACCCGTCCGTATCAATGCGCACGGCTCCGAGTTCGACAATCCGGTCATGGACAGGGCTCATGCCGGTTGTTTCAAGGTCGAAAATCGTATAAGGCCCTGTTGTCTGCCATTGTTCTGACATAATGATTTCCGTTGGAAAACCGGGAGACGGCATGTTGCTATCTCCGTCTCCCGGACAAAGAGTTTACTTGGAGTAGCCGTTCGGATGGGTTTCAAGCCATTTCCAGACGGATTCGATGATGGCTCCCGCATCTTCGAATTTCGGTTCCCAGCCGAGTTCCTTGCGAGCGCGGTCGGAACAGGCGATCAGGCGCGGCGGATCGCCGGGGCGACGGGGGACAACTTCTGCCGGAATCGGATGTCCGGTGACCTTGCGGGCGGTATCGAGAATCTGTTTTACGCTCAGTCCGCTGCCGGTGCCGAGGTTGTAATGACCGCTCTTCGGGGCGAAGAGCGCTTTTTCATGCGCCTGGGCAAGGTCGAGAATATGGATGTAGTCGCGGATGCAGGTTCCATCGGGCGTATCGTAATCGTCTCCGAAAAGAAGAGCCTTTTCGCGTTTTCCCTGTGCCACCTGAAGCAGAATCGGGATCAGATGGGTTTCCGGATTGTGATCCTCTCCGTATTTTCCGGTGGCTCCGGCTGCATTGAAGTAGCGGAGTGCGGCGTACTTCAGTCCGTAGATCCGGCTGTACCAGTTCAGGACTTTTTCAAAGCAGAGTTTGGATTCGCCGTAGGGATTGATCGGATGCTGGGGGGCATCTTCTTTGATGGGAACTTCTTCGGGTTCGCCGAATGTCGCGGCGGTGCTGGAGAAGACAAAGGTTTTGACTTCCCCTTCCACGGCGGCGTCGGCAAGATTGATTGCGTTGGCAAGATTGTTGTTGAAATACTTGCTCGGATTTTTCATGGATTCTCCGACGAGAGAGAATGCCGCAAAGTGCATGATGGCATCGTATTTGCCTTCTTTGACGACCTTGATGAGATTTTCGCGGTCGCTGAGATTGGCCTTGATGAATTTGGCTCTCGGATCAACGGCTTCGATGTGTCCTGTGATGAGGTCGTCGAATACGGTGACCTCGTAGCCTCTGTCGAGCAGATATTCAGCGCAGGCGCTGCCGATGTATCCCGCTCCTCCGGTTAAAAATACGCGCATGGTTCATCTCCTGATTTGGATATTTTCCTGTGTCGGGAATTTACCACGGAAATGACAATTCTGCAAATGGAAATTCAAAAAAATGACAACGCTTTCAATCCATTCTCTTTTCCTTGATTGACGGCCCGGTTTTTTTTCTGCGGGATTTTGTTCCTGCCTGCGGAAATCCGCGCGGAAAGCGGAGAATTTCATGAAATTTCGTTCTTTCCTCTCTGCTGAGATGTGCGGGCGGAGAGAACCGCATTTGAAATACGGTTCTCTCCTTTCGCACTCCGAATGGCGGGGAATCCAGCCATCCGGATTCTCTTCTCTCCCTGTTACCAGTTGTGGAAGGCATCCACATCGTAGAAATCGAGTTTGTCAATGTAAGGCGACCAGGAGTCGGAGGCCGCTGCATCCTCGGCGATGACTTTGAGCGGTCCGGTGACGCCACCGCCGCCCCAGCGGTCGAAGACGCGGATCACCAGTGTGTTGTCGGCTCCGAACTTTACGAGTTTGTCCGGAATCGGATAATTCCGTTGAGCTTCATAGCACTTCGGATTGTTTTCGAATGTGGTTTCTCCGATTTTTGTTCCGTTCCAGTAGGTCCAGTCGCAGTCGTCGATTGGTCCGCCGACGAGCCGGATCGTATGGCCCTTCCAGGAAGCGGGGATCTTTACGGTGCAGCGGTACCAGGCATACCCTTCATACTGACGTTTCAGGGCCTTCGGAGCATTTTCCGGATACCGGTAATACGGATTGGTCTGCTGATGTCCCTGATCTTCCCACGCAAGGCCGAGTTTGATCGGGACAAAGCCGTTCGGATCATTGACTTTTCCGTCATTTCTTGGATCGAATCGGATGCCGCAGTTTTCCGGCACGGCTTCTCCGTAGCAGAAGCGAAGCGTGTTGTGGCGCGACTTCGCCGCGGTGAAGAGTTTCAGATCTTTGCCGAGTCCGATATTCATGTTGGTGAAAATCGCCGACCAGACGCGCGCCACTTTTTCCGGGTTCCAGAGTCCGCCGATCATATCGGGCGAGAGGTTCAGTACCACGGTTGTCGTGTCGATCCGGTCGAGTTTGGCAAACAGCGCCGGTTTCGTGGAGACCATCCAGTCCGGAGCGGAAACGAGCACCGGCAGATCGCGGGCGTCGCGGAAATAGAGGTCCGCCTCCGGAATGCCTGCGAACAGCGGATCGTTTTTCGGTACCGATGCACGGAACAGAGATTTCTCTCCGCGTTTCAGATTTCCGGGGAGCAGTTCCAGAGGAGCGCCGGGAAGCGCAACTACCGAGACGCTGCCGTCGGACAGAATTTTCTTCAGCGCGTCGCGTTTCTTTTCCGGGACCGGGTTCGCTCCGAGAATCAGAACCTGTTCCGAGCGGGCCATCCAGAGTTGTTCAGGGGTCAGTTTCCGATAGTTCATTCCCATGCGTTTTAGCATCGATTCGCTCTTTTCATCTCCGAGGAATCCGACTCTCTGCGGGCCGACCGGAACAAAACGTTTGCCCATTTCGACCAGCAGATTATCTACAAGACGTGTCGCCGCCGGATCCTTCAGATAGCGGTTCGTCACATCCAGCTGACAGAAGAGCAGGAGTCCATGTTCCTTGCGCAGTTCCATCAGAGAAGCGAACATGAGATTGAATCCGCAGTCCACGATTGTCCGGAAGTTGCCGTAGCTCGGCTTGCGGATCACATTGCCGGAGACGATTCCGCCGTTTCCGCATTTCCATTTGGAACGCGGATAGTGCGGACTGTTCTCAGCTGAGAGCACAAACTCCGGAACCGAATCCGCCGCGCCGCGCCAGTTGCTGAAATCCTCCTCCTTCAGTCCGGCAACATACGGACTATCCGGCAGACGCAGGAACGCGTTGCGGTAACTCGGCGACTCAAATACCAGATTCGCCAGATTGCACGCCTTCTGTTCGAAAATCAGGACTTTCAATCCGCTTTCGATCAGTCCCGCTTCCTCCACTCGTTTCAGGAGTTCGGGATTGGCATTTTTCAGAGCGTTTTTGCCGATAATCAGCAGACGGCACTGTTTCACGTCGTCGAGTGTTTTGACCTTGCGGAACGGGAAGCCGGCCTGTTTCAGAAGTGTTTCCGTTGCGCCTTCGGGATCGTAGAGCCCCGCGGAGACGTCGCGGAAATCCGGCTGAATGCGTTTCGGGAAGAACTGAAGTGCAAATGTATCCTCTTTGATCAGGGCATCGTTTTTCAGCGCCATAAGCCGCAGTTCCGCATCGGTCCGCTTGTAGACCTTCGGAGCGGTGAGTTCGATCGGGAGTTTCAGAATCGCGCCGGGTGCGGCGGTTGCTGTGATTTCACCGTGCTGGACAGCTTGTCCGCCCATCACCAGTTCCCAGCGGTATGTCACGGTCTGATCCGTGGTGCGATCGTTCACGACGACCACGCTCTTGCGGAATTTCTCGCCGGCAAAAAACGCATGATCCTTGTTTGTGAAATCCTCCGGCATTCCGCCGAGGAAGATCAGCAGAGGCTCAAACGAAGCGCGGATCACATGATACAGGCCTTCCGGCTGGGAATAGTCGGTGAGGAGATGTTTCTGCGTTTCGCTCCAGCCGATTCTGACATCCGGCTTGAGCCCGGCAGATTTCACGTTGTTGTCCAGTTCGTAAACGACATTGTGATCGTTGTAGGTGCGGGCGGTACGGATCATATCCCGTTCTCCGGGGAAGTCTCCGAGTGCGGACATGTCGTATGCGCGCCACGCCTTGACCACATTCCGGTACAGCATCGCTCCCAGATCCAGCATATTGCGGTTCCAGTTTGCATACGGCGAATTCAGCCACATGCTGGAGTGCGGCACCGGACGATCCTCTCTGGCAAACACGGCGTCGCCGAAATAGCGGGCCGCATGTTCCGCGGCAAGTTCAAATCCGGTTTTGCTGAGATTCCCCGTTTCAAAGTGCCAGAACTGAGCCGGATACGGAAACGCCGATTCCACCACCATCAGCGGCTGTGTGTGCTTTTCCGACCACTGCTTCGGCCAGTCTTCCTGCTCCTGAAGCGGGGTGCCGAACGACTGGTAGTTCATGGATGTGAAAATTTTTCCGGAATTCCCTCCTGCATGCTGGAAGAGTTCGCGGCTCGGATCCAGCGACCGCATCACTTTTTCCGCGGTCTGCGCCCGTTTGCGCGCATGGATCTTCGAGACCGGAACATAGTCCGTATCATTCAGTTTTGCCGGATCCTGATCCCAGGGATAACCGCAGGTGTTGAAATCGGTGTACCACATCAGGATCGACGGATGATTTCCGTAATGTTCCAGGAATCGAACCACTTCCCTTGTATAACCGTTGAGTTCTTCGTCCTCATAGGGAATCATCTGGAAGAGATTGTACAGCCCCTGCCGGTCCGATTCCCCCAGATACTCTTTCCAGGCGACTTGAGAACCTTTTCCGAACGGATCGAACCGCACGGTGTCATAATTCATCTCTTTGATATGTGCCACATATTGTCCGACGGCCTTCGGATTTCCGAAGTAGTAACGCAGACGGCTCAATCCCGGACTGGACCACATGCGCATCCGCATCTTTCTTCCGTTCATCCGGAATTCTCCATTCTCCACCCATGCTTCGCGGAATCCGAAATCCTTCACGGGGAATGTATCCGCATCCTTTCCGTTGTGGACGAGTGTGACGCTCATGGAATAGAGGTTCGGCGATTCGACATCCCACAGAACCGGATTCTTCCAGGAGCCTTTGAAAACCACGGACTCTTCCGGAGAGCCGTCAAGTACAACTTTCTTCTCGAAAGACTTCTCTGTTTTTCCGTTCCGGCGGAAATCGAACCGGACCGCCGCGTTTCCTCTGATTCCTGCGGGATTCTGAATGCGTGCGCGCATGGTCAGTTCCTTTTTCCGGAACGACGGCAGCGCAACTGCGGCTTTCAGCGCGATGCTCGACGGAGCATTCTCCAGCCAGACATCGTCCAGCGCAATCTCTCCGTGATCCCCGATGCTCGGAACCCCCTGCCACAGTCCGACATAGTGGCGGTCGATGAAGAGAGTCAGTACATTCTTTCCTCCGTTTTTCGCCAGCAGATCCGTCACATCCACTCTTCGCGCGTTCGGGACGATGGTGAAGGTTTTAAAATCCTGCCGGAACTCGTCGATGAGCTTTCCGTTCAGATAGACTCTTCCCGCATCGCCGTTGAGATTTGTGAAGTTCAGATAGACTTTTCCGTTCTTCCGCAGATCGGCGGGAACTTCAAAGACCCTCTGGTACCATCCCGCACGGTATTTGATGAGTTGTTCCTTGTTCCACTGCCAGTTGGCGGAGACCAGTTTTCCGTTCCTGTCCCGGTAGATCTGATAGAGCGGCGAACGGAAACTTCCCGGCACACGCATATATCCCCACTCGCCTGCGGGCGGAGCGTAGGAGAAGTCGTTGACCGGAATCACGCGCCAGTAGCCGTTCAGACAGACTCCGCTGCGGACTCCATTCTTCACGCGCTGCGCGTCGGAGAGATCCCAGAGCGGCTTTTCGACCGGACGGATCGAGGTTTCTGCGAGTCGTGCCGTCTGTTCCTTCGAGGGCACTGCCGTGGGGGAGGTCAGAGCAATTCCCTCGATTCCTTCCGCACCGGAGATTTTCCCGAAGGGGGATTTCAGCGTTGCCGTTCCCTGAACGGCGTCGTCCAGCAGAAAGGTCAGAACGGATCCGTTCTGGTTCAGGGCGATCTTATGCGGCTCGTCGAGTTGCAGGGTATAGGAGCTTTCGACGGTTTGGGTTTTCCCATCGGCTTCGACGATCATGGAAAGTTTTCCGGAAGCGCCCATTGCGGTGAATGTGATCGTTTTTTTCGGATCGCTTCCCTTCAGTACCAGCAGTTTCCGGGGGCCGGGATAGCGCGCCTCTTTCCCGCGAAAGGCAAAAGAGATGCTGTTTCCGCTGCGAAGAGCCGGCGCAAGGGAAAGAGAGGCAGTCTTTTCACCGGCGCCGCCGGAAGCCAGCATGAAAATTTCCGACGGATTCAATGCTTTATTGAACAGTTTGATTTCGTCATAAGCGCCATCGCCGACATTTGCCTTGAAGCGATCCGTGCTCTCCTGTCCGAAATAGAGATTCAGTTTTGTCGGCTCTTTGATCGGTTTGAACGCATTCGGCACGATCCGTTTCCCGACTTCCCGTCCGTTGATGTAAAGCCGGACCTCACCTTTTGCCTGTTCCCAGGTAAAGGCGACATGTGTCCACACTTCCGGCTTGAACAGATCTTTTTTGAGGATCTGCACCTGACCGGGCGAGCAGACGCTCAGCTCAATATTGCCGCTTTTCGCTTTGATAAAATAAAAACGGAATCCTTTCCACTGCGCATCCCGTCCGGAAAAGATCCAGTGTCCCTCCGGATCGGTCTCCTTCCAGTGCGGTTTGAACCAGAAGGAGACGGTTCCGTTGTTGCAGTCCATGACCGGCATATTTGTGAATGTGACCGCGGTCACCTGATCGTATGCATGACGTTTCACATCGAGTGCGCGCCCGATGACTCCCGGCTGGTATCCTGCCCGGCCGTGGACGATTCCGGATGCAATTTTGCTTCCTTTCGTTCCGACCACGTCAGCGGATCCGTCCATCGGCATATAGAACACGGGATCCGCCGCCATCAGGGAAAGCGGGAGCAGAAAAGTGAGAACGTGAAGAGTTTCTTTCATAGAACCATCCTTTTTAGAAATTATTTCGAGTTGCGGACGGCGAGTCCGGCGATTTCTCCGGGAGAGAGTGCCTGATCAAAAATCTTGATGTCGTCATACAGTCCGCATCCGGTTTTTGTCTGAGCCTGTTTTCCTTCTGTGCCGAGGAACAGGAGAATTTTGATCGGATTTTCCGGTTCTGTGTGAGCTCCGGGGACTGTTCGCGAGCCGATTTCCTTTCCGTTGATGTAGAAATGAACTTCGCTTGATTTTGCGTTCCAGACAAATGCGATATGAGCCCATTCGCCCGCCTTGAGAGGGCTTTTCCGATAGACTTGAACCTGTTTCGGAATACATACGCTCAAATCAAGATCGCCTTTTTCGTTTCGAAGCAGATAGAAGCGGAATTCTTTCCATGCCTCATCGCGGGAAGAGATGATCCAGTTTGCCTGTCCCTCTCTCCATTCCGGCTTGAACCAGAATGCGACTGTTCCGGCTTTGCAGTTCATGGCGGGAAGTTTCCGGAATTCGGCTATTGTCATCTGATCCGGACCTTTCCAGTTGACGTCCAGAGCTTTCCCGACAGCTCCGTCCCGATAAGTTCCAGATCCCGTTATGGTTCCCGAGGCAACTGTTTCTCCTTTTCCTCCCAGAACGTTCGCTGAACCATCCAGCGGAACATGGAATACCGGTTCCGCCGCCGTCAGACAGAGGGGAAGAAGTGCACAAAGCCATTTCAGATTGCAAGTCATTGTTTTTCCCTTTCCTTATATTGAATTTTTCAATGTAGTTAAATCCATCTTTTTTTTACTGGATGCGCAGGAAATCCGTCTATTTCCCGCGAGGGAAAAGGGCGGAATTTCTTCCTGTTGCGAGGGGTATCCCAGGCGTTCAGCGATCCTGGCATATTCCTGGAATTTTTGTTTATAGATACGGTCTCCATGCCAGATAATTCGGGTGGGTTGGGGTATAGGTCCCTGCGATTCTTGTGTAATTTCGGCATTCGACATGTCCATCCATAAAAGCGGCGTTCATCGCCATGGATCCGTTGTGCCGATAGGCTCCTTTAGCCGTTCTTTCCAGTGGACCGTTTGTCTGCCAGATGCTCAGGGAACTGTTCCAGACCCAGGCTCGTCCTTCGTTGTTCGTTTCCAGAAAACCGAACCGGATGGACGGTGCCCGAACACGGTTCAGACGGAAAAGAATATATTCTGAAGCATTTGTCTCCCCTGTCTGCAATTCACCGGAGGTTGGTTCTCCGGTCATAGGGATGCCATAAACGTTTTCCAGATTTGCCCATTTTGCGGCCGGAAAGTTGCTGTCGGTCGGGGGCGGAAATTCTTCACCGCAGACAGCGTTGCGATGGACGAAGGACGGCCAGTCCTTGCTTCTCGGAAAATTCAGGATATCGCCAAATCCGTAATTTGCGTACCATTTGGCATATCCTTTCAGATTGTATGGAACCCAGAACTCGTCATAGGTGGAGGCATACTGAACGGCGGCCATTCCCAGTGCCCGAATGGAATTTGCACAACCGATCGTGCGTGCTTTCCCCCGGGCACTGTTTAACGCGGGGAGAAGAAGTCCAGCAAGAATTGCAATGATTGCAATAACGACCAGAAGTTCTATCAATGTGAAATTTTTCCGCATGAAAAGCCTCCTATTTCGATTCGATTGTTATTTTCAAAGCATATTGTTCGGGTTCTCTGTTCCCGGAAAACTCGTTTTTCAGGATGCCAGTAATTTTTTTCCCATATTCATCAAACGGAACGACATATGCCAGTCGATGGAACGGATGCCGGGGTGGCACCACAATTCCTCCGGAAGCGACCAGGGTGCACCTCTTATATATTTCCGGGTCGATTTCGAGCAGATAATCTTCGATGGTATTATATGTGAGCATCTGTCCGTAAATGGCGTCCACAGGGATTCCGTAGGAGAGGATGTCCCTGATTTTTTCATGGGCGGTGTAGCAGTCTTTCAGGAAGAGATTTTCATTGAGGATGATCCCCTCTTCGCGATAGGCGCGGAGGAGGCCTTCCGCCTCCAGACTCCATGGAAAAACGTTTGGAAAAAAGATGACATTTCTGCATCCTTTCCGGTAGAGGATTTTTCCGCATTGATAACCGGCGTCTTCAAAATCGAAATCGACGGATGGGATATCGTCGCATCTGCATCCACCGAGCACGAGCGGAAATTTCTCTTTCCGGAGACGACGGCAGACTTCGAAGTTCTGCGGCTCCGGATTATGCCAGACGAGTCCGTCCAGCCGCTCATTCCGAATCTCCTCATACACATGCTCCGGATCGGAAACCGAAAGCGATACCAGGTGCACATAGCACGGCAGATACGGCAGATGATTCAGCAGAGCTCCCAGCAGTCGACTGGAATACGAACTGTAATGCACTGCCATTCCGTCGCCTATCAGAATTCCAACCAGCGGAACATCCTTTTCCAGCGGACTGGAAAGTGCCATCTTGAAATTCGGATTTGTAAAGGAACCGATTCCGCGTTTCCCGATGATATATCCTTCATCGGTCAGAGCCTTCATTGCCTTGCTCACGGTTGGCCGGCTGACTCCGAATTTCCTGGAGAGCTCCAGAATGGTCGGCACCTGTACAGACTGTCCGTTGGCGCGATAGATCACATTCATCATATAGCGCCTGATCTTCATATATTCTGAGATCGAAGAGTCCGACATCGGTTTTTAGACCTTAGCATTTGTTAGCATTGTTTAGCTTTAATTTAATTATAGCATATTCCATTTGATTTGTCAACCCCCGGATGGGCTGTGGAGAGGGAAATAAAATTAATTTTTAATCCGGAAGCATGGTTTTGAAAAAGAGAACGGGAGGTGGTTTTCTCTTTTTACAGAAAGGGGGTGCGGGCTTTGGATTCCGGTACTGGAACGTGTATGATAATTTCCGGGAATTTTTCCTGAAGCGAGAGAAGATTCTGGAGGAAGACGTTCATTTTCAGAGGTGAAAAAGAGTCTAGTTTTCCGATTGAATGAGTCGTATGCTGGCGGTTCCGCCAGGAGAAGCGGGGATGGATTCTTCCCGCAATGTACCTGAAAGGAATGCGGGAAGATGGGTGGAAGAGAGCGGGTCTAGTTTCCGAAAATGGATTCGAAATGAAATTCCTTTTCCAGGATGGAGAGTACCTGTTTTTCGCGTCTGCGCATCCGTCTTTTTTTCGTCGGGACGAGGTCGTCCTCGCCTGCGGCGTGAAGGAGTCCGTGAACCACGTAGAGAATGACTTCTCCTGCGTAGGGGAGGCCGCGTTTTTCCGCTTCCCGGCGCGCGACGTCGGGACAGACATAGATTTCGATATCCGCATCGAATTCCTCGTCATCCTCTTTTGGGAAATCGAGACCCGGCGTTCGCAGATCGAAGCAGATCACATCGGTCGGGCCGTGATGGTTCAACGCTGCTTCGTTCAGTTCCGCCATGCGGTCATCCGGCAGAAAGACCAGCGAGAGATCGGTCTTTTCCGGGAGTCCAGCCGCCTGTGCGGCTCGAATGACAAGTTTTTCAAGAATTTTTAGCTTCGGCCGCTTTTCTTGCTGCCGCGTCCACGAACAGATCGTCCTCATCCTGCACCACTTCCTTCGGATATGCCACTCTTGCATGAAGCATTGATGTCAATGTTTTTACAAAACTGTTTCTGATAATGGAGAGTTCTTTGAATGTCAGATTTGCGGAGTCGAGCTGTCCGTCGCGAAGACGCTTCTGAATGATTTCCGAGACCAGCTCGTCGATTTTACCGTGCGAGGGTTTTTGCAGGGAGCGGGATGCCGCTTCGCATGCGTCCGCCAGCGAAAGAATCGCAATTTCCTTGCTCAGCGGATTCGGTCCCTGATAACGGAAATCGTGTTCGTCGATGCATTCACCGGAATCCTTTGCGCGTTTGTAGAAGAAATAGACCAGATCCGTTCCATGATGCTGCTGGATGGCATCGCGCATCAGCTTTTTCAGTTTGTATTTGCGTGCGAGTTCGAGTCCTTCCTTGACATGGTTCAGAATGATCAGAGCGCTGATTTTCGGAGTCAGTTCTCTGTGCTTGTCCTCTCCGCCGCTGTTTTCTGTAAAATATTCGGGATGGGAGAGCTTGCCCACATCGTGGAAGAGGGCGCAGACGCGCGCTTTGATTGGATTGGCTCCGATCTCCTGAGCCGCCGCTTCCGCCAGAGTCGAAACCACCAGACTGTGATGATAAGTTCCCGGTGCCTCAAACTGAAGCCGTTTCAAAAGCGGATGATTGTAATCGGAGTAGAGAAGAAGAGACATGTTGGTTGTCGCATCAAAAGCCACTTCCAGAACATACAGCATGATCTGGGTCATCATGGTTGTCACGAGTCCGTTGGCAAACGGCAGGATGAAGACCCAGGGATAAATGCCGCGTCCTGCGTTCATATCGCGCCAGACCAGCAGCAGTCCGACCAGCAGGGTCGTCAGGGAGACCGCCAGAAAGCCGGAAATGAAGAAATTGCGGTAATTGACGGAACGTCGAACGGCAAATGCCGAAATTCCGCTGATCATCAGCCCTGTCAGGACCACGTTGAAGGAGTCATTGGCTGTCAGAGCCGCGATGACGGTAACGAAAAGTCCGGTAAACAACGCACAGCGCATTCCGTAGACGGATGACAGCACCATGGGCGCAAACGCCAGCGGCAGAGCCAGATACGACAGCCACGGCGGAATGGATTCCAGCTCTCCGAACATCATGAAGACATGAGATGCCAGCATATTGAACAGAATCGCCGCAATCGTGATAAACGCAAGCATCCGGATGATGGTATTGCTTTGCAGTACATCCTTGTGAATGTGATACATGTAGATTCCGCTGAACAGGAGAATCAGAAGACACAGAGCCGTACTTTTGAGAATCCGCATGACCAGAGAGGTTGTGTTCAGTTCTTCGACCCGTTCCCGTGCGGCTTTTGCATAGGCGTCGAGGATCAGAATATTCTCTTCCGTCACGACTTTGTCCTTGGTGATGATAGGCTGTCCCTTCAGGATTTCCGCCATGACCGGCTGGATGGATGCGCTGATTTCCTTTTCCCGTTTTTCTGTTTCTGCCCGATCGGATTTCATCTGGCCCTGCGGCAGGAGCTGGCGGAGAACGGTGACGAGGCTTCGAGCCACATCCTTCTTGTTCGCTGCGGAATAGGTTTCCAGAGCGTCACGGGTGATATGAACCGCGGCTTCGGCAACGGTCGGTATATTCTTCAGCTGTTTGGATTCGCGGATCCGGTTGTAAGTGTCGATAATCCGGACCAGTTTTGTCCAGGGGATATTCTCCTTGTCATAGGATGGAACCATGCCGTTGTCAACCACATTTGCCGCAAGCTGAGTGATTTTATGAATGGTCTGGGGCAGTCCCGCTACGATGAGAATGGATTGGAATTCCTCCGGGGAAAGAGACTGTGCAAGACGTCCCGGTTCCGTATTCGGAGGCAGATATGGCAGATTCCGCGCGGCTGCCTGTTTTCTATTGCCGATCTCCTTGAAAAAGTCGGTGATGGAGGTCATGACATTGGCAGCCGCGGTATCGCTGACTTTATAGAAAAGAGGCAGCTGGGCAAGGGCGGATGCACGAGCCTTGTCGGTTCGTTTTCTGTCTTCGTAGGAAAAATCGAAGGCGGCATAGACGGTATAGGCTGCGGTCTGATCTTTCACAAGATGCGGAATAACCGGCATGCGATCCTTGCTGATCAGGGAGTAGACGCTGGCGGTCAGAATCAGCAGCAGCACGACCACCCGGCAGAGGGGTTTGCTTTTCCAGAGCCGTACCACAAAACTTTTTTTCCTGTTGACCTTGCGCGAACTGTGATTGACCATGCCCGCCATTTTCCGTCGCGAAGGATTCAGAAACGAGAACACCCCCATCATTCCTTCTCCCGGGTTATTGCCGGATTGAGTGCGGCTCGTTCATCCTTTTCCGCATTTTCATAGGCGTTGACAATTCGTTCCACAAGAGAGTGGCGCATGACGTCGTTCTTATCGAAGCGGCACATTTTGATGCCGTTGATGTTGGAGAGCAGACGGATTGCTTTTTTCAGACCGCTGTTTCTTCTGGACGGCAGATCGGTCTGCGAGGGATCGCCGGCGATCACGCACTGGGAGTTGAATCCGAGCCGGGTCAGAAACATGAGCATCTGATCGTCGGTCGTATTCTGTGCTTCGTCGAGGATGATAAAGGAGTTATTCAGAGTTCTTCCTCTCATAAAAGCCAGCGGAGCAAGTTCGATCATTCCGCGCTCCGTCAAAGTCGCCAGTTCCGGCGGATCGATCATTTCGCGCAAAGCGTCGTGCAGGGGGCGGAGGTACGGATTGATCTTATCTTCCAGTTTTCCGGGGAGAAATCCGAGGTTTTCCCCGGCTTCCACCGCCGGACGCGCCAGAATAATCCGGTCGCGTTTGCCCGTCATCAGTGCGTTTACCGCCATAGCCACCGCCAGATAGGTCTTTCCTGTTCCCGCTGGTCCGAGAGCAAATACAATATCGTTTTTGCTCATGGCTTCCACATAGGCAAGCTGATTGCGGGTACGCGGGACAATTTCCTGGCGTTTTCGGGATACTTTGATCTTGGAGGCAAAAAAACTGCTCAGTTCACCGGGTTCACTGCCGGAATAGGCTTTCAGGGCAAGATCAAAATCCATTTGACGCAGCGGTTTTCCGCTGTCGCGGCGGAGACGGAGCAGATGTTCGATCAGCGATTTGACACGTTTAAATGCCTGCTCATCTCCGCTTTCGATTTTGATCCAGCTGTCGCGGGCAATCAGGGTGACGCCGAATGCATCTTCAATTCGTTTCAGGTTTCCTGGCAGATTCCCGGCAAATGCGGCATCGATTTCCTGTCCGCCGTCCCCTTCAATGTACCCGGTTGCGGAAGCCGGATGGGAAAAGGAATCCTGGTTGTCTTCGTTGGAATTCATGTGCTTATTTTGCAGAGGGCGCCTTAGCTTCCGTGGATCCATTTGCCGGAACCGTTTTTTTCGCGGGTTCGGCAGGGGGTGCCGGGACCGCCGGAAGCGGAGCCGGTTTTACAGCCGGGACGGATTCCGTCTGTGCAGCCGGAACCTTCGCCGGAGCTGCGGCTGGAGTTTGTGCAGCCGGAAGCGGCTGCGGAGCCGGTTTTACAGCCGGGACGGATTCCGTCTGTGCGGCCGGAACCTTTGCCGGAGCTGCTGCATTTTTCGTTTTCAGAAGAGGAATCACCAGCTTCATTCCGGGACGGATGGAATCCGGTTTTCCCTTCAGCAGCTCCTTGTTCGCCCGGTAAATCAGCACCCATTTATAACCGCTCTGATACTCTTTTGCGGCGATGGTCCAGAGGCTTTCCCCTTGTTTGACGATATAGGTTTTTGTTTCACCGGAAAGCTCGCATTCTTTCTTTTCAGACTCGTTTTTCTGAATTGACGGAGCTTTGACGGAGGCATCGTCTTTTTTGACGGGCTGGGGGGCAGATTTACCGGCATCGCCTGCTTTGTCCGTTTTTTTCTCGTCAGCTTTGGCGATGTCGGTGGTAATGGTTTCGGTTACATCGACTGTGGAAACAATTCCCGCATCTTTCCCCGTTGAGATCTCTTCGACAGTTGCTTTTTCCGTGATGGAAACTTCTGTCGGAGCCGGGTTCGGAGCCGGAGCCGGCAGAGCCTCTCCCTTCCAGCCGTAGATGGAACGGAGGCGCTCTTCAGTTGTCTGTTCCCCGTTGCTGCGGCAGGCTGTAAAAGCTGCCGCAAGAGAGAGAGCCGTCAATACGAGAATTGTTTTCTTCATCGTGTGTACCTCAAACTTTTTTCACAATGATTGCGGCGTTGTGTCCGCCGAATCCAAGGTTGGTATTGAGGGCGACATTGACTTTGCGTTCACGCGCCGTGTTTGGGGTGCAGTCAAGATCGCATTCCGGGTCCGGAGTTACATAATTGATCGTCGGCGGGATGATGCCCGTTTCGATCGTTTTGAGACAGACGATTGTCTCAAGTCCGCCGGCCGCTCCGAGGGAGTGTCCCATGCCACCCTTGGTACTGCTCATCGCGATGCCGCGTGCAGCTTCGCCAAAGGCAGTCTTGATTGCCATCGTTTCGTATTTATCGTTCAGCTGGGTACTGGTTCCGTGGGCGTTGATGTAATCGACGTCTTCGGGATTGAGTCCCGCGTTTCTGAGCGCCATGGAGAGAGCTCTCGCTCCACCTTCTCCGCCGGGGGCGGGCGATGTGATGTGATAGGCATCTCCGCTTGCTCCGTAGCCGACGATTTCCGCGTAGATTTTAGCTCCGCGCGCTTTCGCATGTTCATATTCCTCAAGAACGAGGATTCCTGCGCCTTCGGACATGACAAATCCGTCACGATCCTTGTCGAACGGACGGCTTGCGTGGGGCGGATCATCATTTCTCTGGCTGAGCGCTTTCATCGAGCAGAATCCGGCAAAGCCGAGCTGGGAGACGGAGGCTTCCGTTCCACCGGTAATCATGATATCCGCATCGTTGCGTTTGACCATCCAGTAGGACTCTCCGATGGAGTTGCTCGCCGTTGCACATGCGGTCACTACCGACATGTTCGGTCCTTTGGCTCCGTAACGCATGGAAAGAGAACCCGAAGCCATATCAATAATCATCATGGGAATAAGGAACGGACTGATTCTGGAAGGTCCGCGTTCAATGAGGACCTTGCACTGCTCTTCCATCGTGCGCATGCCGCCGATTCCGCTGCCGACGCAGACGCCGACTCTGTTCGGATCAACTCCGGCACATTCATCCAGTTTAATGCCGAGTCCCGCGTCTTTCAAAGCCTCATCACCGGCAGCAATGGCATACAGACAGAAATCGTCAAGACGCCTTGCTTCTTTTTCGCTCATGTATCTGGTCGGATCAAAATTTCTGACTTCGCCAGCAATATGGGTGCGGTATGCGGATGTATCAAATCTGGTTACCGGACCGATGCCGCACTTGCCTTCGATCAGGGCCTTCCATGTTTCCTCAACGCTGTGCCCGAGACAGGAAATCGCGCCGATTCCGGTTACTACTACTCGCCTGGAATTCATTCAGTCCTCCTTTGCAAAAAAAATGGGTCATTACCCTTGTGAGGTTGAATGACCCATCGTATACTTCTTAAGACTGATCAGCCTTTGTTCTGCTTGCTTTCAACGTACTTGATGGCATCACCAACTGTTGTAAGCTTTTCGGCATCTTCGTCGGGAATCTCAGCTCCGAAGGACTCTTCGAGAGCCATGACGAGCTCGACCTGATCCAGAGAATCGGCACCGAGATCCTCGATGAATTTGGCATCTTCCGTAACCTGATCCTCGTTCACTCCGAGCTGCTCGACAACGATCTTTTTCACTTTATCAGCAATTTCCGACATTTCAAACCCTTTCTATGAAGTTCTTACTCGTGTTTTTCTTTTTTTCTTGATTTTTCCGTCGTATTCTATTTAATCTATACCGAAAATGCGAAAAGTCAAGGAATTTCCCCTACTTTTTTTCTTTTCGCATTTCCGGATGCTCCTTTCGGAGAAATGATTACATCAGGAATCCGCCGTCGCAGTTGATGACCTGGCCGGTGACGTAGTCGGCTTCCGGAGAGCAGAAGAAATAGACTACGCCGGCAACGTCGGAGGGCTTTCCGGCGCGTTTCAGCGGAATATTCACCAGGAATGCATCTCTGGCTTCCTGCGGAAGTTTCTCGGTCATATCCGTTGCGATGTATCCGGGGCAGACAGCATTGGCTGTGATGTTTCTGGAGGCAAATTCGCGGGCTGTCGTCTTGGTCAGTCCGAGTACGCCGGCTTTGGATGCGGAGTAGTTCGCCTGGCCCACATTTCCCATTCTGCCGACTACCGAGGAGATGTTCACGATTCTGCCGAATCTGTTCTTCATCATCGGACGGACAACCGCTTTGGTCATGTTGAACACGCCCTTCAGGTTGACGGCGATGACGGCATCCCAGTCCTGTTCAGTCATCTTCAGCATCAGTGTGTCGCGGGTGATTCCGGCACAGTTCACGAGAATATCCACTTTGCCGTATTTTTCCACAACCGCTTTGACTGCATTTTCCGCATCTTCGAACTTCGCCACGTTGGCCGCGACAGCGAAGGCTTCATGACCGTTTGCTCTGAATTCCGACGCCGTTTTTTCGGCCACATCGAGCATGATATCGACCATTGCGACGGTTGCTCCCTCACTTGCGAGCTTTTCACAGATCGCTCTGCCGATCCCGCGTGCGCCGCCTGTTACAAGCGCGACTTTTCCTTCGAGGTTCCTGCCCATTTTGTTTCCTTTCAAAAAAGATGTTGTTTACAATATGAACTCTTGAACATCCCGGCTGATTCCATACCGCTTGTACACCGGAATGCCTGTCAGTTCAGAACGTTCAATCCTTGATCATTCCGGAGACGTTCAGAAGCGCTTTGGAAGGATCAATTTTCTTCACAAAACCCGTCAGAACGGCACCAGGACCGAATTCGATGAATTTCTCTGCGCCGAGACCGATCAAGGTCCGGACACACTCTTCCCAGCGGACACTTCCGGCAACCTGCCCCACAAGATTCGCTTTGATCCGGTCAAGATTCGTTTCCGTTGCTCCGGTCAGGTTCTGGACCACCGGCAGTTCAAGCTCCGAAACGTAGGTTTCCGAGAGCGGTCCCTGCAGCTGCTGTCCCGCTTCCGCCATCAGACGGGAATGATAGGCTCCCGCCACGTTCAGGGGAAGGGCTCGCTTGACTCCTTTTTCCTTGAGTATTCCGCAGGCTTTCAGGACACGGTCCTTGACTCCGCTGATGACAATCTGTCCGGGGCAGTTGTAGTTTGCCACGTCAATGTCGCACTCCTTGCAGACTTCGCGGATGACATCGGGATCTCCCGCGATAATGGCAGCCATGCCCCCTTCGGTTTTTTTACAGGCTTCATCCATCAGTTCCGCGCGGCGGGCCACCAGTTTGAGCCCGTTGGCAAAGGAGAAGAAGCCGGCGCATGCAAGCGCGGCATATTCGCCGAGACTCAGGCCTGCGCAGCCGACTATTTCATCCGGATCACCCTCATATTTCTCTCTGTAAGCCGCAAGACAGGCCATGCTGGTCGTATAGATCGCCGGCTGACAGTATTTGCTTTCCGTGAGTTTTTCCGCCGGACCGTTGAAGCAGATGTCGGAGATGCTCCATCCGAGAACGGAATCCGCCTCATTGTAAATTGCCGCGGCGGCGTTGCTGCTTTCATAAAGATCCTTGCCCATTCCGACGGACTGTGCGCCCTGGCCGGAAAAGATATACGCTGCTTTCATAATCAAGCTCTCCTGCTGTTTAGGTGGAAAATAATTTAGCTCATTTTTATAAAAAATCAAATTTCACAGTCAGCCGCGCGCCGTTTCCGGAGCCGGTACAGATAGTATTGAGTCAAGGTCAAATCCGTCGCCACCATCAGCGTGTTGAAGACATACAGCCACAGAACGTGGTCGTAGTGCCCGATCCCCGGAATCTTGTTCAGAATCCCGCTGATGTAGCCGATCAGGATCAGATACATGAAAATCACACTCTTCCCTGTCGGATTTTTGACCCGGATGGTTTTTAAAAGCGACATCGGCCAGCTCGCCCCGAAACAGACAAGCATGACCGCTTCGAACCAGTTGAAATTGCTCATGGTGTTCCTGCTGAATAAGGTCAGTTCATGGTTCTGGAGTGAAAGTTTTCCGGATGTTTTGCCGCAAAATCCGCTGAAAGTTGTTCAATGCAGGCGGTCAGTTTCTGGAAATCGGATTCCCCGACCAGCGAACTCATCTCTTTCGCCAGTGCAGAGAAGGTCGTTTCATATTCCCGGATCTTGCCGATGCTGTATTCCGACAGCGTGATGTTCACGCTTCTGCGGTTGCTTTCGCATCTTGCCCGGGAGAGAAGCCCTTTCTGGACCATGCTCTCCACCATGCCGCACACGGCTGCAGATGTGACGTTCAAGGTTTCCGCAATCGTTTTCAGCATGACTCCTTCCGGTGACGACGTTCTGGTTTTCCAGTATACTACCCTGAGCAGACGCATCTGCTGAATGGTTAGGTTCCAGTCTTCAGAGTTTCCTACAATGGCGGTCGCTGAGTCGCGCATATTGTCGACCAGGTTGAACAACGACTTCCAGAAGCGCATCGACACTTCCTCGGAATCTTTCATAATGCAGGCTCCAAAAATAAAATTAATATTTGCGGTTCGGTTCGCTGGAGGAAATATAACGGATTCTTAATAATTTTCAATCCCTGATTCCCCGAAAAGGCGGGAATTCGAAGAAATATTGCAAATTCAGTTTCTGTTTCCGGAACCGCTATTCGTTTTCCCCGTCCGATGCTGGTCTTCTCTGAAGCCGCTGCCGGTTTACTCTTCGTACTGGAGAATGATTTCTCCTTCTTTGCAGAGGTTGTATTTTTCCCGGGCCACTTTTTCCGCGGCGGAGGGCTTGTGTTCCAGGTCGTGAACTTCGCGGTTCAAGGTGACACTCTCATTGATTTTCATCTGGAGTTCATGGTTCAGGGCTGCCAGATCGTTTTTCATTCCGGCATACCGTTTGTAGGCCGGCCAGAACAGCGTAAGGGAAAATATGAAGATGACGAATAGCAGGATGTAAAGCATGATCGAGAATGCCTGCTGTATTTTTACATTCATCATGGTGCTCCGCGGTTCGAGTCTTCTTTATCTTTTGCGTAATTCTGATGATAATATAGTCCGAGATGTCGCAAAATCAAAATAAACTTCCGGAAAAAGAACGGATCCTTTTGTTCTGGACAACCCCGCAGGAATATTTTTTTTCGGAAACAGGGGTTGACAAATTGGGGGAGATCGTTTATAATTAACTTAAACGTATAAGTTGAAAGGTCCGGAATATGGTGCGGAAGAACACTTTGAAATATGTGGCGGAGAAAGCCGGCGTTTCCACTGCGGCGGTCTCCTATGCGCTGAGCGGCAGTCATGGGGTCGGCAGCGAAATGCGCGCAAGGATCCTGAAGATTGCGGCGGAGGTCGGATATCGTCCCAGCATGGCGGCACGGTGTTTGAAAAGCAAGAAAATTCATGATATCGGTTTCCTCGTTTTTGAAAGCTACAATACAAATTTTCTGGCAAATCTTTCTTTTGCGGAAATGATGGTGCATTTTATTGAGATCTGCAAGAATCTCGGGATCGGGTTCCAGGTGGAATGGTTTGATATCAGCCGTCCGGGGAAGGATCTGCCGCAGATGTTTTCCAGCGGTCTGGTCGGAGGAATTGTCACGGCAGGGTATATGGGCGAAGAACTTAAACGTTTCATGGAAACAAAACTGGAAGTCCCTGTTGTGAATGTGTATGAGGAGGGGAAATATTCCGTCTGTGTCGATGCGTTTGAAGGGACCAGGGCGCTGGTACGCTATCTTGCGGAGAACGGACACAGCAGAATCGGTTATGTCGATTGTTCGCATGAATACGATGTCTTCCGCTCCTCCTACAAGGGCTTCCGCGCAGGACTTCTGGATGCGGGACTTGAGTACCGGGAAGAATATCGCGCCGAAATGCCGCTGGACAACGATCTGATCGGACATGTCGTTACCGCCTGCGAAACCATTTATCTGAGACATGAAACTCCTCCCACGGCAATCATCGGTTCCGGCTCCAATCTTGCCCGCGGCATGGTCGCGTACCTGAAGGACCGCGGAGTCCGCATTCCGGAAGAGCTCAGTTTTATCACGCGGTACACGACTCCCCGCGACTGTCTTTACAATTATCCGCAGCTTTCCGCTCTGGAAATCAATTTGAACTCTCTGATTTCCAGCGCCGTGGAGCTTCTCCGGAATCTGATGGACGGAAAGGATCTTACCCCGAAAAAAATACTTCTGATGCCGGAACTCGTTCATCGGGCAACCGATCGCAGAGTGGAAAATTCTTCGGCTGCGCCCGGAGGACCCGGCACTTCAAAAAACGGTGCAACGGAAGAAAGGATATGAACGGATGAGAAAAAGAGTGATTCTTCTGCTGCTGGCTGCTGGAATCTGGATGGGAATGGCGGCCGCGGCCGAAAATTTCAAGGGGCCGTTCCGGGCGGAGTCTCTGGCATTTTATTTTGTGCATAAGGGGGGAGCTCTGGAGATTGTTTTGGAGGCGCAGGCTCAGAAAACGGGAGCGTCTCCCAGGTTTCTGGCCTGTTTCTACCGGGCGGATGAGAGTCTGGCTGGCTGGAACTTCCGGACTCTGGAAGCAGGACAGAAGAGCGTCCTGCGTTATGATTACGGATCAAATGCG
Organism: uncultured Lentisphaeria bacterium; assembly: GCA_905197955.1. Taxonomy (GTDB): domain Bacteria; phylum Verrucomicrobiota; class Lentisphaeria; order Victivallales; family UBA1829; genus UBA1829. The sequence continues at coordinate 10,364 of CAJKAR010000019.1, read as the reverse complement.
CCGAAGGGGATTTATCAGGTTCGAGTCAGCGGAACGGATCTCCTTTACAGAATTGCTGCGGCGCCGGAAACTCCTTTCGGTCTGATGGCGCTTCGCTGCCGTTTGCAGACCGGTTTTCCGGAACAATTTGAACAATCGTTTTTTTTCGTTCCGGAAAATGCGGGAAAAGAGTTTAAGCTGAGTCATAAATTTGGAAATTACATGTTGTATAGTCCGGAGGGAAAGGAACTGTTTCGGAACCGGGATTACAACCGGTCCTCGCAGAAATTCGACTCGGAGCCGTGGAAAGGAAGGGTCCTGAAACTTTCGATGAAGGTGCGGAAGAACGCTCCGTTTGAATTCAACTGCACGGGATTGCCGCTGATCCTCTGTCCGGATGAGCAGACGGCAAAGGCGATCGGCGGTTCGCTTGCCGAATCCAAGAGCGGACGGCGCTTCGCGTTTCGCTTTCAGGCAGAGATTGATGATTACATCCGGAAACTGAAGGCGGAAGATCTTGAAGTCCGTCTGGTTCCGCCCTCTGCCATGAAAAAGGAATGGGAGAAGGAAGCACATGCTTCCGCGGCTCTGAACGGACTTTTCAGACATTTGAATGCGATTCTTGCCGAGCAGAATGTGGATCCCGGAAGTCCGGAATTCGGCAGAAGCCGTAATTTTGTGGCACTGGCGATTGCCGCATCGCTGAATCGTCCGTTCAACCCGTATTACGGGAATCCGGCTGTGATCCGCCGGGCGCTGATCGGGATTTTCAATCGCTATCTTCTCCTGAAAGAGAACGGAACAATGCTGGATATCGAGACCAATTACAGTGGTCTTGACTGTTTTGAAGCTCATAAAATGGCGCAGGCGGTCTTTTTTCTTTCTCCTCTGGTGTCGGGAGAGGAGCGGAGGTTGCTTCAGGAGGGAATCCGACGCATTGCGGACCGGTTCCCGTTTTTCCATGTTTCCTGTGAAAATCAGTCGTCGCACTGGCTGATGGTCTATCAGCATCTTGGAATGGCGAAGGTGCCCGGTGCGGATTATCTGCGACTGGCGCAGGAGTACGCAGCGAGTTTTGCCGATTTGACGCAGACTCCGCATATGCGCACCGGATATCTGCAGGAACGCTATGGTCCGGATGCGACTTATCAGGGACTTGCCGCCTGTATGCAGAGTGTCTATTTCCGCTATACGGGAAATCCGGTGACAAAGGAGCTGCTCCGGAAGATTTATCATCTGTTCAATCACTCGGTTGCGCCGGAGCCGGATGGAACCGTTTACGGGACAAGCGGATTTTCGCATCGGACGTTTGGTACCTGGGTTCAGCGGCAGTGGGGGGCGGGTACCGTGATGATGGCGGGAGAACTGCCTGAAGCGGCCGTCTGGCATCGCTCTGACCGGAAGAACAGGGAAGGATTGTCCGGCGGCGCTCTGCGGGAGCCCGGAGAGGATTTTTATAGAAGATTTCCGCAATGGCTGGTCTATCCCGGAGAACTGCATACGAGTCTGTATGGCGGATATTTCTTCCCGGCGGAACCGTTGGAAAATGCAGTTTTCCCGGTGGAGGAGAAGAAGACTTTTGTGAGAAATTTCAATGGAGAGTTCCTGGCGCTTCGGAAAAAGGGGTATTATGCGTTCGTCTATACGGGAATGACGAGTCCGAAATGGGTGCGTTCCTCCACATGCCGCAAACCCGGATTCCGGGATCACAGGAGCAGCTGGAACCCGATTCAGGGAATGCAGATGGTCTGGTCGAAGGAATATGGGAGTCTTTTTACGACGACGGCATGGAATTCGGCTACCTATGCAATGACAGTCGCGGAACTGGAAGATGGAACGGTTTCTTTCCCGGATTACTGGACCTTTCATCATCGTTTTGATCCGGAAACGGGAAGCCTTTCTCTTTCCAACCACCTGTTCAACCAGCCTGCGGAAGTCCTCAGAAGTGTTCAGTTCGGGGAGGAGGAAATCGTTCAGAAAGTGGAGGTCCGCAGTTCGGGGGCATGGAGCTGCCGGGGATTGTATGAACAGATTCCTCTGCTGAAAAAAAAGAATATGTCGATGGAATATCTCGTGGACGGCATCTGGAGGAAAGAGCCGGGAACGGTTTCCGCCATCCGGATTTTGAATGACCGCGGTGCAGGTTTTCTCATTGCACTGAAAACGCCATGTCCTGTTGTGCTTGCCCCGGAACAGGAAAAGAACGCTCAGAAGCTGCTTCCCTTGAGATTTATGCTTGGAAAAGCCTTCCGCCCCGGAGGGAATCTCTCGCTGGAATATACCATAAAACCGATTCGATAAAGGAGAATCATGATGCGGAAAAGAATGTTGTTCACTCTTGTAGAGCTCCTTGTGGTAATTGCCGTGATTGCCATTTTAACGGCTCTTCTGCTGCCGGCTCTGGGCAAGGCGAGAAAAGCCGCCCAGGGAATTGTATGTACAAACAGCTTGAAAAGCATTGCATCGGCATACAATCTTTATTGCGACAATAACGATGATTATCCGATCTCTCAGGAAGTAAAAGATCCGCAAGGCGGAAGCAATTATTACTGGACCGCCTGGCTGAGTGCGGAACTTTCCGGCAAATTCAGGAAGGAGCCGCCTTATGCGTTCAATCCGATCTGTCCGCTGAAGCCGGATGATATTCCTGTATACGGTTTTTCTTCTTACGGGAGGAATCCTTATGCCGCGTCTTCCAAACTAGACGGCGCATGGGGAGGATATTATCGGCGTTCGAGTATCAAACGGCCCTCCATGACGATCATTGTCGGCGACAAGAAGTCCTCCAATTCGCAGTATGAATACATGGATAACATCGGTTACTTTCATGGCAATACGGTGAACATCACCGATCAGCGGACCAATCAGGCGTTTTACGACGGGCATGTCCAGATTATGACCCGCTACCGGATGCAGACCAAACCGGGAGACACCTCCTTCGGATGGCTGCGGATTCCGCAGACGGATCGTTTGTAAGCTGCGGAAAGATGCTTTTTTCTTTTCAAAGCATCTTTTTCCCCTCTGTTTATTTATCCATCCGGAGAAGAGGTTATTTCGTAAAGATTTCCATTCTCCGGATCGTAAACAGTCTCGGATTCCTGTTGGGACGGAAGAGAACGGAGATCCGGTTTCGTCCTTTCGGAAGACGCATATTCTCGTCGATTGCATAGACCGCCGCCGGATAGGTGCATTTTTTCATGGCATACCGGTCGGGGCGTTCCGGAAGAAAGGCTGTTTCCGTGAGGGGAATTCCATTCAGACACAGTTCTTCGATGTCGCCCTGCTTCATGCCTTCGACCAGAATTTCCAGACGGTCCAGCGGACGATCCTGATAAATTTCAATCGGAATGATGGCGCCGGCTCCGTGAGCCGCGACAGCCGGAAGCGGTTTGTCTTCTCCGCGATAAATATAATTCTGTGCCCACGGGTATTCTCCTCGGCTTTCCGCCGCGTACATTTTCGGAAGAGGAGCCATTTTTTTCAGGGATCCGCCTTCTCGGAACAGAGCTAGTTCGGCAGGGTCGTCCGGAGTATTTCTGTCATGCTGCCCGAACCAGTTGAAAAGACTGATGGAATCTGCTCCCTGATAGAGAAAATTGCAGAAAAAACCGCGCAGATACTCCGCGCAGGGTGCGTGATATCCTTCCGCGGTATGATGTGCGTCGAAGCTCGGACAGATTCTGATTCTTTCTCCTCCCGGCAGATTTCGGAATCCGGCAATATCCACGGTGCCTCGTCCGCCTGGGACCAGAACGTCAATGAGATCTTCGGCGATCCAGCGTTCCACTTCCAGTCCGTCCAGATGGTTTCCGGCGATGGTATCGCCGACTCGGACCATCAGTTCCAGTTTTTCGTTTCGTTTTTTCCCGACCTCGTCCAGCATGGAGCGGACCATGCGGACAAATTCCGTGGCATGATCTCGCATTTCCCATTCCCGTCCGGGTGGAAGGCAGGGGGTATGACGGGCAAAATCAAGCTGCAGTCCGGAAAGTCGATAGTTTTCCATCAGTTCCCTCAGAATCGCCAGTTTATGTTTGCGGAGTTCCGGATGGGCCAGATTCCAGAGCCCCTGCGGCCACCAGCAGGGTAGGAGCCATTCCGGATGAGCTTTTTTCAGATTATTTTCCCGTCGTTTGTCATCGGGCGGCAGACCCATGGGATTGATCCAGGGATGAGGCAGATCCACTTCGGAGATCCGGTGATTCCAGAAGGAGGCGATTCCGTGGCGGGCCGCCGTTTCAATGCATTGATCGAGCCAGTCGATTCCCTGGGCCGCCCATTCCTGAAGTTTCGGGGAATCCCGGAGGGGAAGCAGTCGAGTTCGGGTGTAGACACTCCATGCTTCCGATTCCAGTCCCATATCCCAGACAATCGTTCCGATCATACTGTCGGGAATATGACGGAAACGATGTGCCAGCCACTCTGTTATTGTCAAATCCGGACTGGTCAGCAGATTGAGCGGCACATTTGCATCTTCCTGAAGCAGAAGGTTCCGATCCATATTCATTTTCATAATTTCTTCTCTTTGATTTTCTCTTTTTTTTGTTTTATATTATACATAAAAAACGGGAATCCGGCAATGGCTGAAATCATAAAAAAAATATCCGGAGCGGGAAATCCGATGACGATCAAATCCTGTCGGGCCCTTCCGTTTCAGCAGGAGTCCCTGAAACAGCTCCGCGATTTCGGAATTTTCGAGGGCGGGATTGCGGTGCTCAGCGGCACTCCTCCTTTTGCATGGAATGTGGAAAAACAGACCCGTGAATTTACGATTTTCTGGTTTGTTCTGAAGGGAGATATTTGTGTCGAAAACGGGAAGGGGGACCGGATGGAAGGGAAAAGGGGAACGCTTCTGCTGCGGTCATCTGCCGAGAACCAGCGGATCGTATCCAGAGAGAGCGAGTTTGAACATCTTTATTTCAAGCGGCAAACGCCTCTGGCTTCCGGAATGACGGCACAGGAGGCGGTCAACCTGGAGGAGCTTCGGAATTTGATGGAAATGTTCTGGTCCGAGTACAGCATCCGACGGAGAAATTGCAGTGAAGTGCTTCATTATCTGGATGGATTGATGAAAGTGCTTTTGGAGCGCAATCTTGCGGAAGAAAAACATACGGTCCGTACCGATAAACTGTTTCATCTGCTGGAAGAGTCGCCGGGGGAGAAGTGGACGGTCGGGAGTTTGGCGCGGGCCATGAACATGTCACCCTCGCTGCTCTATAAACTGTGCTGCCGGAACTATGGAGCGGGGCCGGCCAGACTGATCCGGAAGGTGAAAATGCTTCAGGCGTATGGTCTTTTATGCAACAGCAGTGAGAGTCTGGAGTCGATTGCCGCATCGCTCGGTTACTCTTCCGCATTTGCCTTTTCGAAGGTGTTTACGAATTATTACGGCAGACGTCCCGGACAGGTCCGGCGGGAGCGGAAATGAAGAGTTCCGGATCTTCCGCTGATGGAAGAGGAGGGCCGGCGAAAATCAGTCTTCTTCGTCGCGGGCGGTCCTGTTCATGAGATCGGCAACGGCATCTTTCGGTGAAAGATCGTTGTAGAGAACATTGAACACTTCATTGATGATCGGTGTTTCACATTGCTTCCGTCCGGCAAGCATGTGTGCGGAGATCGCGGTTTTGACCCCTTCCGCAACGACCATCCCCATTTCTGCGGTAATCTGATCGAGCTTCTTTCCGCGCCCGAGCTCTTCTCCCACATGGCGGTTCCGGCTGTGACGGCTCATGCAGGTTACGATCAGATCCCCGATCCCCGAAAGTCCTGCAAATGTTTCGCGTTTTCCTCCGAGCTCAACGCCCAGACGCGCCATTTCGGCAATGCCGCGCGTGATCAGCGCCGCCTTGGAGTTGTCCCCCAGTTTCATTCCGTCGAGAATGCCGGCGGCAATCGCAAGCACATTTTTCAATGCGCCGCCAAGCTCGACACTGACAACATCACGAGTGGTATAAATGCGGAAATCGGAGGTCATAAACGCCTCCTGAATTGTTTTTGCATAAGTTTTGTCCACAGAGGCCGCTACGACCGCAGTCGGGATCCCCCGGGAAACCTCCTCGGCATGACTCGGTCCGGAAAGCGTCGCATACATCGCGTCGCCGAGAACCTCCCGGCAGATCTGATGCATGCATTTGAGCGTGTCGTTCTCAATGCCTTTTGCCACGTTGACCAGAAGCTGACGTTCCGGGACAAAGTACTCCTTGAACATGTTCAGGGTGCCGCGCATGTACTGCGACGGTGACGCAAGAACAACGATTTCCGCATTTTCGACAGCCTCTTCAATGGAGGACGTCACTTTGAGATTCCCAGGAATCTCCACTCCCGGCAGAAAACGGTTGATCCTCTTTGTCCGGATCGTTTCGATATTCTCCTCAAACGCCCCCCAGAGAGTTACATCATGATTGTTTTTGAGGATCGTAAGCGCCAGAGCCGTTCCCCAGCCGCCGTCACCGAGCACCGTAATTTTTTTCATTTGCCGTCTCCCGAGGAAAATCTGTTCTCTGTTCCGTTGACCAGTCGTTTGATATTGGATGTATGTTTCAGAATCGCGAGGATTCCAAGCAGAATAAACAGTATGATCGCCGCCGTACTGACATCGGAAAGATGAAACAGACGAAGCAGAATTGCCGATGCCGGCAGAACAATTGCCGCCGTAATGCTCGCAAGAGAAACATACCCGCTTGCCTTGAATACCACGACCCATGCGGCAAAGGCGATCAGCACCGCCCAGGGCGATAACGGCAGAATGGCTCCCGCCGCAGTCGAAATCCCCTTGCCGCCTTTGAACTTGAGATAGATCGGCCAGATATGGCCCGCAACCACGGCAAAAGTCGCTGCCACAGGAAGCAGAGTGTAAGGATCTTCCAGATCCCGTGTATGTTCCGTCAGGAAAAGAACAAGACCAGAGGGAAGCAGTCCTTTCAGAAAGTCCAGAAAGAAGCAGAGCTTTCCATAGACAGGACCGACCACGCGGGTCACATTGGTCGCTCCGATATTGCCGCTGCCGTGCTTCCGGATGTCGATCCCGCGAAGTTTCCCGATCAGAAAACCAAACGGAATCGAACCGATCAAATACGAGATGATCAGAACGGACGCAATCTCCAGAAGATAAGAACCACTCATTTACAACCTCAATTTTATTTGCGACTTTTCAAAAACAGTCTATATTTACGGAAATATACAACACAAACTGCTTAAAATAAAGGCGGATTTCCATTTTATCCGTCTTTCAGGAGGATTTATCATGAAAAAACGTACGGGAAAACTGATCGCCGCATCGCCGGCTGTCTCTGCGGATGTTCTTTACGCAGGCGGATTCAACGCTCCGGATGAAGTCATCTACTTTGAAGCCGGCCGTGAAAAAGGACTTATCCTTTCCCAGCTGGAATACGCAAGAGGCAGACAGGAGGCGCGGAAAACGGTTACCGTGCTGAACCGGGAATCCTTCCTGGAGGATTCCAACGACCGTCCCGATCAGGCCGTTCTTCTGAATCTCTCCCGGCGCTGCGGGATCACGGAATGGCTCGTCCCGGGAGATTTCCCTCTCCTGATCGCGGATTTCCTGCGGTCGAACGGCATCGGCGTACTTCCGGCAAAAAGCGAATTCATGCCGAAACGGCTCGTGAAGACCGCTTCGGAACTCCGGGAAATCGCAAAGGCGGAAGCCGTCACGGAAGACTCCATGCGCTATGCCCGCGATCTGATCCGCCAGTCTAAAGTGAACTCCAGAGGATATCTGACGCTCTCCGGCAGACTTTTCACATGCGACATGCTCCGCTCGGAGATCGAAGGATTTCTGAAATCCCGCGGGTATACGGCTTCTCAGACCATCACGTCGTGCGGCAGGGACGCCTCCCAGCCCCACAATCTCGGATCCGGTCCGCTGAAGGCCGGAGAGCCGATCGTCTGCGATATCTTTCCCCGCAGCGACCGCAGCGGCTACTGGGGCGATATGACCCGTACATTCTGCAAAGGCAAAGCGTCTCCGATTGTCCGGAAAGCCTTCTTGTCGGTCCTGAAGGCCTCGGAAACCGCACTCGCGATGATCCGAGCGGGCGTTTGTGCGGCAGAGGTTCACATCGCGGCGGCGGAGTCGATGGCCGCCGACGGTTTCCCCACCGGACGGAATCAGGATGGAATTCCCTGCGGTTTCATCCACGGACTCGGACATGGTCTCGGACTCGAAATCCATGAAGGCCCGCGTGTTTCGCCGCTGAACCGGAATCCGCTCGTAAAAGGCAATGTCGTCAGCGTGGAGCCGGGACTTTACGATCCCGCATGGGGCGGCATTCGTCTGGAAGATATTGTCGCTGTGACGGAAAACGGCTGCCGCAATTTCAACACCATGGAAAAAGAACTTGAAATCGAATAATCTCCGGACAGAGAAATTCCAGAGTAAAAAAATCCGTTTTTTCCGGAAATGTGCTTGATTTCCGGAAGGGACTAGATATCTTACCAGAGAACCCCCGATGATCTGATTCATCGGGAAAAACAACCAAAAAAAGAGGAGAGATTGCGCATGGCCGATTTATTGCTGGCTCAAATCGCGGCGGGAGTCGCGGGGGGAATCATCATCACGGTGTTCCTGCTGTTCATCCTGTTCGTTGTCCTGATCGGAGTGGCGACCCGTTATAAAAAGTGCCCGTCCGACCAGGTGCTTGTGATCTATGGTAAAACCAGAGGCGACAAAGCCGCCCGCTGTATTCACGGCGGTGCCGCATTCGTGATTCCGGTCATCCAGGATTATGCGTTCCTTTCGCTGCAGCCGATGCAGATCGATGTGGGTCTGACAAATGCATTGTGCAATCAGAATATCCGTATCAATGTGCCGTCGGTGTTTACGGTCGGCATCAGCACGGACGAGGCGCTGATGGGAAATGCGGCGAACCGTCTTCTGGGGCTGACGCAGGATGAGATCGCAAACCTGGCCAAAGACATCATTTTCGGTCAGCTCCGTCTGGTGATCGCCTCCATGACGATCGAACAGATCAATGCCGACCGTGAAACCTTCCTGCGGAATATCGAGCAGAACGTCGCGGAAGAACTCAACAAGCTCGGACTTCAGCTCCTGAACGTCAATATTACCGACATCACCGACGAAAGCGGATACATTGATGCGATCGGAAGACGCGCCGCCGCGGAAGCCGTCAACAAAGCCCGCGTTGATGTCGCGGAAGAAGAGCGGAAAGGCGGAATCGGAGAAGCGGAGGCCCGTAAAGTCCAGCGTATTGCTGTGTCGGAAGCGGAAGCCATTGCCCAGTCGGGAGAGGCCGCCGCGGATCGCGACAGACGTATCGCCATTAAAAAAGCCGAAGCCGAAGCCCTTACCGGAGAAGCCGCCGCGGATCGTGACAGACGTATCGCCGTCAAACAGGCCGAGGCCGAAGCCCTCACCGGAGAAGCCGCAGCAGATCGCGACAGACGTATTGCCGTCAAACAGGCCGACGCCGCCGCAATCGAAGGCGAAAACCTCTCCGCAATCGAGATCGCCAAATCCAATGCGCAGAGAGTCGAACAGGAAGCCGAAGCCTATCGTCTTGCCGAAGTAGCAAAACGTGTTGCCGAAGCCAAGATCAAACAGGCCGATTTCGAGGCGGAAACAACCGCGCAGGTCGCCAGAGCCAAAATGGAAATGGAACGGCAGAAAGCGGAAGACATCGTTAAGACCGAGATCGAAAAGGAACAGACCGTCATCCGTGCGGAAGCCGAAGCGGAAAAGATGCGTCGAGAGGCCAAAGGACAGGCGGATGCCATCTTCATGAAACTCGAAGCCGAAGCGAAAGGTAATTTCGAAATCCTCAAAGCCAAAGGCGAAGGTTTCAATCAGATCGTTTCCGCGTGTGGAAACAATGCCGATGCCGCCGCCAAAATGCTCATCATCGAAAAACTGGAACAGCTTGTCCAGATGCAGGCGGAGGCGATCAAGGGAATCAAGATCGACAAAGTCACTGTCTGGGATGGCGGCAAGAGCGCGGATGGCAAAACCGCCACTTCCAATTTCCTCAGCGGCATGGTGAAGAGTCTTCCTCCGCTGCATGACATTGCCAATATGGCCGGACTTGATCTTCCTGCCTATCTTGGAAAAGTCGAGGAGAAAAAGGCGGAATCGGAAGCGGAACTTCCCGAAACTCCTGCCAAGGAATCCGCAGAAAAATAACAGATTCCTTCCACAACCGCATGATGCAGAGCCGGATGAGAGATTTTCTCCTCCGGCTCTTTTTATGATAACCCAAACAGAAAAAACACCCGCAGGGCAGGGAGCCGCAGGCTCGGTTCAGATCATTGACTTGCTTCAGTCCAGCTGAATAAGCTGGTCACCCGGAGGTATAAGAGGAGCCGCAGGCTCGGTGCAGGTCTGTGACCTGCTTCGGTCCAGCTGAATAAGC